>JBEHYF010000095.1:0-20100 GCA_048498315.1 Actinomycetota bacterium
ATGTCGGGATCAAGCGGTCGTGCACGCTGACGGGCGTTGCCCGGGCGAGTGTGTACCGGCGTCGCAATCCCCGGCCCGCGCCGGCGGAGAAGGTGGTCCTCGGGCGGATCATCTGGCGTTCGGCGACCTTGCACAGCCAGACCGCATCGAGCTTGTCGGTTTTGGGCCGACCGGGCAGGTGCTTGACGTCGCGGGCGTTGACCAGCCACGTCTCGAACCCGGCCGCTTCCAGTAGGTAGAAGACCGGTTTCCAGTAGTCGCTGGTCGCCTCCATCACCACCCGGGTCACCCCGAGACAGCGAAGGTGATCGGACATGCCCAGCAGCGAGCGGGTCATGGTGGAGTAGGTCTCCACCTCCTGCAGTCGTTTGCCCGGCCGGTTCTCGCTCGGCACCCGGGCACAACAGACCAGTTCGGCCTTGCCGATGTCCAGCGCGGCGACTCGTTCGATGATCTCCTCGTTGTCCTGTGTCTCGGTGAGCACCACGGCCTCCTCGCCGTCCCGGGGGAAGACGGCTGCTGCCCGCAGGAGCCGAAGGGACATGGTGGAGGAATCTAATCCTCGTGCTCGCGGCGACACTGAAGGGCCCTGATGTTGGCTCCCGGCACCCGGCTAATGGACGACCTTGAAGATCAAGGAGACGACGGTGTCAGCGGACAGCAACCACCACCGATTTTCCGCCCGGAACGGGCATCCCCGCAGGGGATTCCCAAGGCTAATGGGGTAATGGGGTTAGCCGGGTCGGCTGCTGGCAGACTCGGTGACCGACAGCCGCCGGCGGGCCAGCGCCGGCGACCGAAAGGCAGAGCATGAGCACCACGGACGCGAAGGAGATCGTCGGCCATCCCCCGCCGCATGCGGGCCGGACACCGTACGAGTCAGCAGGATTCGGAGCGGCAGGCCGCTCATCGCCGTGCCCACGTCGCCATGGGGCGGGGCTGACGCCGCTATTCGTGGTCCTCGGCCGGGATGCTCGGCAACTTCTGGGTGAGCGTGCTCGCGGACGCTATGGCCGACCTAGGCGGGGTGAGGGCTGGTGGCTGAGAAGTTGACGGCGCTGGTGGTGGGCGGGGGGATCGCGGGGCTCGCGTCGGCGATCTCGCTTGCGCGGGCTGGCTGGAACGCCACGGTCCTGGAGCGGGCACCGGTCTTTGGAGAGGTCGGTGCGGGCCTGGCCAACCGGCAACGGGATGGCCGCCCTGGAGGCCATCGGAGTCGGCGAGGCCGTGCGTGCCGCCGGTTATCAGACCGTCTCCGCGGGCTACCAGGACCCGAACGGCCGCTGGTTGCTACGGATACCGGACACCCCGGGCGTGCGCGCGACAACCACGATCCGAGCTCATGGCGCGCGCCAGGAACGGCACGGCGGTATCGGTCACCGACGTACGGAGCTTCCTGCCGAGCTCGCCACTCAGCGTGGAAGGCGAGAAGATCGCGCAGATCGAACCGGACGGCGGGCTCCGGGCGTTCGCCATATACGAGGCCAAGGTCGGCAATATCCTCGAAGAGCTGCTCGACGTGCTGTGGAACCGAGCGATCGCATGGCGCAACGACCCGTTCGTGACCGAGCAGATGGGTTCGATCAAGACCCTCGATGATTGGGCACGCGTGACGCGCGTTCTCGACCGGCGCTATGGCTCGGAGGCGGACAAGGCCCGGATCGCCCGGCGAAATGCCGTGGAGGGCGCCGCTCGCCGATGAGGGCCACGCGAGGGTAGACCACCGCATGGCCTTCATCGGCAACGGTCAAGCGGACACTACGGGAAGTACAGCGGCCCGGCGAGCCGGTCCGTCAGGCCGCGAGGAGGCCGTGGGGGTCCAGGACGTACTTGCGGCTCGCGCCCTGGTCGAATTCGGCGTAGCCTCGCGGTGCGTCATCGAGCGGGATGACGGTGGCGTTGACGGCCTTGGCGATCTGCGCCCGGTCGTACAGGATCGCCATCATGAGCTGGCGGTTGTAGCTCATCACCGGGCACTGGCCGGTGGTGAAGTGGTGTGACTTCGCCCAGCCGAGGCCGAGCCGGATCCGCAGCGAGCCGATCTTGGCGTCCTCGTCGATCCCGCCCGGGTCTCCGGTCACGTAAAGCCCGGGGATCCCGAGTCCGGCGCCCGCGCGGGCGACGTCCATGATGTCGTTCAGCACCGTCGCCGGCGCCTCGCCGGCACCGTCGCCGTGGCCGCGCGCCTCGAAGCCGACGCAGTCGACCGCCGCATCCACCTCGGGTTCACCGAGGATCTCGGCGATCTGGTCGGCGAGCGAGGCGTCCTGCCGCAGGTCCACCGTCTCGCACCCGAAGCTGCGGGCCTGCTCAAGTCGTTCGGGGATCATGTCTCCCACGATGACGACGGCCGCGCCGAGCAATTGAGCCGAGTGCGCGCAGGCCAGGCCCACCGGGCCGGCGCCGGCCACGTAGACGGTGGAGCCGGTCGTGACGCCGGCGGTGTACGCGCCGTGGTAGCCGGTGGGGAAGATGTCCGAGAGCATGGTCAGATCGCGGATCTTCGCCATCGCCTGGTCCTTGTCGGGGAACCGCAGCAGGTTGAAGTCCGCGTAGGGAACCATGACGTACTCGGCCTGCCCACCGACCCAGCCGCCCATGTCGACGTACCCGTAGGCCGAGCCGGGCCGGTCCGGGTTGACGTTGAGGCAGATACCGGTCTTGCGCTCCTTGCAGTTACGGCAGCGGCCGCAGGCGATGTTGAACGGCACCGAAACCAGGTCGCCGACCTTGATGAACTCCACATCCGGGCCCGCCTCGACGACCTCGCCGGTGATCTCGTGCCCGAGCGCCAGCCCTCGGGGAGCCGTGGTGCGACCGCGGACCATGTGCTGGTCGCTGCCGCAGATGTTGGTCGAGACCACTTTCAAGATGACGCCGTGCGGGCACTTACGGCCGACGTTCGCCGGATTGACACCCGGGCCGTCCCGAAGCTCCAGCTTGGGATAGTCGATGGTCTCCACCGATACCTTGCCGGGTCCTTGGTAGATGACTGCCCTGTTGCCTGTCATCGGTGATCTCCCTTCCGGCCCGCGTCCGCCGACGCGCCAACAGGATTTCGCCCCCCCGGTCGGCCCGACCTGGGTGAATACCCAAAAGCGCGGCGCTGACCGGGCTCCGACAACACGGAATTTACGTAGTTCCGGTCATCGTGTCGCTAACGCGTCGGCCAATCTCGGGCTGGCCGATCGGACAGGCCCTGGCTCACGCTCACAGCAGGCCGCGTTTCATCGCGGCGTAGAGCAACTCCGTGCGATTGCGGACTTCGAGCTTGCGCATGATGTTGCGCAGGTGGAACTTGACCGCGCTTTCGCTGATGTGACAACTCCGGCCGATCTCGCCATTGGTCAGCCCTTGGGACAGGTTCTGCAAGATTTCCTGTTCACGCGGCGTCAGCTGGGCGGCCGCCTCCACCGCATGGTCCGACAGCGACTGTACGAGCACGGAGGTGGGGCCCGATCCGAAGCCGGGTTCTCCGCGGTGGGTCCGCCGGATGATGCGGACGAGCTCCAGGGCGTCGGTGTCCTTCAGCACGTATCCGCGGGCGCCGCTGCGGATCGCCCGCAGCACCAGGCTCTGTTCGAGAAAGGTGGTGAGCACGACCACGCCCACGTCGGGGTAGTCGCGGGTGATCCTGGCGCACAGCTCGATGCCGCCGTCGAGTCCCTGACCGGCCAGCTTGAGGTCGAGCAGGACGAGATCGGGCCGAGCCGTCCGGACCAGGTGCAACGCGCCCGTCGCGTCGGGCGCGTCGCCGACGACGGTGATGTCGGGCTCCATTTCGAGGACCAGTTGCAACCCCTGCCGGACGATGGCGTGGTCGTCGACGATCGCGACCCGGATCGGCGTCGCGGCTTCCGCCGTGCGGTCCGGCGGCGCCGTCATCGCGGCTCCTTCGGATTCGCCGCCCGCAGGCGGATCACCAGGCCGCCGCCCTCGCGCGGGTACGCCCGTATGGTGCCGCCGAGTTCGGCGGCCCGGGTCACCATGCTGGTCAGGCCCAGGCTGGCGCCGATGCGGTGCCCGTGTTCGGCCTCGGCGAGCCGGCGGTTGAGCAGGTCCGGGTCGCCGATCCCGTCGTCGGACACCTCCAGGGACACCCCGCCCTGCCCGCAACCGGCCGCCACCCATGCTCGCCGGGCGTCCGCGTGCTTGGCGACGTTGAAGAGCGACTCCTGGGCGACATGGAACAGCGTCCACTGGGCGTTCGCGGAGAGCGTCGCCAGCCCTCCACGGTCTTCGAAGTGCACCGTCAGGCCGGTGGTGCGGGTGAACTCCTGCGCGAGCTCGCCGAGAGCCGGCCCGAGCCCGCCCGTCGCGGGCGGGCTCGGGTTCGGCGAAAGCTCTTCGATCGTCGCCCGTATCTGGTTGAGCGCCGACCGCGCGAGATCCTGCGTGATCACGAGCCGCTCGGCGAGCGAGGAGCCCTCGGGCGTGTGCGCCCGGCACCATTTCAGGTTCATGCCGATGCTGAGCACGTACTGGGCCACCCGGTCGTGCAGCTCGCGTGCGATGCGTTCGCGCTCCCTGGCCAGCAGTTCCTGGCGGCGCGACTCCGAGAGCCGGACGCGCGCCCTGCGAAGCTGGCGGTTGCGGGCCTCCAGTTCGAGTCCGTGACGCTTGCGCTCCTCAAAGAGGAACGCGTTCTCCAGGGCGATCCCGGCCTGGTTCGCAAGGGTCTCCATGATGGTCAGGTCGCTGTCGTCGGGTGTGCCGCCCTCGGTCTGCAACACCACCAGCGCGCCGACGACGAGATCACGCTGGCGTAGCGGCACCCCGACCCCGGTACGGGTGGCCGAGGACCGTACCACGCCGCGCTCTTCACCGAGCACGGCATCGGCCACGACCTTCATGTCCGGTGGAAGCTCCGCCCAGCGCGCCGGCCCGGTACGCGCGGGCGTGCGTGCGATGAGGCGCGGCAGATCGTCTTCGACCAGGCCCGGGACGAACGAGATGGCCGCCCATCCCGCCTCGAAATGCTGGGCGGCGGCGTCGATGACCTCCGCGCACAGGGTCCGCGGCCCGTGCGTGGTGGCGCACAGCGCCGCCGATATCGATCGCATGGACTGGATCGCCCGCTCCAGGCCGCGTGACTTGTCGCGCCATTCGGCGTAGTAGGTGGGCTTGGACGAGCGTGCCCCGGCAAGTCGCTCCAACCACTCCTCGCCGAGTTCCTCTTCGGGATCAGAGAGCGGCGAGGCAGATTCGCTTGACATCGTCCACGGTCACCGTTCTCGGGTTCGTCAGGATGTACGCGTCGCCCAGCGCGTTGCGGGCGAAGTGCTCGATGTCCCCGGCCGTCACACCCAGGCTGCCGAGCCGGCGCGGGATGCTGAGTTTGTCGGCGAAGCCGCGCACCCAGTCGATCGCCGCCGCGGCGGCCTCGGCCGGCGGCGTTTCCGGTGTGGCGACGCCGAGCACCTCGGCGATCCCGACGTAGCGTGCGGGGCAGGTCTCGGCGTTGAACGACATCACATAGGGGAGCAGCATCGCGTTGAGCAGGCCGTGCGACAGGTCCAGAGCACCCCCGATCTGATGCGAGATGGCATGGGTCGCGCCGAGGAAGGCGTTGGAGAACGCCAGGCCCGCCTGCAGGCTGGCCTGCGCCATCCCCTCGCGTGCCGCGAGGTCGTCCGGTCGTTCGACGGCCGCCAGCAGGTGGTCCCGCACCGCCTCGACGGCGGCGAGCGCGTGCAGGTTGCTCAGAAAGTTCCCGCCCTTGGAGACGTAGGCCTCGATGGCGTGGCTCAACGCGTCGAAACCGGTGTGGATGGTCAGCTCGGTGGACATCGTGGTGAGCACCTGCGGGTCGGTCACCGAGATGTTCGGCATCACGCCGCGGGAGGCGATGGTCGCCTTGAGCCTTCGGGTCGTATCGGTGATGACGCAGAACTGGGAGACGTCGGCGCCGGTTCCGGCCGTCGACGGCACCGCCACCAGCGGCGGCACCGGCCGAGGAACCCGTTCGACCCCCGCGTATCCGAGGATGTCCCCGCCATTGCCGCTCAGGATCGCGACGGCCTTCGCCGCGTCGATGCAGCTTCCGCCGCCGACGGCCACCACGACATCGCAGCCGGTCTCCAGATAGCGCTCGAACCCGGCCGCCACCTCGTGGTCCTTGGGATTCGGCGTGATGTCGAACCAGACCTGGCAGTCAAGACCGGCTTCCTCAAGCGAGGGCAGCACGGCATCGATCCAGCCCGCGGCCATGACACCGGCATCGGTGACCAGGAACGGACGGGCTCCCCCCAGCCGTCGTACGGCGCTGCCGACCTCGCCGAGCGTGCCGACGCCGAACACAACCTCGGGGACCAGGAACTTTCGGAGCCGAGGACGATTCGATGACCGCGAGGAATGACGCGTCGCCTGGCCGCCAAGATAGCTTTTCAATGCCGCAGCCATCATCCCGGCTCCTTCGCCGTCCACGATCTGACGCGAGTATGCGCGCCTGCCCGAACCCCCATCAAGTCCGTACGGGCCGGTCGATCGGCGGTCGTGATCCGGCTTCGAAAGGCGTACGGGAGCCCGGCCGCCCGCACTGCCGTAGGGATCGGTCAGTTCACCGGTAAGATCACCGAGTGGTATGGGCGCCGCGGATCCAACCGTCTGGAGGGAACAATAAGTGTCGGACGCACAGGATTGGATGCGAGCAGAGCCGGCCGAGTCGTCAGAGCCGGTGGACCTGCGCACCGATCGGCCGCACCCAGCACGTGTGTACGACTTCCTGCTCGGCGGGAAGACCAATTTCAAAGCCGACCGCGAGGCGGCCGAACAGGTCCTTGAGCACCTGCCGATCGCCCGCAAGACGGCCGTGGAGAACCGCGCGTTCATGCATCGAGCAGTCCGTTATCTGGCGCAGGCGGGCGTCCGGCAGTATCTGGACATCGGCACCGGCATCCCCACCCCGCCGAACCTCCACGACGTGGCTCAGGAGATCGCCCCCGACTCCCGGGTGGTCTACACCGACAACGATCCGATCGTCCTCGTCCACTCCCGTGCTCTGCACTCCAACCGCCCCTCCGGGCGGACCGCCTACGTCCACGGCGACTTGTGCGAGCCGGATCGCATCCTGGAGCACCCGGAGCTCAAGGCCACTCTCGATTTCACCGAGCCGGTCGCGCTGACCTTGCTGACCATCCTGCACTGGCTGCCTGCGGACGCCGACCCGTACGCCATCATCCGCCGACTGCTGGCGGCGGTGCCGTCCGGCAGTTACCTGGTGATCAGCCATGTGACGGCCGATTTCGATCCGCCCGCCCTCGGCGCGGTCAGGAACGACCTCGGAAGCAAAGGATCCAACGTCACCCCACGCACCAAGGATCAGATCACCGCCTTTTTCGACGGCCTGGAGTTGGTCGGGCCGGGCGTGACGTTGGTCGAGAAGTGGCGGGCGTCTGCCGAAGATGAGCCACAGGACACCGCAGACGACGTCGTTCCGCTGTACGTAGGCGTCGCCCGCAAACCCTGACGAGTGGTTGATCGCGGCTGACGAGGCGGGTGTGGATGACATCGCCTTCCTTCGCGCGGTCATCGACTACTCGGCCGAGTACCAGCGTCTGCTTGACGCCGCCGCCTGCCGAGACGATGAGCAGGACGCCCGCGACAGGGGCAGCGCCTGCTCCACCGACGCCGCCAGAGCGCGCCGGTCCATTCCCGCACCGCGGCCCAGGGGGAACATCGCGACGATGACCGCGATGAGCAGGGCGACGAGCGGCGTGCCGACCAGATCCAGCACCGTACGGACGCCGCTGTCGTGCACAAGAGCCTGCGCGCGCTGGAGAACGACATCCGCCGCCCGGATCACAGCCTGGAACGCGCTTCGCTACGGCGGTAGTAGGTGGGGCGTCCAGGAACTGGGAGCCGACCCGCGCGGATGCGCCCTGATCGGTGACTCCGCCAGAGACATCAGCGGAGCCCGGAACGCGAAGACCCTCAGCCTGCGGCGGGAGCGCGAGCGCTCGCACGAGACGTGCGTGCCGGAGGGCCTGGACCTGTTCGTTCCCAGACGGCGTGCTGTCGTCGGCCCCGGAGGACGACATCGACTTATCGCGCGTGAACGTCGGCATCGGGTTCGCGCCCGGCGCGCGATCGTGCCGGCCGCGCCGATTCGCCGATGCTGGCGGGGGCGGATCGGGTGAGGATCTGACGCAGCCAGGCTCGGGTCGCCTCGATGTGTTCGGTCATCGCCGCGGCGGACTCCTCATGGTCCTTGTGCCGCAGCGCGGCGGCGATCCGGCGGTGGTCGTCCAGGGTCCGCTCGACGTCGGGCGGATAGACGAGAGAGTCCGTGGGAAGGAAGAGCTGCCCGCGGGCGTCGGCGATGGCGGCGGTCAGCCGTGGGCTGCGTGCGGCCGTGGCGACCGCATGGTGGAATGCGCCGTCGGCGGCGCGGAAGGTCGCGATGTCGCTCACGTCCCCGAGCTGCTCAACGGCCTGTTCGATCGCGGACAGGTCCGCCGCGTCCCGCCGCTGGGCGGCGAGCCGCGCGGCGTGGGCCTCCACCGCGACCCGGAAGTCGAGGATGTCTTCCAGATCGGCCAGGTTCTCGCGCATCCGCTGCAACCAGCGGCGACGGGGTTCGATGAGTTCGGTGACGAACGTCCCGCCGAACGCGCCGCGGCGCGTGGTCAGGTACCCCTCGCTCTGGAGCCGGGCGAGCGCCTGGCGGACGGAGACCCGGGCGACGCCGAGCTGTTCCGCCAGGGTTCGTTCCGGGGGAAGACGATCCCCGGGGCCGACCTCGCCTCGGTGGATCAGTCCCCGAAGGTGCTCGACGATGACCTCGGGCGTCGTCGGTACGACGGCCGGTCGCGCGGCACTCTCCGCGTTGCTCATGTTGATCACGCTAGGGACACCCCTTGGTCCGGTCAAACGCGTGCGGGCTGGGGCCTGGCCGAGCGTGTCACCACCCGGCCACTTGATCGGATGCGTCCGGTCTATTGACTCCTTCCCGATCTAAGGTATTTAATCCAGCCCATTAATGGTCTGGATTTCAGACTTTCGGGGGGCTGCCGGCCGCCGGAGGTGCGAGACCTCCGGCCGAGTGAACTGGAGGCGCCGGTGTCCATGGACGACAGCCTCGCAAGGCACGCGCTGACGGCACGGCACGTGGCGGTCATGTCGATGGCCGCGACCGGCCCCGCCGCCGTCCTCGCGCTCAACTTCGGAGTCATGGGGGCGATGGCGGGCCCGGCATTCGTGCTCGCCCTGGTCATCACCCTGATCGCGGTGCTGTTCCTGGCCAATACCCTGGTTCAGTTCTCGCACCGCTACCCCAGCGCCGGGGCGATCTACACCTGGGTCACGCGCGCCTTCGGGCAGCGGACCGGTTTCGTCCTGGGCTGGCTCTTCGCCGGTTCGTACATCCTGCTCTCCGCCGCGGCCGTGATCGTTCTGGGCTACTGGGGAGAAACGATCACCGGCATCGCCGTCCACGACGCCGTGCCATGGTGGGTGTGGAGTGTCGCCGGGCTGGTGTTCATCGCCGTGCTCGCCTACCGCGGCATCGCGCAGAGCACGCGGAGCATGCTCCTCCTCTTCGGCTTCGAACTCGCGGTCGTCCTGGCCCTGACGCTGTGGATCACCCTCCGGGTCGCCGTCACCGGGGGACTGACCGCGGCGCCGTTCCGGCCGTCCGCGGTGCCGCACGGCGGCGGCTGGGCCGCGATCGGGCTCGCGATGACGTTCGGCGTCCTGTCCTGCGTCGGGCTGGAGGAGGCGACCACCCTGGCCGAGGAGACCGCCAACGCGCGGCGTGCGGTCGCCCGTGGCGTCCTCCTGGCCGCCATCGTGATCCCGGCGACGTACGTGCTGGCCGGATACGCCGTCTCGGCCGGGCTCGGAAGCCGTGTCATGTCCCACCTCGACGCCGCCACGGCGGATCCGCTGGGCGAGGTCACCACGAAGTTCTGGGGCGACGGCGTCGGGTTGTGGATCGTGTTCCTCGCGGTCCTGTCCAGCATCCTGGCGTTCACCCAGACCGCCTTCAACGCAGCGCTGCGGGTGCTGTACGCCCTCGGCCGCGAGAGGCTGCTGCCCAGGCGGCTCGGCCGTACCCACCCGGTGCACAAGACACCGTACGTCGCGGTCTGGGTGGTCTCGGCGCTGGTCATCGTCCTCGGTGTGCCGCTGGCGATCGGCAGCGGTCCGCTCAACGTGTGGATCTACTACGGCTTCATGATCTCGGTGATGTTCCTCGTGGTGTACGGGACCACGAACCTCGCGCTCATCGCCGACTCGCTGCGCAACCATCGCGCCCGGTTCCACCTGGTCAAGCACGGGATCTGCCCGGCGATCGGCCTGCTCGCGATGGCGTACCCGCTCTATCGGACGGTGTGGCCGCTGCCGCAACGGCCGCTGCCGATGCTCGCGCTCGCCGTCCTCGGATGGATCGTGCTCGGCGTGGCGGTGATGGTCTGGCTGTCCGTCAGGCGGCCTGAGGCCGTACGACGGGCCGGGCTGGTCATGGGGGAACTGGCCGAGCCGGCCGAGTACGACGCCGCCGGCAGCGGACGGGTCGCATGACCCACCCGGGCTCCTCGCACCGTTGAGACGCGGCAGCACAGCCGCCTGGAAAGGACACGACACCGTCATGCGTCCCGTCGTCGGAGTCACCTCCGTTCCCCGGCGTACCCGTACCGTGATGGGCGACCTTCCGCACGAGACCGTGCCGGAGGCCTACCTCGACGCGGTACGCCGGGGCGGGGGGATCCCCGTCATCATCCCCGTCCACGGAGATCCCGCACCACAGATCTGCGCCCGGCTCGACGCCCTGGTGCTCACCGGCGGCGGCGACGTCGACCCGTGCCGTTATGGCGGGCCGGCCGATGGTTCCGAGGACGTCGACCACATCCGCGACGAGGTGGAGACGACGTTGCTGCGCGAGGTGCTCGACCGCGGCATGCCCTTTCTCGCCATCTGCCGGGGAGCGCAACTGCTCAACGTCGTCCTCGGCGGCACCCTTCTCCCCGACCTTCGTGCCGATGGGCGGGCGGTGCACTGGAACACCGAGACCTGGGACGGCGGTGTCCATCCGGTCGAGGTGGTCCGCGGCAGTCTCCTCTCCCGCGTCGCCGGAGATTCGTTCCTGGTCAACTCCATCCACCACCAGGCCGTCGACCGCCTGGCTCCGGTGGTCACGGCGGTGGCCCACTCGCCGGACGGGGTGATCGAGGCGATCGAGGTCGAGGAGCATCCCTTCGCCCTCGGTGTCCAGTGGCACCCGGAGTGCCTCGCGGATCCACCGCACCCGCTGCTGTTCAACGCACTTGTCACCCACGCGGAAAGGACGGCGCATGCCCGGCCCGCACGTCCCTGAACTCTGCTACATCGACGTCGGGGGGACCTTCACCGACGCGTTCATCGTCGATACCGAAGGCAACTACGCGACCGGGAAGTCACCGTCGACGCACGGCGACATCTCCCGGGGGTTCTTCGCTGCGATCGACACGGCGGCCCGGCAGTGGAGCATGTCCGTCGACGAGGTGCTGCCGCATCTGAAGGTCCTCGGGTACGGCTCGACGGCCGTCCTCAACGCGATCCTCACCCGCTCCGGCCGCGTCCCCGGCCTGATCACGTCCCGTGGCTTCGAGGCGATCCTGCTCATGGAGCGCGGTAAGCAGACCTGGCTCGACCTCGACCGGGCGTCGCGCCTGCACCCTGTCACGCACCGGCACAACGAGCCCATCGTCCCGCGCCGGCTGGTCCGGGGCGTCACCGGCCGGATCGACAGTCTGGGCCGGGAGGTCATCCCGCTGCGCGAGGAGGAGGCCCGGCGCGCTGCCGGAGAGCTGCTCGATGCGGGGGTGGACGCCATCTGCGTCGCCCTGCTGTGGTCGTTCCTGGATGACCGGCACGAGCGCCGGGTGGCCGAGATCGTGGCGGAGGAGGCGCAGGCGCGCGGCCGTGCGGTGCGGGTCGTCCGCAGCGTGGACATCGCCCCGGTCATCCGCGAGCTGCCACGCGTCAACGCCACGATCCTTGAGGCCTACACCGGGGATATCGCCCGCAACGCCTTCGGCGGTGTGCAGGAGCGGCTGCGCGAACGCGGGTTCCCCGGCCGGCTTCAGATCATGCAGTCGACCGGCGGCCTGGCCCCGGCCACGCACGTCAAGGCGGTCGAGACGGTCCAGTCCGGGCCCGCCGGCGGCGTCATCGGCGCCCGCTACATCGGCCAGGTGTACGGCTTCGACAACGTGATCACCAGCGACGTCGGCGGCACGAGCTTCGACGTCGGCCTGGTCACCGAGGGCTACATCAACGTCGACCGCGAGCCCAGCGTGGCCCGGATGCTCCTCGGCGTTCCGATGATCGAGATTTTGTCGATCGGGGCCGGCGGAGGCACGATCGCCGCCATCGACCCGCTCACCGGCCGCCTTGAGATCGGGCCTGCCTCGGCCGGGTCCGAGCCGGGCCCGGCGTGCTTCGGGCGGGGCGGCACCCGGCCCACGGTGACCGACGCCGACCTGGTGCTCGGCTACCTCAACCCCGCGAATTTCGCCGGCGGCAGCCTGCCCCTCGACGTCGAGGCCGCGCGTACGGCGGTCTGGACGCACATCGCCGAGCCGCTGGGCATGAGCGTCGAGGAGGCGGCGGAAGGGATCCGGGTCATCGCCGACGCGAAGATGCGCGACGCGATCGCCGGGCTGATCGCCACCCGCGGTCTGGATCTGTCGGAGTATCACCTGCTCGCGTTCGGCGGCGCCGGTCCTTCGCACGTCGCCGGCTACACCGACGGCCTCAACCTCGCCGGGGTGCTGGTCCTGCCGTTCAGCCCGGTCTTCTCCGCGTTCGGCGCGTCGTCCGCGGACTACGAGCACCACTACAACCACACCGTCAACGTGGTCGTGTCCCCGGATCCGGACGAGCAGGAGGTCCAGGACCTCGGCCGTACGCTCAGCGCCGCGTGGCAGGACCTGCGCGAGCAGGCCGCCGAGCAGATGGCCCGGGAGGGTTTCGACCGCGCCCGGGTCCGGTTCCGGCCGCTGGCGATGCTGCGATACGGGCGGCAGCTCAACGAACTGGTCGTCGAGTCGCCGGTCACCGGCATCCGCACCCGCGCGGACTGGGACCTGCTGATCCGGGCGTTCGAGGACCTCTACGAGCGGGTCTACGCGGTCGCCGCGAAATATCCCCAGGCCGGCTACGAGGTGCTCGAGGTAGGCCTGGTGGCGTACGTCGAGAAGATCCGTCCGAAGCTGCGCGCGGAGGCGCTCGCCGGGCCCGACCCGGCTCCCGGCGCCCGGCGTGAGACCCGGCGCGGCTACTTCGGCGGCTGGACCGAGATGCCCATCTGGGGCCTGACCGGGCTGCGTCCCGGCAACGAACTGCACGGGCCGTGCGTCGTCGAGGACACGACGCTCACCGTGGTGGTCCCGCCGGGCCGGTACGTCCGGCTCGATCAGTACCGCACGTTGTGGATGGAGAGGGAGCAGTGAGCGTGACCGACACCCCGCTGCGCCGGCAGCTGGAGGAGCTCGAACGCCGGATCGCGGCACAGGGCTGTTATCTCACCGAGCTGCCGGCCAAGGAGTCCGACCCGATCCGCTACGAGCTGCTCAACTCCAAGCTCGTCGAGGTCGTCACCAGCGCCCATGAGGTCGCCAGGCTCGTGTCGGCCTCGCCGATGACACGCGAGCTGGGAGAGGTCATCTTCGGGCTGTACACCCCCGAGGGCGACGCCGTCGTGCTCTCCCGCGGGCTGCTGATCCACGTGCACACGATGAGCCGGATGATCAAGTGGATGATCCGGAACGGGTACGAGAGCTCGCCGGGATTCGCCGAGGGCGACTACTACTTCAACAACGACCCCTACATCGGCGGTGCGCACTGCCCGGACCAGATGATCGTCACGCCGATCATGCACGACGGACGACTCGTCGGCTGGGCCGGCGGGCTCACCCATACTCCGGAGACCGGGTCGACCGAGCCGGGCGGGTTCGTCCCGTTCGCACGGTCACGCTTTGAGGAAGGGCTGTTCCTGCCCTGCGTGAAGATCGCGGAGAACGACGAGATCAAGCGCGACCTGGAGGTCCTGGTCGAGCGCAGCGTACGCAGCCCCATCTACTGGCTCACCGACAACCGGGCCAAGATGACCGGGATCCGGATGATCCGGGAACAGGTCGGCGAACTCCTCGCGGAGTTCGGCCCGGACTATTTCACTCGGGCATCACGCGAGTACATCGAGGACGCCTACCGGGCGGCCCGCCGCCGGATCCAGACCGTGCTCGCCCCCGGACGCTACCGCGAGGTCAGCTGGCGCGGCAGCGTCATGCCGGGTGAGGAGCGCCTGCTGCACGGCCCGGTCGAGGTGACCGTCCGCCGCGACGGTCACCTCGACATCGACTTCACCGGCATGTCCCCGGCCGGCCGCCACCCGTTCCAGGGCACGCTGCCCACGCTGGAGGGGCTGGTCATGAACGTGATCATCCAGCACCTCTTCTACGACCTGAAGCACAACGAGGGCGTCCTGATGGCGACCCGGCTGAAGGTCCCGGAGGGCAGCGCCGGCAACCCGCCGAGCTTCATGTATCCCACGGCGTTGTGGGGCATCACCTACGGTGCCGGGCTCGCGGCCGGACAGGCGCTGTCCCGGGCCTACTACGCGCGGGGGTATCGGGAGGAGGTGCACGCGACGAGCGCGCTGTCGACCGGTTACACCGCCGGTGGCACGGACCACTACGGGCGTCCGTTCGGGGCGCACAACTTCGAGTTCGCAGCGGCCGGCCTGTTCGCGACCGGGGTCATGGACGGCCTCGACACGGCCGGCGTGGAGTTCAACCCCGAGGGAGAGATGGGGGACGCGGAGATCTGGGAGCAGATCCTGCCGCCCGTCTACCTCGCCCGCGAGATCCACGTCGACGGCGGCGGCTTCGGCCGGTACCGCGGCGGGAACGGCGTCTTCTCCCTCTACATGGTGACGGACAGCGGCGATCTGGAGATCGGCTCGTTCGGGTCCGCGCCGATCTTCAGCGCGCCCGGGCTCATGGGAGGCTATCCGGCCGGCGCGCTCTACATGTGGGTCGGCAGCCGTACCGATCTGGGAAGGCTCATCGAGACCGGGGCGGCGCTGCCGGCCGGTGAAGGAGAGAATCCCGAACGTCCCGACTTCGTCGACGCGCTTGAGGCGGACTGGGAACTGTTTCGAGGGGCGAACCGCCTTGCCCGGCCCGCCCGCGACCACGACGTCTTCACGGCGATGTCCGGCGACGGTGGTGGTTTCGGCGACCCCCTCGAACGCGATCCCGCCTCCGTGGCCCGTGACCTCGCCAACGGCGTCACCACGCGGTGGACGGCCGAGCACGTCTATGGCGTGGCCCTCGGGGAGGACGGCGAGGTCGATGAGGAGGCGACCCGCGGCCTGCGAGCGCGGATCCGCCGTGAACGGCTCGAGCGTGCTCTTCCGGCCGACGAGTACCGCGCCCGCGTACGAAGAGAGCTCCTGGAGGAGGAACTCCCGGCACCGAGCGGCCGAATGTACCAGGACGTCGTTAATTTCTCCCCGGAGTGGCGCAGGCACTTCCTCGACTTCTGGGGCCTGCCGGATGACTGGGAGCCGAAGGTGGCGCAGCCCGCTGTCTCCGCGTCCGAGCCGATCCGGTTCTCCACCCGTAAAGCCGGCCCGGTGGAGGTCGACCGTGCCTGAATACTCCAAGGCCCAGATCGCCGACCTGCTGGCGGGCCGGCTCGGCTCAGAGGACCTGCAGGTGCTGCAGCGTCAGGAGAAGGACCCGGGGCGGGAGGCCCTGGTCCGGGAGATCGAACGGGAGCGCCTCGGCTGGGCCGAGTCCATCCTGGTCTGTCTCCAACAGCACCTGTACGTCGTGGAGCACGCCGACGGCGCCCGGACGGTGCGCTGCGACTGCGGACACGACTTCGGCGACTACCGGCGCAACTGGAAAGTGGCGGCGCTCGTCTACGAGCGTGACCCTGAGGACGGCACGATCTTCCGCGGCCCGCGGGCGGCCGATCCGCAGTGGAACATCCTCCGTGAGTTCTACTGCCCCGGATGTGCCACGCAGCTCGACGTCGAGGTCGTACCCCGGGGCTACCCCTTCGTCTTCAACTTCCTTCCGGACATCGACGTCGACGAGGAGCGCGGGACATGAACGCTCAGGGCGACCGGCCGGCGAGGGACTTCCTCGCGTGGTGCGAGGAGCACGGCGTGCACACCGTGGTGGTCGGCACCTCCGACACCCACGGATCGTGGGTCGGCAAGCGGGTGACCGTGCGCGACGTACCCGCCCTCCTCCAGGGGGAGGGACTCGCCTTCAGCGACGTGCTCTTCGTGATCACCCGCGACGGGGACAACGTCGTGGAGCCGCCCGAAACCGCCACGACGTACTTCCCCTGCAAGGACAACGGCTACCCCGACATCTTCCTGCGGCCCGATCCGTCGACCGCCCGGATGCTGCCGTGGCACGACGGCACGGCTGCGCTCAACGGCACGTTCGTCCGCCCGGACCACACCCCCGTGCCGATCGCTCCCCGCAACGTCCTGGCCGCTCAGGTCGAACGGGCGTGCGATCTCGGGCTGGAGGTCCGCATCGGGTTCGAATTCGAGTTCTATCTGCTGCAGGGTTCGCTCGACGAGCTGGTGGGCGGTGGGTACGAACTGCGGCCGTTGTCCCCGCGGCCGTACACCTACATGGTGTTCCGGTCCAGTGTGGACGCGCCGCTGCTGCGGCGCATCCGCGACAGCCTTGAGGGGGCCGGCATCACGGTGGAGGCGCTCAATCCCGAGACCGGGCCCGGACAGTACGAGATCAACACTCGGTTCGCGGAGGCGCTGCGCGCCGGCGACGACGCGTTCCTCTACAAGAACGCGATCAAGGAGCTCGCCGCGGCCGAGGGGCTGGTCGCGACGTTCATGGCCAAGCCGCACACCGACTGGGCCGGATCGAGTTGCCACCTGCACCAGTCACTGTGGCGTCTCGACGACGGCGCGCCGTTGATGTGGTCCGAGGACGGGCCACTGTCGGAGACGGGCAGGCGGTACGCGGCCGGGCTGCTGGCGAGCATGGCCGACTTCGCCGCGCTGTTCGCGCCCACCGTCAACGCCTACAAGCGGCTCGTCCCCTATTCGTGGGCGGCGACGACGGCGAGTTGGGGGCTGGACAACCGGTCCGCCGGGCTGCGGGTCGTGGGAGAGAGCCCACAGACCAAGCGGGTCGAGCATCGACTGGGCGGGGCCGACGTGAACCCCTACCTCGCCATCGCCGCCTGCCTGGCCGGCGGCCTGCACGGCGTGGAGAGGGGACTGGAGCTCGGTGAGCCGTACGGCGGGGACGCCTACGCCGACGACGGGCTGCCCCGGCTGCCGACCGCCTTTTCCGAGGCGCTCGATCGCCTGGAGACGAGCGACCTCGCGCGAAGCACGTTCGGCGACGACTTCGTCGAGCACTTCGTCGCGATGAAGCGCTGGGAGGTCGAACGGTACAACGGCCAGGTCTCCGACTGGGAAGTACGTCACTACGTGGAGACGGCGTGAACAGCGGAGCCGGTCTGCGGGTCGTGCACCGCAGGTACGTCTCGTTCGACCACGCGCACTATGCCGGTGGCCTCGTCGACGGGGCCTTCGTTCTCGGCCTCTTCGGTGATGTGGCCACGGAGGTGTGTATCCGGCTCGACGGCGATGAGGGGCTGTTCGCGTCCTACCAGGACGTGCGGTTCCGTGCGCCGGTCTACGGCGGCGACGTGGTCGAGGCCGAGGCGGTGGTCGAGCACATCGGCCGGCGCAGCCGACGGCTGCGCTTCGAGTGCCGGGTCGTGGCACGCGGGTGTCGCGAAGCCCGGCCCAGCGCGGCGACGGTCCTGGATCCGCCGATCACCGCCGTCGACGCGGTGGGCACCGTCGTCGTCCCCCCATCCGCCGGGGAGGCCTCATGACCGGTGCGCCGACGGCGAAGACCCTCATCACCGTGGCTCCGACCGGGGCCGAGGCGGGCAAGGAGGCCGTGCCCGACCTCCCGACCACCCTCGATGAGCTGGTCGCCACGGCCAAGGCCTGTGAGGCCGCGGGCGCTGCGCTCATCCACGTCCACATCCGCGACGCCGATGCCCGGCCGACCCTGGACCTCGGCCTGCTCCGGGAGACCGTCGCCGCCCTCCGTACGGAGACGAGCCTGGTCGTCCAGCTTTCCACGGGCGGTTCGGTGCACGATTTCTACGAGGACCGGCTCCGTGTCCTCGATGCCCGTCCCGATTCGTGCTCGCTGACGATGGGCACGGTCAACTTCGGCGACGACGTCTTCATGAACCCGTGGCCGTTCATCGTCGAGTTGTACGCACGGGCCCGGGAGCATGAGATCGTGCCCGAATTCGAACTGTTCGACCTCGGGCACGTCGCCGCGTTGCACCGGCTGCTCGACACGTACGGCCCTCCGTATGGCGGTGCCGTCCACTGTGACCTCGTCATGGGGGTTCCGGGCGGGATGCCGGGAACCGCGGCCGCGCTCGTCGCCGCCGTACAGGCGTTCCCGGAGGCGGTCACGAGCTGGAGCGCCACCGGTATCGGCCGAACGACCCTGCCCGTCGCGCTGGCCGCGCTGTCGGCCGGCGGGCACCTGCGCGTCGGCATGGAGGACACCCTCACCTTCGCCAAGGGCCGGCCGGTACGCGACAACGCCCAACTGGTCTCACGTGCCGTGCGGCTTGCCGAGATCGCCCAGCGCCCGCCGATGACACCCGAAGAGGCACGCGGGCTGCTCAGGGTGAGGGCGCGTTGACGTGCCCTGATCGGTGACTCCGTCAGCGACATCAGCGCGGTCCGGAACGCGAAGACCCGCAGCATCGGCTACGCCGACAAGCCCGGCGAGGAAGAACGCTTCCACCTTCGCCGGAACCGACGCCGTCATCACCGGCATGAGCGACCTCATCCCCGCCATTCTCCGGCGAAAGCGGTAACGCCAAGCCCGACCAGGCTCCGCCGGGGTGCCACGGTACGGCTTGTTGTCATGACCGGTTAACCGCACTGCCCTTCCTTCGCGTCCTCACACGTGGTGTCATACACCCGCAAACCCCCACGAGCCTCTTATGAGGCATAAATCAGACGCGGAGCCAATATGGTGTGGAAGGTCCTCCGTCGGATCGGTACTGCGCTGGTAGCCGGCGCCGTAGTGGTCACCACGGCCATCCCCGCGAACGCCGCGAGCTACAGCGCGTTCGTCTTCTCACAGAGCGGTGGCCAGACCGCCATCTACGACTTCATCAACTCGGCGACAACCTCCCTCGACATGACGATGTACGAGCTGGAGGACACCACGGCCGTCAACGACCTCGTGGCCCTGAAGCAGAAGGGCGTCACGGTGCGGGTCATTCTGGACCGCAAACACCAGAGCGCCAACAGTTCGGCGTACAACACGCTGACGGGCGCGGGGGTGGGAGTGGTGTGGTCGTCTTCCGCCTTCGTCTACACCCACCAGAAGACCATCACGGTGGACGACGCCAAGTCGCTGATCCTCACCGGCAATCTGACCTCGCAGTACTACGGCACCAGCCGCGACTACGGCGTGTTCACCGACGACACACGCGACGTCGCGGCGATCGAGAAGGTGTTCAACGCCGACTACGCCGGCACCTCGATCACCCCGACCAACGGCGACCATCTGCTCTGGTCGCCCACCGACTCCCGCAGCCGCCTGCTCACCGTGATCAACGGCGCCACCAAGACGCTCGATGTGGAGGAGCTGGAGTTCAGCGACTCCACGGTGGTGAACGCCATCGTGGCGCGGGCGCAGGCTGGTGTGCGCGTCCGGGTGGTCCTGGAGGACCCGTCCAGTTACTCCAGCGAGGTGTCCGAGCTCAAGGCGGCGGGCGGCACCGTCGTCGGGTACTCCGACCCGAACGGCTTCTACATCCACGCCAAGGCGATGGTCGCCGACTACGGCCTGTCCACCCAGCAGGTCGAGGCGGGGTCGATGAACCTCAGCAGCAACTCGCTGGACAACAACCGGGAGCTGGGCATCATCCTCACCGGTACCGGAGTGGCCGAGCCCGTGGCCACCACCATCGAGACCACCTTCAACGGCGACTATGCCGGCGGTACGCCCGCCTGACCCGGAAGCGGCGTGAAGGAGGCAAGCGGAGAAGGACCCCCCACCC
>JBEHYF010000096.1:0-20039 GCA_048498315.1 Actinomycetota bacterium
ATCCGTCACTGCGTGCGGGCGCAGCCCCTGCTTGCCCTGGGGGCGGCCGAGCAGGTCCGCGTAGTGGGCGGTGGCCTGCCGGAACGCCTCGCCCTGGGCATCGGTCCAGACCAGCGTGCCGGTGTGCTTGTCGTACCGGTTGGTGCGGAAGTCGGCGACGGTGCGCTCGTGCGCGTCCGGGCGGTTTCCGTACCGACGGAGCACATAGGAGGCGCTGCGGTCCCGGCGGCGGCACCGTGATCGCGCACCGTGGGCCGGGGCGGGTTCTCAGCACAAGAAGGGCTGGCTTCGACATGCGTACGGTACGCAGATACCGTCAGGACTCCGCCGACCGCCCGTTCATCGTGATCTGGGAGGCGACGGCTTCCTGCCGATGTCGGCCGGGGACGTCCGTACCAAGCCGCTGCCGGAGATCTACCGCACCTCGCCGCTGTTCACCGGCCTGCGCGACCCGGACCGGCTGAAGGGGCGCTGCGGCACCTGCGAGTTCCGCGCGATCTGCGGTGACTCCCGCTCGCGTGCCTTCGGCGCGACTGGTGACCCCTATGCCGAGGAGCCCTGGTGCACCTACCGGCCAGGGGAGTTCCCCTACCAGGACGAGGTGCGCGCGCTGGTGGCGGGCGAGGGCGGCACGCCAGGGTGAGCGGCGGCGTATCTCGCACGGGAGAACGTGCTCTCGAAGAAACGTCGCGACCGCACCTGGCACGCCCGGCCTGACCGCCGTCGCTGGAGCGAGGGGCTCGGTCGCCGATTCCGCGGGAACATTTGTCCAAGACCGATGGCCGGCCGCCCATGCATGGTCTTCTGCATGAGTCAGTACGACGTTGAGCACTCGCATCGGATCCACGTGGTCCGCGACGGCCCGCGGCAGGCGCCGCCGCTGTTGCTCATCCACGGATCGGGGGCCTCGAACGGCTTCTGGAGCCCGGTGGTCCCGGCACTCGCCGGCCGCCATCACGTCATCCGGGTCGACCTCCCGGGCTGCGGCCAGTCCCCGCCCCCACCGTCCTACGACGTGCCCGCGCAGGCGGGCCGGGTGGCGGCAGTGCTCGACGAGCTCGGCGTTCGCCACGTCGCCGTGGCCGGGCACTCCAGCGGCGGCTACGTCGCCACCGCGCTCGCCGAACAGCGCCCGGATCTGGTGAGCTCGATCGCGCTGGTCAGCACCGGCCCGAGTCCCGATGCGCTCCTTCCGCAGCCGCTCATCCTCCGGGTCCTGCTGGCCCCGCCTTTCGGCCCGCTGCTGTGGTCCAGGCGTTCGGACGCGATGAATCGCAATGCGATCATGGCGACGGCCGCGCGCCCGGTGGACATCCCGGACGACCTGATCGCCGAGCAACGAGGCACCACGTACCGCGCGTTCAGGTCGGTGTTGCGCGGGAACGCCGCGTACATCACCGAACGGAGCGTGCCCGAGCGTCTTGCCGCCCTCAGGGTGCCCGTGCTGGTGATCTTCGGTGGTGCCGACCCCCGCTGGGATCCGTCGTCGGCGCACCAGTATGACGCGGTGCCGAACGCGCGGGTCGGGCTGCTGCCCGGCGTCGGGCACCTGCCCATGCTCGAAGCACCCGAGACGACCAGCGAACTGCTGCTGGGCTTCACGGCGGCGGCCGCCGACGCCCCCGCCCGTGATCACTGAGGCCTAGACTGGTCACGTGCTGTCGGCCGGGACACCGTTCGACTGGGCGATGGTGGACGTCGCGGTCCCGCGCCCGTCAGGCCGGTTGCCGGGGATCCGCATGGCCGGGTTCCGCGCACGTGTCCCCGCACGCGTGGACATCGCCATGATCGCGCACCCGTCCGTCACCCTGCTCATCGACCTGAGCGATGGAGAAGGCGTCGTCTACGACGCTCATGGCCGGCGCGAGTGCGGCAGCGTCGTCGTCGGGCTCCTCCCCGGCGATCTTCGGGCGGCCAGTCGGCAGGCCGAGTGCCTGCAGATCCGGCTGGAGCCGGTCGCGGCGGCCGCGGTGCTCGGCGCATCGACCAGCGGCACGGTGGTGGCCCTTGAGGACGTCTGGGGCCGCGACGCCGGGCGGGCCGAGGACCGGCTGCGTGCCGCCACGTCGTGGGACGAACGCTTCGCGATCGCGATGGACATCCTCCGCCGGCGGCTGGACGCCCGCCCAGCGGTCGATCCCGGGGTCGCCTACACCTGGCGGCGTATGCTCGCCAGCCGGGGGCGGGTGCGGGTCGACGGCCTGGCCGACGAGGTCGGCTGGAGCCGCAAGCGCCTGTGGTCCCGCTTCCGCTCCCAGCTCGGCATCACACCCAAACGCGCCGCACAGCTAGTGCGGTTCGACCGCGCCGCCCACCTTCTCGCCGCGGGGCGCGCCGCCGCCGACGTCGCCGCCGAATGCGGCT
Source organism: Actinomycetota bacterium (assembly GCA_048498315.1). Lineage (GTDB taxonomy): Bacteria > Actinomycetota > Actinomycetes > Streptosporangiales > Streptosporangiaceae > Actinoallomurus. The sequence goes on from JBEHYF010000096.1 coordinate 2,365, forward strand.
ACGCCGACCAGTCCCACCTCCACAGCGAGGTCAAGACGTTCGCCGGGCTCACCCCTGGGGCCGTGGCCGTCGCGCCGTGGCTCGCGATCGACGACGTCGCGTGGCCGACTTCATCGCCGGCCCGGCGCCGTGTGCCGGGTGGCGAGCGCGCCCCGGCCTTCGCAGAAGAGCCTGCCCGCGATGATGCGGCTGCCACGCGCCGCACGGATCGAGGAACCCGTCGCGCCGGCTCGCGACGGTGACGTTCGCGTCGGCACGCGGACCCGTACGCGCTCCCGGCGCTGACGCCGCCGTCGGCGGGCTCGGCCGGCGGGCTCGGTGACGTCGCCGGCCGTCACCGAGCCCGCCGACCTCCGCAGGCGCCGTGGCGGGTCCGGCCCGCGCCCGCTCCCGCGCCGCGGTCGGCGCGGACGCGCCGGGCGCCATCGAGGCAACGCCCGCGGTTACCGGCCGCTCCAGCTCGATCCCATCCGCCAGGACCGTGCCTGGGGCCGCGGGTTTCCCGGCGACCTCAGCGTGCGGGCGGGCTTCCCGGCGGGCCCGGCATGCGGAGCTCAGAGCGTGAGGTACACCGGGGTGAGCGAGAGCGGCAGCCGGAGCCGGCCGTCGCGGACCTCGGCGGGCGGTGTCCCGCCGAGGGCGTCGACCGCCGTCACGGTGGCGGCGGGCCAGGGCAGGTCCACGGTGACCGGCGGCTCGTCCTCCCCGGCGAAGACGTCCCGCTGCTCCCACAGCACGAGCAACGGCGGCCGGCCGGCTCGGTCCACCTCGAACGCGCGCACCGCCGGACGCCCCGGAACCTGCACCGGCGTCACCCGCTGGACGCCGGCCAGCCGCTCCGTCATCAAGGCGAACGTGTCCGCCGCCGGGTGCCGCACGCCGAGCGTGTCGCCGTCGTAGCCGAGCAGGGCGAGCTTGCCGAACATCAGGTGCATCATCTGCCGCGGGTCGACCGCCGCGGGGACTTCCGGCGCGAGGTTCCAGTACACGGTGCGGCGGACGCCCGCGGCGAGCGCCAGCACGTTGGCCATGACGAGCTGCCGGCAGTTGATCCGGTGTCGCCTGGACTCCAGGTCGGGCGGGCAGCCGACGAGGAACATCCGCAGCCTCGGCGGAAGCTCCGCCATCCGGTCGTACAGCGCGGTCATGGCACGCCGTTCGGGGGTGTCCTGCCGCTCGCGCGCCTTCAGCTCCTCGGTGCTCTGGGTCGCGGGCGCGTCGGCGAACACCGCGGCGAGCGTCTCGTACATGGCCGCCTCGGCCTCAGGGAACTCGAACGGGATCGGCGCGCCGTACTCACCGGCGACGATCGGCCTGGTGTAGCCGTGCGCGGCCATCAGCCGCCGCGCGGTCGCGAGGTGCTCCGGCACGCGGGCGGCGTCGCCGTACAGGTGCACGTCGAACAGGTCGAACGCGTCCCGGCCGGCCGAGAGCACGTGGTCGAAGAACGCGCGCGGCGGGTCGCCGTCCGCGGCGGTGAGCACGTCGTGGCCGCAGCCGCCGAGCACGACGGCCGCCGCCGGGTCGGCGCCCTTGACCGCGGCGTACATGGCCGTGAGCTGGGCGACGTACTCCTCCGCCGTGCCGGCCCACAGCAGGTCGGTGTTGCTCGGCTCGTTGTCGCACTGCCAGTAGCGCACCCGCCCCGCGCAGCGGCGCACCACCGCGCGCACGAACGCGGCATACGCGCCCAGGTCGTGGGCCGGCGAGGGCGGCAGGAAGTCGGTCGGGGTGCGGGTAGCCCAGGGGGAGCTGGAGCACAGGGTGATCCATACCTCGACGTCGTCGTCGAGCTGCGCGAGGAGGGCGTCCACCGCCTCCCAGGTGTACCGGCCGGGCTCGGGCTCGACCTGCCCCCAGTACAGGTACGCCCGCACCAGCGTCGCGCCGAGCGCGCGGGCCTGCGGGACGAACTCGCCGGGCTTGCCGAACAGCCCGTAGCTGATGCCGCGCACGACGCCGAACCGGATCCCCGGCGGCTCGAACGCGCCGCCGCCCGCACCGCCGGCAGCGGTCGCGCTGCTCGCCCCCGTCCTGCCGGTCGTGTCGGACGTGATCTCGGACATGTTTCATGGTCTCCAAAGTTTATGAGATAAAACATATGTATATAACGTATACTCAAATCCATGGGAGAGTCCACACCGGGCCTGGTTCCGCTGATCTGGAACCGGCCGCCGCCGCCTCCGCCCCGCCGTCGGGCGCTCGGCCGGGAGGAGATCGTGGCGGCCGCGATCGGCCTCGCCGACGAGGCCGGGGTCGACGCGCTCACCATGAAGGCGGTCGCTGCGCGGCTAGGCCCGTACACGCCGATGGCGCTCTACCGCTACGTGCACAACAAGGAGGGCCTGGTCGACCTGATGCTCGACGCGGCGGCGGCCGAGATCGCGCTGCCCGCGCGGCCCGGCGACGACTGGCGCGCCGACCTGCGCGCCGTGGCCGGCGAGACCCGCCGGATGCTCGGCCGGCATCCCTGGTACGCCCTGCTGGTCCACACCCGTCCGCCGGCCGGCCCGCACCTCATGCGTCGTCTGGAGTTCATGCTCGCCGTCCTGGTCCGGCAGGGGGCCACTGTCGCGGAGGCGATGACGTACGCGGCGCTCCTCGACCGGCACGTGTTCGGCAGCGGGCTGCAGGAAGCGGAGGAGGCTCGGTTCGCCCGCCGCTACGGCCTGGACGACGGCGCGACCCTGTACGCCGCCATGGCGACGCTTCGCGACCTGGCCGCCGCCGACGGGAACATGCCGCACCTCACCGGCTGGCTCGCACGTCCCGAGGGGGCCACGGCGGACGAGCAGTTCCTGCTCGGCCTGGGCTTCCTCCTCGACGGCATCGCCCGCCGCCTCTCCGCGTCCGGCGCCTGACCGGCACGCACGGCGGCGTGCGGACGGCCTTCCCGCGTGCGATCGGACGGCCGTTCAGAGGACGATGTCGGCGAGGCGGTCGAAGACCTCGTCCAGGCGGGCGAGCGTCGGCGTGAACACGATCTCGGTGATGCCGATCCCGGCGAACTCGTCGACGATGCCGCGGATCCGTTCTGGCGTGCCGACCGCGCTGTCGGCGATCGTGCCGGCCCGCTCGCCGGCGAAGGCGTAGTAGCTCCGCAGGTAGCGGTCGGACTCTTCGGTGAACCGCTCGTCGGTGCAGAAGTAGGCGAGTCCGGCCATGCGCGGCTCGCCGGACCGGCCGGCCTCCTCCCACGCGGGCGACCATCGGCTTCATCCGCGCGGTACCGCCGAAAGCCCGTCCAGCCCGCGGCCCACCGCACCGTACGGCGAGGACCGGCAGGGGCGGGATCCGGACAAAAGCGGGGGGTCTACGGGGAGGGACATATCACATGTCGGCCTGCAAGACTCGGCGACATGGCTGAAATCGGCAGCGTCAGCGCCGCGCTCGCGGCGCTGCACGCGGACGACCCGAAGACCGGGCGGCTGGCCGCCAGCGCGTTCGAGTCGCTGACGTGGGGCGAGGGCCTTGAGTCGGTGACCCAGATCAGCCTGCAGGAGTTCCTCTGGTACCAGTTGCCGGCCAAGTCGCCGGCGCCGCGGGAGGAGAGGCGGGCCACCGCGGAGGCGCTCGGCCGCCTGTTCGAGCGGCTCGACCTCGGCCGGTACGCCGCGATCTGCGCGTCCGAGACCACGCGCGCCGTCATGGCCGCGTACGAGCGCGGCCCGCACGCGGGACTGGCCGCCTACCGGAAGGCGCTGTCGCGATCGGGCGTCGAACCGCCCGACCTTCCCGAGTTGTCCTGGGGCCAGGTGATGGGCGGCGACGAGGCCGCCGCCTACTACGCGACGGCCGGCGCGCTGGAACTGGCCCAGGCGGCCGGGATGTTCAGCGTCGGCCGGCGCGGCTGGCGCACCGCTCAGCGCCAGGTCGCCACCGACGTCCTCACCCGCCCGCGGGCGGCGCTCGGCGGCGTCAACTGGCTGGAGAAGGTGCACGCCGAACGGCTCCACGGATGGGCGCGCGCCGGCGGCGCAACGCGCGGGCATCTCATCGACTCGCTCCTCGACCGGCTGCGCGCCGCGCCGTCCGTGCCGGACCAGGCCGCCCGCGTGCTGGAACCGGCCCGGCGGCTGCTGGACGAGGCCGCCGACGGCATCGTCCTGACCCGCGTCGGGCATCTGCCGCGTGCCCTCGTCGTCGCGATGAACGACGCCTACGAGTACTACGACCTGCCCGGCTACCGCCCGCGCGGCGAGCACGACGTACTCCCCCTCACCGAGCTGCGCGAGCTGCTGCGCGGCGCGGGCCTGATCCGCCGCATCGGCGGCCGCCTGGTCCTGTCCGGCCGCGGTCGGCGGCTGCAGCGGGACACGCCGGGGTTGTGGCGCGCCGTCACCGGCCGGCTGATCGTGGGCGAGGACCTGGCCGCTGCCGTCGCCGAGATCGTGCTGCTGACGCTGTCGGCGGGCCGTCCGATCGGCGATGAACGGCTCGGCCAGATCGTCGTGCGGGCGGTGGCCGAGGAGGGCTGGCACGATCCGCGGACGCACGACGTGCCCGACGCCGCCGCCGTCGCGCAGGCGCGCGCGGCCGTGCGGCACCGGCTCCAGTCGCTGCGGCTGCTGCGCAGCGACACGGCCGGCGGGCCCTACCGGCTCACCACCGCGGGCCAGGCGGCGGCGCTAGCCGCGCTGGGGGCCCGCGCCCCGCGCCCCCGGACGGGCACCGGCGCCTGACGCCGGGCGCGTGCGCGCTTACGTCCGGGGCGGGGACGCCTTCGCGCCGGGTGCCCGTGCGTGTGCCGGGGCCCGCGCGGCGGGCCCCGGCGGGACGGCCCGCGGGCGCGACTCGCGGTCCTGGTCCCGGCGGCGAGCGTGTCCCTCGGTCGGCCGCCGGACCCGGTCGGCGCTCCTCAGCCGATGCTGTAGGAGAAGTTGTTCACCGCGAGGCCGACACCGCCGACCCACGGCTCGAAGCCGGCCTGGACGCTCGTGAGGTACCAGGAGCGCTGCGCGTAGCCGCGGTTGACCATGTCGTCGTAGAACTCATGCACCGGGAAGCCGATCGATGAGGTCGGCGAGGTGCGCACGTACGACACGACGTTCCAGCCGCTGTTGCCGTACCAGACGTCCCAGGTACCGCCCGCGAGGTTGACGGTGGCGACGCGCGAGCCGACCGGCTGCACGGAGCCGGTGTGGTTCAGCCACACCATCAGCTCGGCGCCGGTGTTCTGGCCGTTCGTGCGCGCCGTGGGGTCGAACCAGATGTCGTACGACGCGTCGTACACCCCGGAGCCGGGGTAGGACATGCTGACGCTGGTCTGGATGGTGTTGAAGCGGCCGTCGCTCACCTGCAGGGGCAGGCCGCTGTTGCTGGAGCAGTTCCCGTAGTGGCAGCCGGCGTAGATCGACGGGTATGCGCCGGGCGCCCCGTTCTGCGGCTTGTTGTGGCTCGCGGTGGTGACGCGGAAGCCGGTGCTCGTGACCGTGATGCACTGCTGCGTGCTGTCGCCCCAGTTGTTGTTCTGGACGACGTACCTACCGTTCTGGATCTTCGTCGAGCCGTACTGGTCACATATCACGGTGTCGGCGTGGGCCGGAGCGGTGGCGAGGACCGGGGCGAGGATCGAGCCGGCGAGGGTCAGCGCCGCCCAGAGGGCTCGACGTCTCATGGGGAACCTCCTGAGATAGCGGGGTGCAGGAGCGGGGCGCCGCTGGGAGCGCTCCCAACGCGGATGCTAGGCGGCGCTTCCGGCACCGGCCAAGGAATGCCGAAACCCGTAATATCTGCTGTTCTCTCGCGAATGCGGCCACCAGCGGAAACGGCGCGCAACGGCGCTCGCGTCGCCGTGAAAATTCGCGCGCATCGGGGACGACCGGTCCCGTTCGGCTGCACGCCGGTGCGGAGGTAGACGCCGTCGCCGGTCGGGTCGTCCGGGTCGCCCTGCGGGTAGGACGCGGCGGGTGGGCCCGCGCGGCCGGCGGAAGTGAAGGGCCGGGGGCCTCAGGTCCCCGGCCCTTCACTGCCTCTCAGCGGCGGGCGCGGTGGCTCACCGGCGGTCCGGCGGGCCGATCCGGCGATCCACCGGCGGGCTCAGCGGACGATTCGGCGGCTCTCCGGCGGGCCGAGGTAGCTCCACCGCGCCCCTCCGGCGTCCACCACGATCTTCTGCACGACGACCGTCGGGTCCACCATCCACAGCGTGAGGGTGTGCTTGCCGGGCCGGTCGATCGTGTGGTCGGTGACCGTGAGGTCGACGTTGTCGGAGGTGTTGCGCTCCCACTGCCGGTTCATCGCCGTGTCGTCCGCGCCGGTCGCGGTGGTGACGTTGACGACCTGCGGTTTCTCGCCGTCGACGGAGATGGCGTACTTCAGGCCGTCCGTGCTCACCGCCGAGTTGCGCGGCGACAGGTAGACCGAGACCCTCACCGGCCCGGAGGTCGTCATGTCCATGTCGTACTCCAGGCGCGGGTCGTCCCCGGACGGCTGCCGCCCGCCGGCCGCGGTGACCGGGAACGGCTCCATGCCCGACCCGGTCCGGCCGATGTCGGGGATGCGCGTCCACGCCACGCGGCCCGCGCCGCCGGTGTCGGTGCCGGCGACGGCGCGCGTGTAGTGGTCGCCCTCCATCGACACGTAGCCGCCGGCCTCGACGTACCCGCGGAAGCCGCGCGGCGGGGCGGCCGGGTTCTCGACCGGGGCGGTGACCGTCACCGTCGTGCCGTTCGGGCCGGTGACGGTGATCGGCACGTTCGTCGTCCCCTTCGGCGCGCGGGACCAGTCGACCCGCACGGTCGCGCGCACCTGGTCGGTGACGCGGCCGTGGTCGGGCGTCACGTGCACCCACGGCACCGACGGCCGGATGCTGTAGTCGAACGCCCGCGACCCGCGCGCGAACACGTCGATGTACTGCGGTGGGGCGGTCTGGTACGGGCTGAAGGACGGCAGCACCGCGGGGCTCTTCTCGTCCGGCCACCACTTGTCGGAGCCGTCGATCGCCACGCCCATGTCGGCGCGGTCCGGCAGGTCGATGCGCTTGACGGCCGGGAACAGCACGTCGGGGATGGCGACGTTGTCGATCTGCGGCTGCTGCCAGGGTGCGTCCGGGCCGTACCGGGCGACGTCGCCGTAGTCGATGTGCGGCTGGGTCTCGAAGCCGTTCCACTTACCGCCGGCGAGCGTGTTGTTGTAGTAGTCCATCATCTTCTGGTCCTCGGCGAACCGCGCCTCGGCCTCGGCGGCCAGCCTGTTCGTGGCGGCGCGGCCCTGCCGCGCGTACAGCAGGTTGGTGAACTCCGCGTCGCGCATCGCGTACAGGTTCGCCGTCGCCTTCACCTCGTACAGCACCAGCTCGTAGTAGGCGTCCTGGAGCGAAGCCGGCAGCATGCGGCCGATGCGCTCGGCCTGTGCGTCGAGGGCCTGCCACTGCGCGGTGACCGTGTCCAGCTCGCGGTAGTCGTTCAGGCTGAACGGGCTGGCCTGGTCGTCGTACACCACGGCCGAGGAGTCTTTGGAGACGTCCTTGGCCGGGTCGAGGGTGATGCGGCGGTTGAGCAGCTCCGGCTTGCGCCGCGACTGCAGGCGGCCGTACTCGTGCAGCACGCCGGCGATGGCGCTCGCCTGCGCCGGGCCGAAGTTCTCCGCCGCGTACGCGCGCTCCCAGTCCGGCAGGCGGTTCACCGGCCACTGGTCCGGGTTCCAGGCGTAGTCGAGGAAGAACTGCAGCGGCAGCTCCTCGTTCTTCATGTCGCCGACGTTGGCCACCCACAGGCGCGAGTCGCCGTAGGAGTACACCTGGTGGAGCTGGTCCCACGTGTTGGCCAGGTTGATGGTGTCGACCCACTTGTAGTTGCGGCCGCCGCCGACGTAGTCGAAGTGGTAGTACAGCCCGTAACCGCCCTTGCGCGGCGGCAGCGTCCGGTCGGGTAGCTTGCGCACGTTGCCCCAGTTGTCGTCGGTGAAGACCACCGTGACGTCGTCGGGCGCCCGCAGGCCCTTGTCCCAGTACCGCTGCACCTCCTTGTACAGCGTCCACACCTGCGGGATCGTCGTGACGTCCTTGCCGGTCACCTTGCCGAGGATGTCGCGCTCGTCGCCGATGATCTGCTTCATCAGCTCGATGCCGTCGCCGTCGGGCAGGCTGGTGTCGCCGTTGCCGCGCATGCCGAGCGTGACCACGCCCTCGAAGTCCTGCTGCACCATGCGCTTGATGCCGTCGGTCCAGTACTTGCGGATGGCGTCGGCGTTGCGGCGGTAGCTCCACTCGCCGGTGCCGCCGTACGGATCGTGGCCCGGCGTGATGATGTTGCCGTCCTTGTCGCGGACCGCGGGCACGGCGTGCCGGTTCCATTCCTCGATGCCGCGCATCATCGGCGCCTCGTGCGAGGTGCCCATGACGATGCCGTACTCCTTGGCGGTCGCGTGGTTCTGCGGATCGTCCTCGGCGAACGCCCGCCCCCAGACCGCCGGCCACAGGTAGTTGGCCTTCAGCCGGAGCATCGTCTCGAAGACCTTGGCGTAGAACAGGTGGTTGAACCCGTCGGGGTAGCCGGGCGCCTTGCCGGGGCCGAAGAACTTCGGTGCCCAGGTGCCGAGGGAGGGGTTCTCGTCGTTGATGAAGAACCCGCGGTACTTCACGGCGGGCGTGCCCTGGCTGTGCCGGCCCGGTAGCACGTACAGGGCGTCCTGGTGACGCGGCGTGACGTCGTCCCAGAAGTACCAGGGCGACACGCCGATGCGCTTGGACACGTCGTAGGTGCCGTAGATGGTGCCGCGCTGGTCGCTGCCGGCGATCACGAACGCGCGCCGCACGCCCGGCATCGGGTTCGCCACGACCTGCTCCAGGGAGGTCTCCCACTTGCCGGCGATCCCGGCGACGTTCACCTTGTGCGCGGCGACCAGCCGGTCGATGAGCGGGCTCTTGCCGATCGTGCCGATGAGCACGACGTCCTTGCCGGTCGGGACCCGGTCCTTGACGACGTCGGGCCGCAGGCCGGTCACCCGCTGGACGTCGTCGCGCAGGTCGCCGACCACCCGCACGACGCCGGGGTAGTCGCTGCCGCTGACCACGAGGGTCGCTGCGCGGCCCCCGGCGGCGAGCGGGAACCGTCCCGGGCCGGGGGCGGCGGAGATGTAGTCGCCGGGGTCGTCCGGGTTCAGCACGCCGGTGGAGGGGCGTGCCGCGTCGGGGGTGCGGGCGGACGCCGTGGCGGGGACGGCGGCGCCGCCGGCGACCACGAGGGCCAGCGTGGTCAGCAACCGGAGCGTGGCCGGCCGCGTCCCGTGTTCCGGTGGTGGGGCGAGGCGAGGCTGTGCCATCGGGTTCATCTGGCGATCTCCATCAGAAACGTCGCACAGGCGGCCATGTTCGTTTCGAAATATTTCGAACGTTCACGCCGGAAACTCTGGCACGATAACCACGCTGATTTCGGTGGTCAATGGTCGCGACCGCTGCAAGAAGGTGCAATCGTGCGGCGCCGGTGGGGGAGAGCGGCCGGGAAATGGATTCGAAAGGTTTCGGTAAGTGGTCATGGCCAGCGCCGTCCCCGGCGTTCGTGATCGGCGACCGTGGCACCCCGCGCGGCCACGCGGAGGCTGGCCGTTTCGGGACACGCCCGCCGGCTTCCGGCCGGGTGCCGCCGCCCGTGCCGCCGTACCCGTCCGGCGACCGGTGGCGCGACCCGCACGACCTCGCCGCGGGCGAACGCTCCTGCTGCGCCCGGACCTGACCCGGCCAGCCCGTACGCATGCTCGTGGTCCGCGGAAGCGCCGGGAGCGGGCGTCCTGTTACCCGTGATGAGCACTGCGCACCACCGGCAGGCCCGGACGGACGGCCGCCGCGGTGCGGGCGCGGTCGTCCGTGGCGTACTGGTGGAGCCCGGGCTGCGGCGGCGATCACCGGTCGGCTGCTGCGGGCGTCCGGCGTGGCGGGCCTGGCCGGCGTTTCCTCGGAAGCGTCCCGGGCCGTCATCGGGTGGGTCTCCACGCATGTCCGCGGATCCGCGCGGAAGCGGCCGGCCGTACGCGCCGCCCATGGCCTGAACGTTCACCCGGCCCACGCCCCGTGGCCGTCCCGGCGGTTCGATGTCATTCGGGCCTCGTCAGTTCGGCGAACCACCGGCCCGCGTCCGTCCAGATCCGGTCGACCGTCAGGCCGGCCGCGTGGGCGTACGCGTCGATCCGGTCGACGCCGACGTGCGACCAGCGGAACCAGCCGCTCGTGTGCACCTTCCCGCACAGCCGTATCGACTCGGTATACGTGCTGTCGTCCAGCTCGGCGAGCGCGCGGCCGTCCGGGTGCAGCAGCGTCGCGACCCGGCGCAGCAGCACCGGCGGGTCGCCGCCGATGCCGATGTTGCCGTCGGCGAGCAGCACCGTCTCCCAGCGGCCCGCGCCGGGCACACGGCCGAACACGTCGCGGAGCAGGGCGGTACCGCCCGCGACGCGGGTCATCTCGACCGCGTACGGGGTGACGTCGATGCCGAGCGCGGGCAGCCCGCGCTCGGCGAGGGCGACGGTGAGCCGGCCCGGCCCCGATCCGACGTCGAGCGTCGGCCCGCTGCAGCGGTCCAGGAGCGCGTCGTCGCCCGGCCGCCCGTCGCACCACTGGTCGATGGGGAGCGGTTCGCGCCGCCCGTCGGCGTGCTCGATCTCGACCGGCCCGAGCCCGGCGAGCGACCCCTCGTACAGCTCGCCGATCACGTCCCTGCCCCTTCCGCGCCCGCCGCCGCGCGCTCGTGCACCGCCGCATGCTCGTCCACCGTCATGTGCCCGGCCGAAAGCGGGTGGACGTCCATCGCCATGTGTCCGGTCGCGGCCGCGCGCCGGCCCGCCTCCACCCGCCCGCCGGACGGCGCACGTCTGTCTGCCGGAGCGCGGGCACCCGCCCGTGCGTCGTGTCCGCGGCCGTGGAGCCGTATGCGCACGTCCTCCACGGCGCGCAGGGCCGCCGCGAAACGGCCGCCCGGCGCCTGCCCGGCGACACGAGCGGCGTCGGCCGCGGTGTCCACGTCCGCCAGGGTGGCCAGCGTCGTCACCCGCAGGCCGCGCAGGCGGGCCAGCTGATGTGCCCCCGTGTCGGACCGCGACATCGGCACGCCGAGCAGCAGCGCCGGGTCGGGCCGCCGTAGACCGAGCAGCCACCATCCACCGTCGGCGGCCGGTCCGAACACCGCATCGCCGTCGTCGAGGGCATCGGCCGCCTGCGCCAGCAGCCCGGGCGTCACCTGGGGCGTGTCCATGCCGATCACGACGGCCGGCCCACCGGCGTCGGCGAAGACGTGCGCGAGCCGCTCGTCCAGGCCCGCCCCGCGCTGGGCGACGACCTCGAAACCGCGGGGCAGCCAGCGCCCCGGACGTCCGGCGAGGGCGAGGATCCGACGGCTCGCGGGCGTGGCCGCGACGGCTTCCAGCGTGTCGGCGAGCGAGGCCTCGGCCAGCGCCGCAGCCTGGACCGGGGTGTACGGCGGGGTGAGCCGCGTCTTGACCCGTCCCGGCACCGGCTCCTTGGCGATGACGACGAGCGCTGTCACGCCGCCTCCAGAACGCGGCGCATGTCCCGTATCGCCTGCAGCGTGCCCCGCACCGTACCGGTGACCTTGGAACTGCCGGCCCGCGGCCGGTACGTGATGTCGGTCTCGGCGATCCGCCAGCCGCTCCGGCGGGCGCGCAGCACCATCTCCAGCGGGTAGCCCGACCGGCGGTCCGCCAGGCCCAGGCCGATCAGGTCCGCGCGCCGGGCGGCGCGCATGGGGCCGAGGTCGCGGACGCCCGCGCGACGGGCGACGACGGCGTTGCCGAGACGAGCGTGCGGCGGCCACGCGCTCCACTTCTGCGGGCGCCGGCGGCCGAGCGCCAGGTCCGCCCCGGCCAGCAGCGCCACGACCTGGGGCAGTTCGGCCGGGTCGAGTGAGGCGTCGGCGTCCATGAAGCAGACGATCTTGCTGGTCGCGGCGAGCAGCCCGGCGTGGCAGGCCGCGCCGAACCCGCGCCGGGGTTCGGGGACGACGATCGCGCCACGCGCGGCGGCGATGCTCGCCGAGCCGTCGGTGGAGCCGTTGTCCACCACGATCGGGCGATAGCCGTCCGGCATCCGGGACAGTACCCACGGCAGCGCGGCGGCCTCGTCGAGGCAGGGCAGTACGACGTCGATCACGCGTGGGACGCTACGCCCGGTAACCCGTGATCAACCCTTACGGTGTGATGACGTATCCCGGCGATCCATGCTGGTCAGCCCTAGTGTGAGGGGCGTGATCAGGGATGACGCGACGGCGACGGAGGCCGCTGCGGAAACGGACGCCGCGGGGACGCGGACCGCGCCGCCGACCGTTCCCGGCGGCGCGGGGGAACGGGCGGCCGCCGGTGGCGGTGCCGAGGATGGGAGGGCCTCAGCCGCCGGTGCCGGGGAGCGGGCGGCCGTTGGCGGCACCGACCCGTGGGCGGGCGTCGCTGGCGGCGCAGCTCCGTGGACGGGTGCCGGCGGCGGTGCTGAGGAGCGGGTGGTGCCCGGTGGCACCGACTCGTGGACCGGTGCCACCGGCGGCGCGGAGGAGCGGGCGGTCCCGGTCCGCGGCGGCGGCGCGGGGGAATGGGCGGTGCCCGGTGGCGGCGCCGACCCGTGCGCCGGCGTCGGCGGCGGGAAGCGGGTGGTCCGCGGCGGTGATGCTGGGGAGCGGGCGGTGCCCGGTGGCCGGAAATGGGCGCGGATCACGACGGCGTGCTGGGCCGGGCTGATCCTCGTCGCATTCGGTGCCGGCGCGCTGCTGCGCACGGCCGGCGCGTTGCCGGTCGACCCGTTTCCCCCGCTGCACGCGCATCCGCGGTTCACGGTCGTGCCGCTGCTGCCCGCAGTGGCCGCCGGCCTGGCCGGCGTCGTCGCGCTGCCCGCCGCGGCCAGACGCCTGGCCTGGTGCCCGCTGCTCGCAGTCGGCTGGCTCGGATCGGCGGTCTGGGCGGTTGCGCTCGCCCTGCCGGACGGGCTGTCGAGGCCGCTGACCGCGCCGACGGAGTACCTCGCCGGGCTGCCGGCGATCGGCGACCACCCACTGCGCTGGCTGCGCGGCTTCACCCGGGCGATGCAGGCCTACCCCACCCACGTGAAGGGCCATCCGCCGCTGCCCACCTTGATCCTCTGGGCGCTGGACCACGCCGGGCTGCGCGGACCCGGCTGGGCCGCGGCGCTGCTGATCGCCGCGGGGACGTCCGCGACGGTGGCGATCGCGCTGACCGTACGCGCGCTGGCCGGCGAGGACACCGCACGCCGCGCCGTCCCGTTCCTCGCCCTCGCGCCGACCGCGCTGTGGATCGCGACCAGCGTGGACGCGCTGTTCCTGGGCGTCGGTGCCTGGGGCGTCGCCCTCGTCACCCTGGCCGCCCGGCCGAAGGCCCGTTCTGCCATCCGCAGCATGGCCGGCTCCGACGGTGGCGCGGACCGCGGCTCCGGCGGCGAGTCGCGCAGCGGCCTGAGCGGGCTGAGCGGCCTGAGCGGCCTGCCGGTCGTCGGCGCCGCGGCCGCCGGCGGGGTGCTGCTCGGCGCACTGCCCTATCTGAGCTATGGCCTGCTGCCCTTCTTCGCGCTGCCGCTGGCCGTGCTGGCTCTGACCAGGCCCGCCCGCCCCGTGACGGTCTCGATCGCCGTGGGTCTCCTGGTGGTGCCGACGGCGTTCACGTCGGCCGGGTTCTTCTGGTGGGACGGGGTGATCGGCACGCATGCCGCCTGGGCGGCCGGTGCGGGCTCGCGACGGCCGTACGCGTACTTCCTCATCGGCGATCTCGCCGTGCTGGGGCTGCTCGTCGGCCCGGCGACGGCCCGGGCGCTGCCGTCCGCCCTGTCCGTACTGTCCACGCTGCCGTCCGCGCGGTCCGCTCTGTCCACGCTGCCGTCTACAGTGCCGTCCGCGCAGGCGTCCGCGGTGCCGCCCGGACCGGCGGGCGCGCCGGCGTCCGGGTCGGCGGGCGCCGTATCGCGCCTCCGCCGTGACGGCGGCGGGCCGCCGCCGGTCGCAGCGCTGGGGTCGATCGTCGCCCCGGTGCTGGCCGGGATGGTCGCGCTGGACCTGTCCGGGGTGACGCGCGGCGAGGTCGAGCGGATCTGGATCCCGTACGCCGCGTGGGTGGTCGCCGCGAACGGCGTCCGTCGCGGCCCGGCCCGTGCGATGGTGTTCGCACAGGTGCTCACCGCCCTGGTGGTCGAGGCGCTGGTGAGGTCGCCATGGTGAGCTCGGACGCCGGACGCATCCTGGTGGTCGACGACGATCCGACCGTCGCGGACGTCGTCGCCCGCTACCTGCGCCGCGATGGGCACGAGGTCGAGTGCGTGTCGGACGGGGCGGCCGCGCTGCGCGCCGCCGCCGAGCGCACGCCGGATCTCGTCGTGCTCGACCTGATGCTGCCCGGCATCGACGGCCTGGAGGTGTGCCGGAGGCTCCGCGCGCGCTGGCCGGTTCCGATCGTCATGCTCACCGCGCTGGGCGAGGAGACCGACCGGCTCGTCGGGCTGGAGACCGGCGCGGACGACTATGTGACGAAGCCGTTCAGCCCGCGCGAGCTGGCGCTGCGCGTGCGTTCGGTGCTACGCCGGGCGCGCGGCGGCCTCGCCCCGGGCAGTGAGACGATGGTCGACGCCGACCTGGTCGTGGACGCCGCCGCGCACGAGGTCCGGCTGGGCGGGGAGGAGATCTCGCTGACCGCGCGCGAGTTCGACCTGCTCGCCTTCCTCATGCGGCACCCCCGGCACGCCTTCACGCGCGCCGATCTGCTCGCGAAGGTGTGGGGCTGGGACTTCGGCGACTCGTCGACGGTCACCGTCCACATCCGGCGGTTGCGCGAGAAGATCGAGGAGGACCCGACCGATCCCCGGCGCATCGTCACCGTCTGGGGCGTCGGCTACCGATTCGAGCCGGTGGCATGATCCCCGCAGGTGCCTTCGCGGAGGTCATCGCGTACGCGGCCGGTGCCGCTCTGCTCGCCGGGACTCTCGGCGTCGCGCTGCTGTACGGGCTGCGCGGCCGTTCCATCGCCGTGCTGCAGGCCGTCGTCTCGGCGGCGACCGTCCTGGCCACCGTGGCCGGCATCCTCGCGATCACGATCAAGATGCTGATCGGCGACCACGACCGTTCCGTGGCGCTCACCGTCACCGTGATCGGCGGTCTGGTCGGGCTCGGCGTCTCGCTGCTTCTCGGGTACCGGCTCATCGGCAGCAGCCGCGCCCTGCTGGACGCGGTCCGCCGGGCCGGGCACGACGGCCGGTACCGACCGCCCGCCGGACGGCTCCCGGCCGAGCTGGCGGAGCTGAGCGGCGAACTGGCCACGGCGTACGGGCGGCTGGAGGCGGCCCGCGCCCGCGAACGCGCCCTGGAGAGGAGCCGCCGGGAGCTGGTCGCCTGGGTGAGCCACGACCTGCGCACCCCGCTGGCGGGCCTGCGGGCCATGGCCGAGGCTCTGGAGGACGAGGTGGTCGCGGACACCCCGACGGTCCGTCAGTACCACGTGCAGATCCGGGCCGAGACCGACCGGCTGTCCGCGATGGTGGACGACCTGTTCGAGCTCTCCCGGATCCACGCGGGCGCGCTGCGGCTGTCCCGGCGGCGGATCGGCCTCGGCGACCTGGTCTCGGAGACGGTGGCCGGCACCGAGCCGCTGGCGCGCGCCAAGGGCGTGCGGCTGCGCGGCGAGGCGTGCGGGGTGCTGCCGGTCGAGGTGGACGCCGCCGAGCTCGGCCGCGCCCTGCGCAACCTGGTGGTCAACGCGATCCGGCACACCCCGGCGGACGGCGCCGTCGAGATCGTCGCCGGGGTCGAGGAGGGGATGGCCTGCGTCACCGTGTCCGACGCCTGCGGCGGCATCCCCGACGAGGACCTGCCGCGCCTGTTCGACGTGGCGTTCCGCGGCGAGGCGGCCCGTACGCCCGGCGGTGGCGCCGGCCTGGGCCTGGCCATCGCGCGCGGGATCATCGAGGCGCACTCCGGCGAGATCGGCGTGACGAACGTCGGCGCCGGCTGCCGCTTCGTCGTCCGTCTCCCGCTCGGCACCTGACGGCGCCGCCCGCGTCGGCGTACGTCCGGGCGGTGTGCCCGCGGTCGGTGCTCCCGCCTGCCGAAGAACGTGCCGGGGTGCAGTCGTACCGGGGTGCGGCGTGTCAGGGGTGGGTGCGTCACGGGTCGGGCGTGTCGGGGGTGGAGGGGACGCCGTTTCGGGCAGGGGCGAGCGCCGGACGTGGCCGGTCTCTGCCGGGCGGTGCGTCCGGGCCTCAGCGGCGCTGCGGCCGGTGCCCGAACCGGCAGCGGGTGCCTGGACCTGCGGGCGGGTGCCCGGACCGGCAGGCGGGTGCCCGGACCGGCAGGCGGGTGCCCGAACCGGCGGGCCCTGCCCCGCGCCGGACAGAGCCCGCCGGTTCAGGAGCGTGCGGCGAACTCGGCCATGCCCTCCTCGAACGAGATCGAGGCGCGGAAGCCGAGTTCGGCGGCGGCCCGGTCCGGGCACGCGACGACGTGCCGGATGTCGCCGAGCCGGTACTCCCCGGTGACGACCGGGTCGGGCCCACCGTAGGCCTTCGCCAGCGCCACCGCCATCTCCCCGACGGTACGCGGCTCGCCGCCGGCGATGTTGTAGACGCGCAGGGCGCCGTTCCCATCGCCGTCCCGTTCGGCCTGCGCTTCAAGGGCCAGCGCGTTGGCGCGCGCGACGTCTCGTACGTGGACGAAGTCGCGCCGCTGGCCGCCATCCTCGAACACGCGCGGCGCGGCCCCGCGTTCGAGCGCCGAACGGAAGATCGCGGTGACGCCCGCGTACGGGGTGTCGCGCGGCATCCGCGGGCCGTACACGTTGTGGTAGCGCAGTGCCGTGACCGCGCCGCCGGTGGCCCGCGCCCACGAGGCCGCCAAGTGTTCCTGGGCGAGCTTGGTGGCGGCGTAGGCGTTGCGCGGGTCGGCCGGTGCGTCCTCGCTCACGGTTCCGGGCCGCAGTTCGCGGCCGCACGACGGGCAGCGTGGCTCGAACCGGCCCGCGGCCAGGTCGCTCTCGGCGCGCGGCCCGGGCCGTACCGGTCCGTGCTCGGCGCAGTCGTAGGCGCCCTCGCCGTACACGACCATCGAGGAGGCCAGTACGAGCCGGCGGACGCCGACGCGAGCCATCGCGGCGAGCAGCACGGCGGTGCCCAGCGCGTTGTGGGAGGCATAACCGGGCAGGTCGGAGACGTCGACACCGAGGCCGACCCTGGCCGCCTGGTGGCAGACCGCATCGACGCCCCGCAGCCGGACGACAACCGTCGCCTCGGTCCGTACGTCCTGCCCCGCCCGCAGGTCGAGGGTACGGACGTCGTGGCCTCGCTCCCGCAGCGTCTCCACGACGTGGGAGCCGATGAAGCCCGCCGAGCCGGTGACGAGTACCCGCATGCCTCGCACGCTAGCCGCGAACAGCCCGCGCGGCCCCGCCGCGCGCCGAACCGTACGCACCTCGTAAGAACCTTCGCGCGCATCGGCGGGGAAGGAGGCGCGGTGTCCGCGGCCGTGAAATTTTCACCCGGTGCCGGTCCGGCCGCCGCCCACCGGACCCGCCCCCGCCTGCGCGGACGTCGTGCCGTGGCCCGCGTCGCGCCGGAAGAGCGGCCGTAATGATCGACATGGTGCGGTGCCGGGCGGACCATGTGACGGGGCCGCCCGGCCGCCCGCCGGCCGGGCCCGCATTCTTCCCGCCCTCGGCGCGGACCCGGCCGCCCGCCCCGCGCCGTGGCG
>JBEHYF010000097.1:0-19885 GCA_048498315.1 Actinomycetota bacterium
TCGAGCTCTAAGCGGCCGCCAGGCAGCTATTCGGCCGCGCCGGCCGGCCGCGGGGAGCGAGGTCGCGAGCCGCGACCCCGCTCTCCGGAGCGGTCGAGGCGGGCCCGGCCGCCGACCGGCCGACCGGTCCAAGGCGCCGACCGGCCGACCGGTCCAAGGCGCGGACCGGTTCGGCCGCCCGAGGGCATCGGCCGGCCGGGCATCACCGGGATGCCGGCGTGGCCGGCCCGCGGGCGGCGGGCCGACCCGGGCCCGGCTACTGAAGGGCCTTGAACACGGCGGCCGTCTGCTCGCCGATGTTCTTGGCCAGCAGGTACGGGTCGGTCTCGTTGATCTGCTGCCAGTGGTCGCGAACGTCCTCGACGGTCAGGCCGTCCTTCTTGGTGAAACCGGGCCCCTCGGCGACGAAGACCCGGGCGATCCGCCCGCCGCCGACGCTGTAAGTCTCACCGCTGCGGTCGTTGCTCTCGTGCACCAGCCATGCCACGACCGGCGTGACCAGCTCGACGCCCAGCTTCTCCTTGAACTCGGCGGGGAACAGGTCCTCGGTCATCCGGGTCCAGGCGATCGGCGCGATCGCGTTGACCTTGATGTTGTACTTGGCACCCTCCGCCGCGAGCGTCTTGGTCAGGCCGACCAGTCCCATCTTGGCCGCCGAGTAGTTGGCCTGGCCGAAGTTGCCGAACAGGCCGGCGGGCGAGGAGGTCATGACGACCCGGCCGTATGCCTGCTCGCGCAGGTGCGGCCAGGCGGCGTGCGTGACCAGGAACGATCCGCGCAGGTGCACGGCGATCACCTGGTCGAACTCCTCCGGCGTCATGTTCTTGAACGACCTGTCGCGCAGGATTCCGGCGTTGTTGACGACGATGTCCACCTTGCCGAAGGCGTCGATCGCGGTACGGACGATGGCCTGCGCGCCGTCGGTGGTGGCGACGTTGTCGGTGCTCGCGACGGCCTCGCCGCCGTTCTTCTTGATCTCGTCGACCACCGCGGTGGCCGGTCCGGCGGACGCCCCGGTGCCGTCGAGGGCGCCGCCGAGGTCGTTGACGACGACCTTGGTGCCCCGCGCGGCCAGTTCGAGTGCGTGCTGCCGGCCGAGTCCCTGCCCGGCGCCGGTGACGATCGCCACTCGCCCGTCGAACCGAAGTTCCGCCATTGTCCGTACCTCCTCGCGACCTCCCCGGCTGGGCGGGGACTCCTCGGTGACCATGGTCACGGTAAAGATGTGCCCGTGGTGCCACACAGTGTCCACCATCGGGCCGAATCCCGCTCGGCCGGGACGAACCGAGGATGGCATCGGGAAGGACGGCACCGGGGGGCGCGGAAGGCCCAAGCGGAAAAGAACGCCACCGTGCGGAAGGCGGACGCGAGGGGAGGACGCGGGGAGGGCGGACGCGGGGACAAGGACGCCACCGGCGAGAGCCGGACGGAGGTCGCGCATCAGCTCCCGGGCGCTCCGCCGCGGCGCACCGGCGTTTCTCCGGCCGCCCGGCCCGTCCGCCCCGGCCCTACGCCCTGCCCGGGCTCCGCATCGTGTCCCGGCCCGGCGCCCTGCCCGGCATCGCCGGCCTGGGCGGCCTTCCCGCTCCGGCCGGGTCGTTCGCCGTGCTCCGCCTCCGGCGTGCCGCCGGGTGCCGCCGCGTCTCCGGGCTCGCCGGCCCACCCGGACGGCCGGTCGCTCTCGGCCCTCTCCCGGTGCCGGCGGCGGACCGCCCAGACCAGCAGCGCGGCCACCGCGAGCGCGCCGATGGCGATCGCCAGAAGCCGGCCCGCCCACTGCGCGACCTGCTCGAAGGCGGTGCCGACGAGGAACCCGCCGGTGGCGAAGCCCACACCCCAGCAGATGCCGCCCAGCGCGTTGAAAACGAGGAACCGGCCGTACGGCATCCCGGCGCTGCCCGCGAGCGCCGGCATCATCGCGCGCAGCAGGGCCGTGAAGCGGCCGATGAACACGGCGTAGGCGCCGCGCGTGCGCAGCAGGCCGTGCGCGCGGTCCACCTTCGCGCGGTGCTTGCTGACCGCCTTCAGGTCGAGCAGGCGATCGCTGAAGCGGCGTCCGACCTCGTAGCCGACCGAGTCGCCGACCACGGCGGCGAGCACGATGACGCACAACAGGACCGGCAGTGACACCCGGTGCTGGCTGGCCAGCACGCCGGCCACGACGACCGCCGTCTCGCCGGGAAAGACGAATCCGACGAACAGCGCCGCCTCGGCGAACACGAGCGCCGCCACGACGCCGTAGATCACAGGTCCGTGCAGGTTGAGGAGTGCTTCGGTGATGTGGCCCACAGGCGATCAGCGTCCCGGCTCCGGGAGTCCCATGGCGGTCATCGTACGGGCCGCGCCGCGATCACCGAATCATCCTGAGGTCTGAACGGCCTCCCACCCTCGCGGCATCTTCGGCGCCATTTCCCGCAGTAGCGTCGAGGGATGGACGACTTCACGCTGAGCCTGCACCGGCGGCTGCCCGCGGAGGGCGATCTGGTGTGGTCCCCGTACTCGGTGGCGTCGGCGCTCGCGCTGGTCGCCGCGGGTGCGCGCCGCACGACCCGCGAGGAGCTGGTGCGCGTGCTCGGCGCACCGCCGGAGGCCCTGCGCCTGTCCGAGGCCGCCGCGCTGGACGGCGCCGAGATCGCGGTGGCCAACACCCTGTGGGCGCGGTCTGGCCTGGTGTTCGAGGCGGCCTACGAGCAGGCGATCGCGGCCTTCCCCGGCTCTGCCGCGCGGGTCGCCGGCTTCGCCGCCGACCCCGAGGGCGCCCGCCGGGCGATCAACGCCGACGTGGAGAAGGTCACCCGCGAGCTGATCACCGACCTGCTGCCGCCCGGCACGGTCACCCGCGAGACCGCCGCCGTGCTGGTCAACGCCCTCTACCTCAAGGCTGCCTGGCGGAACCCGTTCGCCGCGGGTACGACGCGGCCGGCGCCCTTCCACGGCCCGGGCGGCCGGCGGGACGTACCGACGATGCGGCGCACGGGGCGGATGCCGTACGCGCAGGCGGACGGCTGGCGGATGGCGACGCTCGTGGCCGGCGGCGGCATTGCGGCGGACGTGCTGCTCGCCCCGCCCGGGCAGGACGGCGACCTGCCGCCGGCGCCGCTGCTGCGCGCGCTGCGCGACACGGCGCGCGAGGTGCGGGTGGCGCTGTCGCTGCCCCGGTTCCGCGTCGAGGGCCGGGCGAGCCTCGAATCCGTCCTGGGCGCGCTGGGCGTTCACGCCGCCTTCGGCGACGACGCGGATTTCTCCGGAATGACCAAGGAGCGGGTCCGCATCGATCGGGTGGAGCACAAGGCGGTGCTCGACGTGGACGAGGCGGGGTTCGAGGGCGCGGCGGCGACGGCGGCGGCCATGGTGCTCGCCTCGTTCGCCACCGGGGGCGTCGTCGAGTTCGTGGTGGACCGCCCGTTCGCGTTCGTCGTGCGCCATCCCACGACCGGTGCCGTCTACTTCGCCGCGCGTGTCACGACCCCGTGAACGGAGCCCGCGGCGGCCGATGACGCGTGGCCGGGAGAGGCGCCCGGAACGGCCGCATGGAACGCCTGCGAAGGCGAGGTGTCCGCTTCGACGGAGATCGACCCCAGCAGGCGATATCCCCGTGCCTTGGCCACGCCGAAACCCCCGGGCAGGTACCCTTGTCGAGGTTACCGATCCACCTGCGAGCCGCGGAAGAGGGCGATCGCCGCCGTGTCGACCCAGTCGTCGCGATCCGCCGCCGACCTGAACACTCCCGACTTCGGTCCCAATGAGTGGCTGGTCGACGAGCTTTACCAAAAGTATCTGGAGGACCCCAACTCGGTTGACCGAGCCTGGTGGAATTTCTTCGCCGACTACCAGCCGGACCGCCCGGCGAAGGCGCCCGCCAGCGCCAACGGTGCGGCCGCGCCCCCGACGCCGCAGCCTGTAGCCGCCCCCGCCACGCCCCAGCGCGCGCCCGCCGCTCCCGCCCGGCCCGCCAAGCCCACGCCGGCCCCCGCGAAGCCGGCCGAGGCCGCGGGGCCCGCGCCCGCCAAGAAGACCGCGCCGGCTCCGCAGGCGCCCAGCGGCGCCGAGGAGGTGCGGCTGCGCGGCGTCGCCGCCCGCACCGTCTCCAACATGGAGGCCAGCCTGGCCGTGCCCACCGCGACCAGCGTGCGCGCGGTGCCCGCCAAGCTCCTAATCGACAACCGCATCGTCATCAACAACCACCTCAAGCGCGGGCGGGGCGGCAAGATCTCGTTCACCCACCTGATCGGGTACGCGATCGTGCAGGCGCTCAAGGCGATGCCGGAGATGAACGCCTCATACGCCGAGATCGACGGCAAGCCGACGCTCGTCAAGCCCGAGCACGTCAACTTCGGCCTCGCCATCGACCTGCAGAGGGACGACGGCAGCCGGCAACTGGTCGTGCCCAACATCAAGGCCGCCGACACCCTCGACTTCCGCCAGTTCTGGGCGGCGTACGAGGAGATCGTGCGCAAGGCCCGAAACAACAAGCTGACCGTCGAGGACTACGCCGGCACCACCATCAGCCTCACCAACCCCGGCACGATCGGCACGGTGCACTCGGTGCCGCGCCTGATGCCCGGCCAGGGCTGCATCATCGGCGTCGGCGCGATGGAGTACCCGGCCGAGTACGCCGGCGCCTCTGAGGAGGCCCTCGCCCGCCTCGGCGTCAGCAAGATCATGACACTGACGTCGACGTACGACCATCGCATCATCCAGGGCGCCCAGTCCGGCGACTTCCTCCGCCTGGTGCATCAGCTCCTGCTCGGCGAGGACGGCTTCTACGACGAGATCTTCGAGGCCCTGCGCATCCCGTACGAGCCGGTGCGCTGGGTCCGCGACATCAGCGCCACCCACGAGGACGACGTCGCCAAGGTCGCCCGGGTGCACGAGCTGATCCACGCCTACCGGGTGCGCGGCCACCTCATGGCCGACACCGATCCGCTGGAGTACAAGCAGCGCCGCCACCCCGACCTCGACATCCTCGAGCACGGCCTTACGCTGTGGGACCTCGAACGCGAGTTCGCCACCGGCGGCTTCGGCGGCAAGCCGACCATGAAGCTGCGCGACATCCTGGGCGTGCTGCGCAACTCCTACTGCCGGACCGTCGGCATCGAGTACATGCACATCCAGGACCCGAAGGAACGCGCCTGGATCCAGGAGCGCGTCGAGGTTCCGCACGACAAGCCCGACCGCGAGGAGCAGCTCCAGATCCTGCGCCGCCTCAACACGGCCGAGGCGTTCGAGACGTTCCTGCAGACGAAGTTCGTCGGGCAGAAGCGGTTCTCCCTCGAGGGCGGGGAGTCGCTGATCCCGCTGCTCGACGCGGTGATCACCGCGGCGGCACAGCAGCACCTCGACGAGGTCGTCATCGGCATGGCCCACCGCGGCCGGCTGAACGTCCTGGCCAACATCGTCGGCAAGTCCTACGCCCAGATCTTCGGCGAGTTCGAGGGCAACCTCGACCCGCGCAGCGCGCAGGGCTCCGGCGACGTGAAGTACCACCTCGGCGCCGAGGGCGACTTCGTCGCGCCCGACGGCTCGAAGATCCATATCTCGCTGGTGGCCAACCCGAGCCACCTGGAGACCGTCGACCCGGTCGCCGAGGGCGTCGTCCGCGCCAAGCAGGACATTTTCGACGTCGGCGAGGGCGGCTTCACCGTGATGCCGGTCCTGATCCACGGCGACGCGGCGTTCGCCGGCCAGGGCGTCGTGGCCGAGACGCTGAACCTCTCCCAGCTGCGCGGCTACCGCACCGGCGGCACCGTGCACATCGTGGTCAACAACCAGGTCGGCTTCACCACGGCGCCGGAGTACTCCCGCTCCAGCGTGTACGCCACCGACGTCGCCCGGATGATCCAGGCGCCGATCTTCCACGTGAACGGCGACGACCCCGAGGCGTGCGCCCGGGTGGCGCGGCTGGCGTTCGAGTACCGCCAGGCGTTCAACAAGGACGTCGTGATCGACATGGTCTGCTACCGACGGCGCGGCCACAACGAGGCCGACAACCCGTCGTTCACGCAGCCGCTGATGTACGACCTGATCGACGCCAAGCGCTCGGTGCGCAAGCTGTACACCGAGGCGCTGATCGGCCGCGGCGACATCACGGTCGAGGAGGCCGAGCAGGCGCTGCGCGACTACCAGCAGCAACTGGAGCGGGCGTTCGCCGAGACCCGCGAGGCGGTCAGGCAGCCGCCGCAGGACGGCTTCACCAAGCCCGACATCGAGCGAATCCCGCTCGACCACGCGGGCGTGCCGTCGGCGATCTCGCATGAGACGATCAAGCGCATCATCGACACGCAGCTGAACCTGCCGGAGGGCTTCACGCCGCACCCGCGGTTGCAGCCGATGCTGCAGAAGCGCGTGCAGATGGTGGAAGACGACGCGATCGACTGGGCGACCGGCGAGTTGCTCGCGTTCGGCTCGCTGCTGATCGACGGGCACCCGGTGCGCCTGGTCGGCCAGGACAGCCGGCGCGGCACGTTCGGCCAGCGGCACGCGGTGCTGTTCGACCGCAAGACCGGCACGGAGTACACGCCGCTCAAGCAGCTCGGCCAGGGCACCTCGAAGTTCTACGTGCACGACTCGCTGCTGTCCGAGTACGCGGCGATGGGCTTCGAGTACGGCTACTCGATGACCCGGCCCGACGCGCTGGTGTGCTGGGAGGCGCAGTTCGGCGACTTCGCCAACGGCGCCCAGAACATCGTCGACGAGTACGTCTCCTCCGGCGAGCAGAAGTGGGGCCAGCGCTCCAGCGTCGTCCTGCTGCTGCCGCACGGGTACGAGGGCCAGGGCCCCGACCACTCGTCGGCGCGCATCGAGCGCTACCTCCAGCTGTGCGCGCAGGACAACATGACGGTGGCGCAGCCGACGACCCCGGCGAACTACTTCCACCTGCTGCGCTGGCAGGCGCTGTCGCCGCGGCAGAAGCCGCTCATCGTGTTCACCCCGAAGTCGATGCTGCGGCTGAAGGCGGCCACGTCGGCCACCTCCGACTTCACCTCCGGCTGCTTCCAGCCGGTGCTGGCCGACACGGCGGAGCTCGGCCAGGTCCGGCGGGTCGTGCTGACCTCCGGCAAGCTGTACTACGACCTGGCGAGCGCACGCCAGAAGGCCGGCGACACGTCGACCGCGCTGGTCCGGGTGGAGCGGCTGTACCCGCTGCCGGTCGACGAGATCAAGGCGGAGCTGGCGAAGTACCCGGCCGACGCGGAGCTGATCTGGGCGCAGGACGAGCCGGCGAACATGGGCCCGTGGCCGTTCATCGCGCTGAAGCTGCCGCCGCACCTCGACGGCCGCCAGCTCAAGCGGGTGTCGCGCGCCGCGAGCTCCTCGCCGGCCGTCGGCTCGGCGAAGATGCACACCGCGGAGCAGCAGGGTCTGGTCGCCGCCGTCTTCGGCTGACGGTCGGCGGACGCCGCACACGACGCCACGCACGCCCGGCGGCCACAGTGGACGACGAGGATACGAGACAGCGATGTACTTCACCGACCGGGGAATCGAGGAGCTGACCGACCGCCGGGGTGAGGAGGAGGTCTCCCTGGCCTGGCTGGCGGACCGGCTCCGGGAGTTCGTCGACCTCAACCCCGAGTTCGAGACGCCGATGGACCGGCTCGCCACCTGGCTCGCCCGGCTGGGCGACGAGGACGACTGAGTTCGCCAGGCCGTTGGCCGGGGCACCCGTGGGGTCCACAACGCGATACATCTTGACTTTGGCGAGACACGACATATCGTGTTTTTGGAACAGTCATCATGGAAGGAGTCGCGCTGTGGCGCGCTGGATTGTGGACCGGCCAACGAAGATCGACTTCGACGGCGTGGTCTCGCTCAAGGCGAACATCGTGGCGGGCAGCGTCTCCATCCTGCCGAGCGACGACGAGCCCACCCTCCACGTCAGCGGCATCGAGGGCCATCCGCTGGAGGTCGTGCACGAGGCGGGCATGCTCACCCTCACCCACAAGAGCAGCGGCCTGGACGGCGTGCTCAAGTGGCTGCAGAACACCCGGGGCCGGGTCACCGTCACGATCACCCTGCCCCGCGCCTGCCCGGTCACCTTGAACCTCGTCACCGCGAGCGCCATGGTCACCGGGATGTCCGGGCGCGTCTCCGTCAAGACCGCCTCGGGCGACGTCACCCTCGACGGCGTGACAGGGACGATCGACGCGAACACCGCCACCGGCGCCGTCGAGGCGCACGGCCTGAGCGGCGCGGTGAGCTTCAATTCCGTCTCCGGCGATCTCGCGCTGGCGCGCGGCACCGTCGACCGGCTGCAGGCGCACTCCGTCAGCGGCAAGGTCACCACGGACGTCGACCTACGCGAGGGCGGCCGTGTCCAGGTCAACACCGTGTCCGGTGAGATCACGATGCGGCTGCCCGAAACGATCTCCGCGCGGGTCAGCCTCAACTCGGTGAGCGGCCGGGTCGACGCGGCGTTTCCCGGGCTGGTCCAGCAGGACCGCCCGATGGTCCGCAACCTCACCGGTACGCTCGGGGACGGCGCCGGGTCCCTCGCCGCCAACTCGGTCTCCGGTGCCATCACCCTGCTCAGCCGGCCCGCGCCGGGGGCCCTCCGCGACGAACCGGAAGGGTGAGCGAGTGAAGAGCCCGAGCGAACCCGCCGCGGCGAGCGGGGCGAGCGGCCGCACTTTCCGGCCGCTCACGGAGCGAGTGAGAAGGGTGAGCGAGCGATGAGCCCCGTCTTCGGCCACGGCCGGCTGCGGTTGTACCTCCTGAAGCTGCTGGAGGAGAGCCCCCGGCACGGCTACGAGGTGATCCGGCTGCTCCAGGACCGTTTCCTCGGCGTCTACTCCCCCTCCCCCGGCACGATCTACCCGCGCTTGGCCCGCCTGGAGGAGGACGGCCTGGTCACGCACGAGGTCGTCGAGGGCAAGAAGGTGTACCGGCTCACCGACGCGGGCCGCGCCGAGCTGGAACGCCGAATGGACGAGCTGGCCGAGTTGGAGGAGGAGCTGACCGCGTCGGTCCGCGACATCGCCCGCGAGGTCCAGGAGGACGTACGCGACACGGTGCGGTCGCTGCGCGAGGAGCTCACCCAGGCCGCGCGGGAGATGCGACGGGCCGGCCCAGCCGACGCCGCTCAGAACCTGCGGGAGACCACGCAGCGGCAGAAGGAGGAGTGGCACCGCCAGAAGGCGTACTGGAAGGAACAGAAGCGCGCCTGGAAGCGGGAGTGGCAGCAGACCTGGGACGATGCCTGGATCGCCGCCACCGGCGGCAGCGACGACGCCGCCCGGGCGAAGCTCGACCGGGCGCTGCGCCGGTTCGTCGACGACGTCCGCGGCGCCACGAAGAAGGGCGTCGACGACGACCAGGTCGCCCGGATCCGCGAGCTGCTCGCCGAGATCGCCGAACGGGTACGTGTGGAGATCATGGGTCCGGACGACACGCTTCCCGGACACTGACGCCCGCCTCCGGACCCCGCTCCTCCATACCCCCGTCGCTCCGGCTCCCGGGACTTCGCACCCGTGGCTACGGACACTGATGTCTCGGGCACCGGTGATCCCGAGGTCCGGCTGTCAGGGCGTGAAAACGATCTTTCCGAACAGGTCACCCCCGACCATGGCGGCGAAGCCGGCGCGGGCGTCGCGGAGCGGCAGGACCCGGTCGATGAGCGGCCGCGCCCCGGTCTGGTCGAGGAACCGCGCCAGCCGTACGAGCTGGTCCCGGGTGCCCATCGTGGAGCCCACCACCGACAGCTGCAGGAAGAACACGCGGTTCAGCTCGGCGGGCGGCAGCTGCCCGCTGGTGGCGCCGGACACCACGATCCGCCCGCCCGGCCGCAGGGACTTCAGCGAGTGCGACCAGGTCGCCTGGCCGACCGTCTCCATCACCGCGTCGACCCGCTCGGGCAGCCGCGCGCCGGTCTCGAAGGCCTGGTCGGCGCCGAGCTCGACGGCGCGCCGCCGCTTGTCCTCGCTGCGGCTGGTCGCCCAAACGCGGTAACCGGCCGCGGACCCGAGTACGATCAGCGCGGTTGCGACGCCGCCGCCGGCGCCCTGGACGAGGATCGTCGACCCCGGCTGCAGCCCGGCCTTGTCGAACAGCATGCGGTAGGCGGTCAGCCATGCCGTCGGCAGGCAGGCCGCCTCCTCGAACGACAGAGAGGCCGGCTTGGGTACGAGGTTGCGGCGCGGCACCGCGACCTTCTCGGCGAACGTGCCGTCGCAGGACTCCGACAGCAGCGACCGCTTCGGGTCGAGCGTCTCGTCTCCGCCGCCGCGCTCCGCGTCGCCGATCACCGAGTGCACGATGACCTCGTTGCCGTCCTCGTCGATCCCGGCGGCGTCGCAGCCGAGGGTGATCGGCAGCCGGTCCTCGCGTATCCCGACGCCGCGCAGCGTCCACACGTCGTGGTGGTTGAGCGCGGCGGCCTTCACGGTGACGATCGTCCAGCCATCGGGAGCGGCGGGCTCGGGACGGTCGCCGAGCTCCAGGGCGTCCAGAGGATTGTCGGCATCGATGCGTGCGGCGGTGACGGCGAGCATGGCCGTAGCCTAACCCGCACCCGCGGCGGATCGATCGAGGGGATGCCCCACCGATGGCGGCGCGTTCCGGGTCGTTCGCAACGGGCCTCCGGCCCGCGACACGGCAGGACCGCGGCTTCCGCACCGGGTACGTACGCAGGCCGCGGTCTGCGGGCGCATGGGGTCAGATGCGGGCGACGCCGTCCTGGCGGGCCTGGTCGGCGACGGCCCGGGTGACGGCCGGCGCGACGCGCTCGTCGAACGGGCTGGGGATCACGCGGTCTTCGGACAGGTCGTCGCCGACCACATCGGCCAGCGCGGTCGCCGCGGCGAGCTTCATGTTCTCCGTGATCGTGTGCGCCCGCACGTCGAGGGCCCCGCGGAAGACCCCCGGGAAGGCGAGCACGTTGTTGATCTGGTTGGGGAAGTCGCTGCGGCCGGTGGCGACGACGCGGGCGTGCCGGCGCGCGATCTCCGGGTGGATCTCCGGGTCCGGGTTGGACAGCGCGAAGACGATCGCGTCGTCTGCCATGGCGTCGAGGCAGTCCTCGCGGATCGTGCTGCCGGACAGGCCGATGAAGACATCGGCGCCGCGCAGGGCGTCTTCGGTGGAGCCGCTCAGCCCGGCGCGGTTGGTGTCACGGGCGAGCGCCTGCTTGACAGGGTTCAGCCCGTCGCGGCCGTCGTAGATCAGGCCCTTGCTGTCGGACACGGCGATGTCGCCGATCCCGGCGTTGAGCAGGATGCGGCTCACGGCCACGCCGGACGCGCCCGCGCCGGCGACGACCGCGCGCATCTCCGTCAACGGCTTTCCGATGAGCCGGGCGGCGTTGCGCAGCGCGGCGAGGACCACGATGGCGGTGCCGTGCTGGTCGTCGTGGAAGACCGGGATGTCGAGTGCGGCGCGCAGACGGTCCTCGATCTCGAAGCAGCGCGGGGCGCTGATGTCTTCGAGGTTGATGCCGCCGAAGCTCGGCGCGAGCCGGATCACGGTTTCGACGAGTTGGTCGGTGTCGGTGCAGTCGAGGCAGATCGGCACGGAGTCGACACCGGCGAACTCCTTGAACAGCAGCGCCTTGCCCTCCATGACGGGCATGGCCGCCTTCGGGCCGATGTCGCCCAGGCCGAGCACGGCGGTGCCGTCGGTGACGACGGCGACGACGCGGGACACCCAGGTGTAGTCGCTCGCGAGCTCGGGCTCGTCGGCGATCGCGGAGCAGACCCGCGCGACGCCGGGTGTGTACGCCAGAGAGAGGTCGTCCCGGTCACGGACGGGCACGGTGGAACGGACCTCGAGCTTGCCTCCGCGATGCAACGCGAAGGCCGGGTCATCGTCGTAGGAATGCGTCTTGACAGGCTCTTCAGCCACAGCGACCCCTGTTACCAGTGGTTAATACGGGCAGACGACCGCATTCGTCACCGGGTTCAGTGGGACAGCGCGGTCGTCTCTCGATGTACGGGGGTCACCCGTCGAACAATTATCCCACACCCCCCGGCAGGGTCCAGGCGGCACCCCCGACCACCCTGACGTGAAGAGCGCACCACTCCATCGGAACGCATCATTCTTCGGCCGTTTCACCGGCCCGATCGCCGTCGCGGCTCGGTCCGCCTCCGGCCCCGGCGCTCCCAGCGCCGCCGACGGCCCGGCGATGCCCGCGGCGGCCCTGAGGCGCGCCTCGCACCGGCACCGCGCCGGACGGCCCGCGGCAGGGGGCAGTGTCATCAGTTGTGCACTTGTGCCCCATGATGACCGTTGCAGGATTGTTTCACGCTAGTAATCGCACTTCGGGCGCGGTTACGGCAAGATTCCTGCGAAGTTCAGACAGATCCGGGGCGGGACCGCCCCGCAAGCAAAGGAGGACGCCGTGCAGTTCGGCCCTCTGCGTCGTCGCAGCGTCGCGATCGGCGCGACTGTCCTCGCGGGCGCCCTCGCCCTGTCCGCCTGCAACGCGAAGACGACGACGCGCGGCGGCTCGACCGCGCTCAAGACGATCAAGAAGCACGGCAAGATCGTCATCGCCACCGACGCCTCGTACGCCCCGAACGAGTTCAAGCAGAACGGGCAGATCGTCGGCTTCGACATCGACCTGGGCAACGCCATCGCCAAGAAGCTCGGGGTCCAGGCGGAGTTCCAGGACGTCAAGTTCGACAACATCCTCCCGGCGCTGCAGAGCAAGAAGTACGACATCGGCATGTCCTCCTTCACCGACAACAAGCAGCGGGAGGCCAGCTTCGACTTCGTGACCTACTACAGCGCGGGCACCGGCCTGATGGTGAAGGCCGGCA
The DNA here is from genome assembly GCA_048498315.1 of Actinomycetota bacterium. GTDB lineage: Bacteria > Actinomycetota > Actinomycetes > Streptosporangiales > Streptosporangiaceae > Actinoallomurus. The sequence goes on from JBEHYF010000097.1 coordinate 12,753, forward strand.
ACCCCGAGAAGCTGATGCCGGACGACCTGTCGCTGTGCGGCAAGAAGATCGCGGTTGAGAAGGGCACGACGCAGGAGGACGAGCTGACGCCCAAGTCGGCCGCCAAGCCCGATGCCGGCGCCCGGCTGGACAAGTGCAAGCAGGCCGGTAAGCCCGCACCGATCAAGATCTCGCTCGACGACCAGAACGCCGCGAACCTCGCGCTGGGCAACGGGCGCGCCGACGCCGTGCTGGCCGACTCGCCGGTCGCGGCGTACGCGGCCAAGCAGTCGGGCGGCAAGTTCGAGATCGCCGGCAACGCCTACGACACCGCTCCGTACGGCATCGCGATTCCCAAGAACGAGAACGACCTGCGGGACGCCATCCTCAAAGCCGTGAAGGACCTGATGTCGGACGGCACGTACCGCCAGATCACCGACAAATGGGGCATCTCCGCGGGTGATATCACCGACCCGAAGGTCAACGGAGCCACGAGCTGAGGGCCATCGTGACCCAGATCGACACGCGGGAACCGGTGCGGCCTGAGACGATCAAGGCCGTGCCGGTTCGGCACCCGGGCCGATGGGTGAGCGGCGCGATCGTGCTGGTGCTCGCCGCGATGCTCGTCCACATGCTGTCCACCAACCCGAACCTGGACTGGGGGACGTTCGGGAAGTTCTTCTTCCAGGGCGGCATCCTCAAGGGCCTGGTCGCCACCATCGAGCTGACCGTGATCGCGATGGCCATCGGCATCGTCGGCGGCATCGTGCTCGCGCTCATGCGGCTGTCGGCCAACCCGATGCTGTCATCGGCGGCCTGGCTGTACATCTGGTTCTTCCGGGGCACGCCCGTCCTGGTGCAGCTGATCTTCTGGTTCAACATCAAGGCCCTCATGGGCGACATCTCGATCGGCATCCCGTTCGGCCCGACCTTCGTCACCTGGGACGTGAACAGCCTCGTCACCACGTTCGTCGCCGCGATCCTCGGCCTCGGGCTCAATGAGGCCGCGTACATGTCCGAGATCGTGCGTGCCGGCATCCTCTCGGTCGATGAGGGTCAGACCGAGGCTTCCCAGGCGCTGGGCATGCGGCGGCTGCAGATCATGCGCCGGATCGTCCTGCCGCAGGCGATGCGCGTGATCATCCCGCCGACCGGCAACGAGACGATCTCGATGCTCAAGACGACGTCGCTCGCGTCCACGGTCGCCTTCACCGAACTGCTCAAGGCCGGCCAGGACATCTACAACGCCAACTACAAGACGATCCCGCTGCTGATCGTCGTGAGTGTCTGGTACATCATCGTGACCTCGATCCTGTCCGTCGGGCAGTACTACCTGGAGCGGTACTTCGGACGGGGCTCCTCGCGCGAGCTGCCGCCCACCCCGCTGCAACGGCTGCGCCGCAACCTGACGACGTTCCACGTCAAACCGCCGGCACCGGCGGCGTCCCGGAGCGCCGAGGGCGGCGTGTGATGGGCGAGCCGATGGTCCGCGCCGAAGGGATCCACAAGTTCTACGGCCGGCTGCACGTTCTGCGCGGAATCGACCTGGAGGTCAAGGCCGGCGAGGTGATGTGCCTCATCGGCCCGTCCGGCTCCGGCAAGTCGACGTTCCTGCGCTGCATCAACCATCTGGAGAAGATCGACTCCGGACGGCTCTGGGTGGACGGCGAGCTCGTCGGCTACCGCCAGCGCGGTGACAAGCTACACGAGATGCGCGAGAAGGAGGTGGCCGCCCAGCGCCGCGAAATCGGCATGGTCTTCCAGCGGTTCAACCTCTTCCCGCACATGACGGCGCTGGAGAACGTCATGGAGGCGCCGATGCGCGTCAAGGGGGAGCCGAGGCAGGAGGTCCACGAGCGGGCGGTGGGCCTGCTGGAGCGCGTGGGTCTTGCCGAGAAGGTGGGTAGCTACCCGTCGCAGCTGTCCGGCGGGCAGCAGCAGCGCGTCGCCATCGCGCGGGCGCTCGCCATGCGGCCCAAGCTCATGCTGTTCGACGAGCCGACCAGCGCCCTCGACCCCGAGCTGGTCGGTGACGTCCTCGACGTCATGCGCCGGCTCGCGGAGGACGGCATGACCATGGTGGTGGTGACCCACGAGATGGGCTTCGCCCGCGAGGTCGGCGACTCTCTGGTGTTCATGGACGGCGGCGTCATCGTCGAGCAGGGCAACCCGCGCGAGGTGCTGAGCAATCCCCAGCATTCCCGGACCCAGAACTTCCTGTCGAAGGTGCTCTGAACGGAGGCCGGCGCCGGCGGTGATCGTCGGCCGGAGCGCTCAGCGCGTGCGGGGCCGCTCGGGCCGCAGGGACGGCCGGGGCCAGTAGCGGGCGACGACCCGGCCGACGATCAGCGTGTCGGGCACCGCACCGAAGTCCCAGCTGTCCTGACGGCCGGCGGCGCCCTGATTGTCGCTCTCGAGCCACCAGCCGTCGCCCTCGCGCCAGGCGGCCCGCTTGACGATCAGGACGTCGTCGTACGGATGGCGGGCCACCACGAGGTGCCCCGGCGCGATCCGGGCACGGCGGCGGACGAGCAGCCAGTCGCCGGGCCGCAGGGCCGGCAGCATCGACTCGCCGCGCACCTCCATGGTCCGCAACGTGGTGTACCTCCGTGCGTGCGGGTAGGGGCTCAGGAGTAGTGTCTGACGACGGAGCATGTTCCGGGAACAACAGAAGGGACACGCAGGTGCTTGCACGACTTCTGCGCCCCAAGACTACGGTTTCGGCCCACTGTGACCTGCCGTGCGGCGTGTACGACCCCGCCCAGGCCCGCATCGAGGCCGAGTCCATCAAGGCGATCATCGAGAAGTACGAGAGCAATGACGACCCGGTCTTCCGCGCCCGCGCCCTCATGATCAAGGAAGAGCGGGCGCAGCTGGTCAAGCACCACCTGTGGGTGCTGTGGACCGACTACTTCAAGGCGCCGCACTTCGAGAAGTACCCGCAGCTCCACCAGCTGTTCAACGAGGCCACCAAGCTGGCGGGCGCCGCCGGGGTCAAGGGCACGGTGGAGAAGGCAAAGGCCGACGAGCTTCTGGCCAAGATCGAGGAGATCTCCAAGATCTTCTGGGAGACCAAGAACGCCTGATCTGTGGTCCGTTCCCCTCGGGGATCGCATCGCCGGCGAGCCGCCGCCTCCGAGCCGGGGCGGCGGCTCGCGCCGCATTCGCCCGCGGGCGCACGACGCCGGTGCTCCGCCCCCTGCCGAGCGTGCCACGGTGGCGCACCTCATGCGCGGCCCAGCGATGCCCCGGTGCCGGCCCGGCGGGAGACATGCCGGACCGGCCGGCGCTCCGCCGGAGCGCCGAGACACCGGCGAAGTGCCGAGACACCTCCATAGGGCCGCGGGCGCCCCAGCCCGGCGACCGCGCCGGGCCTCGCCGACCGGGGGCACGTCGTGCGGACCGGAAATTCACCGCTTCTTTGCTCTGCCGCGGCACGCCCGCGTGGTCGTCCGAAGGCCCTATGGGGCAGGGGTTCCGGTATCCGGCGGGGGCACGCAGGGGCCCGGACGCAGGCCCCGGTGGCCGGCGCTAAGGCGTCCAGGCGCGCGGCGAATGCGCGCGCAGGTACGGTCAGGCGGTAGTTTCGACAGCAGCGGGTAGCAGCAACTAGGGAGTGACGTGACCGAGGAAACCGCGGCCATGCCGGTGAGCGCGCTCGACGTACGCGACGTGGTGACCGTCCGCCTGCCGGCCGACAGCGCCTACCTTTCCGTGCTCCGCACGGCCACGGCCGGTCTGGCGGCGCGTCTCGACTTCACCCTCGACGAGATCGAGGATCTGCGCATCGCGATCGACGAGGCGTGCGCGATGTTGCTCTCGCAGGCGATGCCGGGCACCGACCTGACGTGCGAATTCGAGCTGACCGCCGACGCGATGAGCATCTCCGTGTCCGTGCTGACCGTGGACGGGCGGGAGCCGAGCCGCGACACCTTCGCCTGGACGGTGCTCAGCTCCCTCGCCGGTGACGTCGACGCGAAGGTCGGTGCCGACGACCGCGTGATCATTGTGATGCACAAGCGCCGCGGGACGACGTCGTGAACGCGCCGATCCTGCCGGGTCCCGACCACCGCCGGCGCGACCGCGCGACGTGCGGCGAGGTGGACGCGTGACCGAGAAGACGACGGTTGCCGGCAACGAGCACGGTGTACCCGACCGCGCGCGGGCGCGCCAGCTGTTCGAGCGGCTCGCCACGCTGCCCGAGAGCGACCCCGAGCGCCAGCGCATCCGGGACGAGCTGGTCGAGCTGCACCTGCCGCTCGTGGAGTACCTCGCCCGCCGGTTCCGCAATCGCGGCGAGTGGCTCGACGACCTCGTGCAGGTCGCCACGATCGGGCTGATCAAGTCGATCGACCGCTTCGATCTCGACCGGGGCGTGGAGTTCTCCACGTACGCGACGCCGACGATCGTCGGCGAGATCAAGCGGCACTTCCGCGACAAGGGCTGGGCCGTCCGCGTGCCGCGCCGGCTCCAGGAGCTGAAGCTATCGCTGACCAAGGCGATCAGCGATCTCGCCCAGCGCGAGGGCCGGGCGCCGACCGTCGGCGAGCTGGCCGACCACCTGCAGATGAGCGAAGAGGAGGTGCTGGAGGGCCTGGAGTCGGCCAACGCCTACTCCACCGTCTCCCTCGACGCGCCCGACTCCGGCGACGAAGACGCCCCGGCGGTCGCCGACTCCCTGGGCATCGTGGACGACGCCCTTGAGGGCGTCGAGTACCGCGAGTCGCTCAAGCCACTACTGGAGAAGCTCCCGGCCCGGGAGAAGCGCATCCTGCTGCTGCGGTTCTTCGGCAACATGACGCAGTCGCAGATCGCCGCGGAGCTGGGCATCTCTCAGATGCACGTCTCACGGCTGCTGGCCCGCACGCTGGCCCAGCTTCGCGACGGCCTGACCGCCGACGACTGAACCTGACGAGCGCGCGGAGTGGGCGGCTGAGGAACGAGGCCGCCCTCGGAGCCCATGAGGGGTGAGGGAGCCCATAAGCCCGACCGACAAGCCCGACCGAGCCGCCGCGCGCCGCTCACCCGTGCCCGCCGCATCCGGCAGGCCATCCGTGAGCGGACGCGCGCCGTCCGGATCGGGGAACCGGCGGTCACTCATCGATCAGGGCACGGGTGGTCGGCGGGCTGAGCAGGGCCGCCGCGGCGGCGACCGCGACCACGACGAGGACCCCGCCGAGCACCTGACGGCGGCTCTGGATCATCGACACCGCGACGATCACGGTGAAGATCTGGGTGAGCAGCGCGGGCGCGCGGCCCCAGCGACGCACCTGCCACAGCCCCCAGCCGACGGCGATGATTCCGGCGCCGCCGAGGACGGCCATGAAGGCCAGCGCGATCGCGCTCGCCAGATCGTGCGGCCGGCCGACGATCGCCTCGGCTCCGACGTACAGCCCGACCGCGAGGACAGCGGCTCCCTCCAGGGCCTCGGCGACGGCGGCGGCGCTCAGGGTCGCGGGACGTGTGGACACATCCCGGAACACTATCCGGCATCGCCCGCCGGTGCGGCCGAGGCCGCGGCTTCCGATGATGTGCGGTGAAGCTACCCTTTTGCAGGTGCGCGCACTTTTGATCGCCAATCCCAAGGCGACGACCACGTCCCGGCGGGCCCGTGACGTGCTGATGCGTGCCTTCGCCGGCGAGGTGCGCCTGGAACTCGCGGAGACGCAGCGCCGCGGGCACGCGATGGAGCTGGCCGAGCGCGCGGCGGCCGAGGGCTACGACGTCGTGATCGCGCTCGGCGGGGACGGCACCGTGAACGAGGCCGTCAACGGCCTGCTCGCCGCCGGGCCGTCCCCCGACCTGCCGGCGCTGGCGGTCGTTCCGTCCGGCAGCGCGAACGTCTTCGCCCGGTCGCTGGGGCTGCGCAACAACGCGCTGGACGCGACCGGCCAGGTGCTGGAGGCCCTGCGGGAGGGCCGCACTCGCACCGTCGGGCTGGGCATGGCCGACGGCCGCTACTTCACGTTCTGCGCCGGCCTGGGGCTGGACGCGGAGGTCGTGCACGCCGTCGAGCAGCAGCGGATGGCCGGATCCCGCGCCTACTCGACCCTGTACGTCCGCACGGCGCTGCGGCAGTTCTTCGTGCGGACCGACCGGCGGCACCCCGCGCTGACCCTGGAGGTGCCGGGTAAGCCGCCGCTGAGGCGGATCTTCCTGGGCATCATCTCGAACACCTCCCCCTGGACGTATGCCGGACCGTGGCCGCTGGACCCCAACCCCCGGGCCGGCTTCGCGACCGGCCTCGACCTGTTCGCGCTGCGGCGCCTGGACCTGCTGTCGACGCTGAGCGTGCTGCCGCAGATCATGCCGCCGTTCAACCGGGTGCCGCGCGGGGCGCACATCGTCGGGCTGCACGACCTGGACGAGTTCACGCTGCGGTCGAACCGGCCCATCGCCTTCCAGGTCGACGGGGACTATCTCGGGCAGCGGGAGAAGGTCACCTTTACGTCAGTACCCAAGGCGGTGCGTGTAGTGCTATAAGCCACCACAGCGACGCATGTTGCCGCTGTGTGACACAGACGACAGCCATACTTTGAGAAAAATTTCTCAAGGGTCTTGCGACGTCCCCGGTGGCCTGCGAACCTCTAAGAGGCGCGCTTCATCGGGCATCACCCCTGGGCGCCGCCGTCCTGAACACTTCCCGGACCCCTACCCACGGACTCCGGCTGTTCGCGACATCGTGAAACCGTTCACAAGTGGAGTCGTCGTCACTTCACGCTCGACGAAGGAGTGGACCGCATGGACTGGCGCCACCGCGCTGCCTGCCGTGACGTGGATCCCGAGCTGTTCTTTCCGATCGGCAACACCGGCCCCGCGCTCATCCAAATCGAGGAGGCCAAGCAGGTCTGCCGGCGCTGCCCGGTGATCGACTCCTGCCTCAACTGGGCGCTCACGTCCGGCCAGGATGCCGGCGTCTGGGGCGGCATGAGCGAGGACGAGCGCCGCGCGCTCAAGCGCCGCCACGCCCGTGCCCGCGCCCGAGCCCATGCCTGATCACTCCGACCCGTCGGCACGGCGGTTCCCGAAGTAGACCCGCTGCTCGCCGGACCTCCGCGGGGCCGAAGTCGTGCGGATCGACGTGCTTCTTCAGCGCCTTGGCCGCGCGCTCCCGGAATGCCGCGTCCGACAGGTCGGACCGGGCCGCGCCGATC
>JBEHYF010000098.1:0-19778 GCA_048498315.1 Actinomycetota bacterium
GCCTTCTCCGCCATGATGCGAGAGAGCGGGGTGACGATCGACTCTCCGGAGATCGCCGTCGGCCTGGCTCGTGCCTATGTCGAGAGCACCCGGTCGATGCGGGAGTTCAGCCGGGTCGTCGACAGTCCTGACGACGTCACCTGGGCCCAGCCACGCACCCCGGAGGAGCAGCGGAGTCTGGCCGAGGCGAGTGACCGGCTTCGCGCGCTCGTACGTCCGCCGGCCGCGCGCGCCGTCGGCGATGGCCACGAGGTCACGCTGTACGTCTTGCGCGGCTCGACGTTGGAGCGCCGGGTGCTCACCATCGCGCGCGACGGTGGTATCGGCGAGCACGTCGAGGGCGTCGCGCTCGGACTTCCCACCCCGATCAGCATCTGACCGGTGCCGGCGAGGCGTCGCCGGTGCGCGGGTGCTCCGGTAGCCGGGCGGATCGTCCTGTGGTTTCGCGGCGGCGCGTCACGGCGCGCCCGCTGCGCGGATGCTTCCGGTTGCCGGGAGGGCGGCCCGCGGGAGGGCACGCGGGCGAGGCCCGAAGCGCAGCCGGCCGGCGGCGAATAAGCTGGGCGCGTTCGCGGTGCCGATCCGGAAAGACCCGCCTTCTCGTCCCATGAGCACGCTTCCGCTGCCCGCGCGCCGACCCGGCCGCACGACGTTCCCCCGACCCCGCGCCCTGGCGCCCGCGCGACACGGGGCCAGCCGTGGCTAGCCGCCGCCCGTACCTCCTGGCGGCCCTGGCCGGCCTCACGAGCCTGGGCGCGCTGGTGGCCGCGCTCATCGCCGGGGGCGCGGTGCGCGAAAAGGTGATCAGCGGGCTGGCCGACGCGGGCGCGCTCACCCGGTGGGGCCTCCCGGTGGCCCGCCTGGTCATGGACCTCGGCGGGGCGCTCACCGTCGGCACGCTCCTCGTCGCGGCCGTCCTGCTGCCGTCCGCCGAGGGCGTGCTCGATCCGCAGGCCGTCCGCTACCTGCGCGGCACGTCGTGGATCGCGGCGGTGTGGGCGGCCGGGGCGGCGGCCACGCTGATCTTCAGCGTCTCCGACATCCTGGGCGAGCCGGTGGGGCAGGTCGCCACCGGCAACGAGCTGTCCAGCTACGTCGGCCAGCTCCCGCAGGGCACCGCGCTGCTGTTCGTCGTGCTGCTCGCGGCCGTGATCGCGCTCCTGTCCCGCACGGCGGCCACGCCCGGCGCGGCCGCCGGCCTGCTCGCCGTCGCGCTCGTCACGCTGCTGCCGCCGCCGCTGACCGGCCACTCGGCCTCCTCGCCCAACCACGAGCTGGCCGTCACCGGGCTGGCGATCCACGTCGTCGCACTCGCCCCGTGGGTCGGCGGGCTCCTGGCGCTGACCTGGTACGCCGCCCGCGAGGGCGACCACCTCGGCGTCGCCGCCGACCGGTTCAGCCGCATGGCGTTGTGGTGTTTCGTCGCCGTCGGCGTCAGCGGCGTGGCCAACGCGATCTCCCGCCTGCCCGACCCGGCGGAGCTGTTCACCAGCGCCTACGGGCGGCTGGTGCTGGTCAAGGTGGTGCTGTTCGCGGCGCTCGGCGTGCTCGGCCGGTTGCACCGCGAACGCACGCTGCCGGCGATCCTGGCGCTGGGCCCGAAGGCCCGGCCGCGCCCGCCGGTGCGCCGCCCGCCGTGGCCGTTCGTGCGGCTCGCCGCCGCCGAGGCGTTCGTCATGGCGGCCCTCATGGGCGTCGCGGTCGCGCTCGCCCGCACGGCCCCGCCCGTGGTCACCGCCGAGGAGCCGGCCGTGCGCTCGCTCCTGGGCTACGACATGCCGCCGTCGCTTACCCTCGCCCGGCTGGCCATACTGTGGCGTCCGGACCTGTTCTTCGCGGTGCTGGTCATCGTCCTCGGCGGCCTGTACCTGGCGGGGGTGGCGCGGCTGCGCCGCCGCGGCGACGCGTGGCCGGCGATGCGCACGGCGTCGTGGCTGGCCGGGCTGGTCACCATCGTTGCGGTGACGCTGACCGGCGTGGCGACGTACGCGCCGGTGCTGTTCAGCGTGCACATGGTCCAGCACATGGTGCTGTCGATGCTGACACCGATCCTGCTCGTGCTCGGCGCACCGGTGACGCTCGCGCTGCGGGCGCTGCGGCCGGCCGCGATCCGTGGCGACCGCGGCCCGCGCGAATGGCTCGTAATCACCCTGCACAGCCGCGCGATGCGGTTCGTCGGCCATCCGGCCACCGCGACCGTCATCTTCATGGCGAGCACGTACGGGCTGTACTTCTCGCCGCTGTTCGGCCACCTGATGCGCGCCCACGTCGGGCACCTGGCGATGCTCGTGCACTTCCTGCTCGCCGGGACGCTGTTCTTCTGGGTGCTGATCGGCGTCGACCCGACGCCGCGGCGGCTGCCCTACGTCGCCCGGATGCTGCTGCTGTTCGTGACGATGCCGTTCCACGCGTTCTTCGGCATCTCGCTGATGAACCTCGGCAGGCCGATTGCGGCGGGCTGGTACACCGCGCTGCACCGTCCCTGGGGTGGATCGGTGCTGGCCGACCAGCAGACCGGCGGCGCGATCGCGTGGGCGTTCGGCGAGATCCCGACGCTCATCGTGCTCGTCGCGCTGGTGTGCCAGTGGTACCGGCACGACCAGCGGTCGGCGCGCCGCCTCGAACGCCGCGCCGAGCGCGCGGCCGCCGCCGGCGAGCACGACGAGCTGGCCGACTACAACGCCTACCTGGCGAACCTCGAACGCCGCTCCCAGGGCCGCGACGACCGCTCGCCCGCGGCGGACTGAGGCCGCCGCCCGCAGGCCCGCGCCCGCAGACCCGCGCCCGCGGGCCGTCGGCCGACGGCGCCCGTCATGCGGACGCCGGGCGGGCGTCGCTCCGCGACCGGCCGATGACCGGCCAAGATGCGGTCACCATGCGGGCGGTGCGGGTTAGCCGGCGCACCGGCGGGAAAATCCGTTTCTGTGTCCCGCGTAACGATCATTGCGCTGCTGCTCGCGGCCGTGCTCCCGGCCGCCGCCGGCTGCGGCGCGAAGGAAAGGACGGCGGCCAGCGCGCACGCCCGCCCGCAGGCCACGCGACCGGCCGCGTCGACGGCACCGGCCACCCGTACGACGCCGCCGACCGGCCGGACGACGCCGGCGGCCGGCTCACCCATGACCGCACCCGCGCCCACGCCGGCGAGCAGTGACCCGGTGGCGCACGCCGGCAACGGTTCCGGCTTCTCGCTGCCGATGCGCGTGGTGACGAACAGCGGCGGCACGCTGGTCTTCGTCCCGGTCCGCGTCAACGGCCACGGCCCGTATGAGTTCGTGCTCGACACCGGCTCGTCGAACTCCTCGGTGGACCGCAGCCTCGTCCGCCGTCTCGACCTGCCGCGCACCGGGCAGCAACACCGCGTGCAGGGCGTCACCGGCAGCGGCACGGTCCCCATCGTGCGGGTGCAGCACTGGACGCTCGGCGGCGTGCCGCTGCGGGCCTCCTCGCTGGCCGTCGTCGACCTGGGCATGAACGTGTCCGGGCTGCTCGGCTCCGACGAGCTGCGCCACTTCGACAGCGTCACCCTCGACTTCGCCCACGGCAAGGTCTGGTTCCGGCGGTAGCGGGCGCGGCACCGGGTGCTCCCAGGCCGATCCGACGTCACGCGCGCCCGCGCGCACGGCCACGCCCGCGCTACACCGCCGGGTGCGGCGCTCGGGGGCGCGCGTCAGCCGGCCAGCTGGCCCAGGGTGACCGTCACGGTGAGGCGGCTGCCGTCGGAATGCTCCACCTCGACCTTTGCGGACTGACCCGGCTTCATGCCCGCCAGCACCTGCGAAAGATCCGTGGTGTTCGGGGTCTTCGTATCGTTCACAGCCAGGATGACGTCCCCGGGGATGATGCCCGCCTTATCAGCCGGGCCGCCCTTGTTCACCGAGACGACGCCGACGCCGACGACGTTGCCCTGCAGGTCGGTCACGTCGCGGACCTTGACGCCGAGGGCCGCCCGTCCGGAGTTGGTGACCTTGCCGGTCGCGATGAGCTGGTCGGCGATCAGCTTGACCGTGTTGCTCGGGATCGCGAAGCCGATGCCGGGCGCGGCGCCGCCCATCTGCGGATCGGTCGCCGCCATGGCCGGCACGCCGATGACCTGCCGGTTCAGCGTGACGAGCGCGCCCCCGCTGTTGCCCGGATTGATGGGCGCGCTGGTCTGCACGGCGCCCGCGATCGTGGCACCGGGGAACGCGCCCTCGCGGGCCGAGGTCACCGTGCGCCCCAGCGCCGAGACGATGCCGCTGGTCACGCTCCCGGACAGCCCCAGCGGGTTGCCCATCGCCAGCACCATCTCGCCCACGGTCAGCTTGCTGGAGTCGCCGAACGATGCGGGCTTCAGCGACCGGTCGTTCACCCGTATGACGGCGAGATCGTCCGGCGGATACGCGCCGATCAGTGTCGCGGGCAGCGCCGTCTTCCCGGTGGCGGTCGTGACCTCCAGACGCCGGGCGCCCGCGACGACGTGGGCGTTGGTCACGATGTCGCCCTTGTTGTCGTAGATCACCCCTGACCCCAGGGCGGTGCCGGTGGTGATCTGGACGACGGACGGCAGGACCGCCTTCACCACGCCCTCGTACTGCTGCTCGATCTGTGCGGCGATGCCGCCCTGGCCGGGCCGCGGGGACGGCGCAGCCGCCCCGTCACCGGCTTTCTTCGCGCTGTTTCCGCCGCAACCGGCCAGCAGGGTCACGGCGGCGAGCATGGTCACTCCCAGCCGGGTCGCGTGTCTCATGTCAGTGCTTTTCCCCCCGGCCGCCCGATGAAGCAATTCGGGGCGTACCGGGCGCCGTACCGGGCGTGCCCGGTACGGCGGACCGATCAGCCGTGGTGATGAGAGAGCCAGAAGACGGCAAAGGAACCGGCGGACGTCCGGATGCCGAGGATCACGATGGCGAGCGTGAGAAGGGGGGTGACGACCCACTTCTCGACCAGCCCGTTGGTACGCGGTACGAGCGGGATGCCCATCCGCCGGCGCATGGGCCACAGCATCGGGCAGCCCTCCGGCGTCAGCCCGTCGGTCACGACGTGCATGAGGCAGCCGAGCCCGACGGCGAAGCCGGGCCAGCCGAGCACGTAATGGCCGGGCACGATGGTCAGGCCAGGACCCGCGAAGTGCATACGGGCCATCAGGAGGGTCATCCCGCCGGCGATCGCGGCGTTCAACAGCGCATCGAAGTGCTCGCGCTCGGGTATGCGGATGCCGATGCCCCGCAGTCCGAGCCCGATCAGCAGGAACAGCATCACCCACCACGCCTGGACCACGTACTGGGACAGCGCGTCGGCGACGGCCGCCATGCCGACGCAGAACAGCAGGGAGTGGGTGGCGTGCCGGTGCCCCCCGGAGATCGCCGAGACGCCCTTGCACAGCACCCGCGTGACCGGGCCGAACGTGTTGGCGATCGTGCCGTCATGGTGGTCGAGGTCGGGCAGCAGCGCCGCACCGCCGCAGACCACGGCCCCGGCCGCGATCTGCCCGGGCGTCATCCTCATGCCGTAGTCGGCGAGGAACGGCACCGTCCCCAGCCACGCGGCCGCCCCCGCGAGGGCATGCGTATGCCCCATCATGTGTGGATCACCCAAATTCTTACCACGGCCGGGACTGTAACGGTCATCACCGGGAATGGATGCGCGACGCGCCGAAGCGGTTCCACGACTCATCGGCACGTCATCGGTCGCCCTCTGAGTGCCTGCATTGATAGCAGGCGTGAGGGAGATGGGCATGGCGGCAGTGAGCATCAGAGGGCTCGATGAAGAGGTGAAGCGGCGGCTTCGTGTCCGGGCGGCGCGGCACGGAAGGTCCATGGAGGCCGAGATTCGCGCAATCCTGACCGAGACGGTCCGTGAGCCGACCGAGCCGGAGGGCTTGATGACGGCGCTGCTCGATCGCTTCGGTGCGATCGGCGGCGTCGAACTCGATTTGCCGGCACGGTCGACGACGCCGGCGCGCGCGGCCGACTTCTCGTGATCGTTTTCGACACCAACGTGGTGTCCGAACTCATGATGCCGGCGCCGTCGCCGGTCGTCGTCGAATGGGTGCGTGCCTGCAGCGCCGGGGACCTTTACACGACGTCCGTGACACTGGCCGAGATCAGGTACGGCATCGAGAGCCTGCCCGACGGGAGTCGTAGGCGGCTGCCGAGGACGGCGGTCGATGAGGTGTTCTCCACCTTCGAGGAGCAGGTGCTTCCGTTCGATGCCGATGCGGCCGTGCGATACGCGGAGGTCGTCCGCGAGCGCGATCGCGCCGGTATGCCGATCGACGGCTTCGACGCGCAGATCGCCGCGATCTGCCGCGCCCACGGCGCGGCGCTGGCGACCCGGAACGTCAAGGACTTTCGCGGAACCGGTGTCGAGGTCATCGACCCGTGGCAGATGACCGTCGGGTCTTCGCGGCCATCCGGGGAGTGATGTCGGCGCGCCGGTGATCCGGACGTTGTCGATCAGACCGGTATGAGGCGCCAGTCGGCTGACTTCGGGTGGTAGGGCGCGTCGAGGCGTTTGGCGAGGACGCCCGGGAGGTTCTGGGCGCGGGCGGCCTCGCGTACGGCGTCGCCGTCGTCGAAGCACGGCGCGGTCTGCCACCGGGGACCCGCCAGGCCCAGCCCGGTCAGCAGCTCACGCCGCCGGGCGTACGGCTCGTCGAGCAGCGACCGGCCGTCGAGGTAGAGCACGTCGAACACCATGTACGTGTCGGGGCCCTGGACGCCCGTGAACTCGCCGTCGAGGACGACGCGATGCGCGGACAGCGCCTCGCCGAGGCCGGAGGGCGCCCTGGCCTCCTCGCCGCCGATCTCCACGGCCCGTACGGTGCCACGGTCGGAGAACACGATCAGGCGCCGGCCGCCCCAGGCGATCTCGTAGCCGTAGGCGTCGCGGTCGCGCGGAAACCGCTTCCGCGTCTCGGGCAGCACCGGCTCGATCCGGCCGGGCATCGGCTCGGCGTCCGGGTCGACCGGCGGATCCATCCGGTGGATCACCCAGTTCTTCCCCTGCGTGGGGAACAGGACGTATCGGCCGGAGACACGGTCGCCGTGCAGGACGATCTTGATCTCGCGGTCGGTCCACTTCTCCGTCTCGTAGGTGCCGCGATCCCAGATCGTGACCTGGCCGCCGCCGTACTCGCCTTTCGGGATCTCGCCCGCGAACGACGCGTACTCCAGCGGGTGGTCCTCGGTGTGCACGGCGAGGTGGTTGACGCGCGGGTCGTCCGGCACGCCCTTCGGCAGCGCCCAGGAGACGAGAACGCCGTCGCGTTCGAGCCGGAAGTCCCAGTGCAGCCGGCGGGCATGGTGCTCCTGGATGACGAACGTGTCGTCCTCGCCGCGGGGGAGCGGCCCTTCAGGCGGCACGGGCTCCGGCGTACGGCTCGCGTCGCGCTTCTTCCGGTCCGTGCCGAGCTTGTCCGCCACGGCGCGGTACGTACCCCGCGTTCGCGGAAAACCACCGCCGTTCACCGAAACCCGCCAGCGTGGAGCGGTCGCCGCGGACACGCGGCACCGCCGTCGCGCCCGCGGACCGGCTCAGGCACCATCCGGCGGATGTGGCAGAGCGTGCCGGACCGGCTCACGGCCAAGAGCCGGTGGTCGGACAGCGCGGCCGGGCTGCCGACGCCTCCAGGCGCCTACTGCTCGGCGAGTTCCTCGAGAGCCTGCAGGCTCGGGACCTCCTGTTCGGAGTCGGGCTCGATGCGGCCTGCCCGAGGATCTTCGGGCAGGCCGGCCCAGTGCCGCAGCAACTGGAGGGGCGACAGCCCATTGGCCTTTGCCCATCGCAGCCTCTGAACCCACTCGACGCTGACGTTGAAGCCATCGGCATCCGCGTCCTCACGAGGGACGTAGTCCGCCGCGTCATCGGTCACCGCAGCCCAGAGATAGCCCATGACCGCGGCGTCTTTGAGCACCGGAACGAACCGGATCGCCGACTCGGTCGTGTCCGCATAGGACTCGGGCGCCCAGACGGTCTCGAACTTGGGCTCGTCCTTCAGTGACACCTGCTACACCCTTCACTCGTCGGGTAGAATTTTACCATAGACGTGGTACGTTTTAACGCCCCACTTATCCTTTCTGATTTCCACCTCGGTGGGGAGCCATCGGCGACCGTGAATGAGGAGAAGTTCGTGCTCGCCCTTATGCTGACTGATCCGCTCCAGATAGACCGCCGGCGTTCCGGCTGGCACGCGCAGATGGAGAATCACGTCCTTGAAGTCGAAGGCCGGTTTATCGCCGAGGCTGGTCGACATGAAGCCGGCGTCCGTTTGCACCGTGCCTTTCAGCTTCCTCATGGGAACGCTGAAAGCGTTGCTGTCGACTCCGCGGACGACATCGATGTCCCTCGGTGTGGGCCGCATTCTGGCGACCTCAGCCAACCTCTCGATCTGTATTCGGATCACATGAGGGATGGAGTCTGGTGGGTTTCCGGATCGCAGGTGCTCGTTGATTTCCCGGTAACCCCAATTTGTGTAGGTCTTGATTGTCGCCTCGTGTTCGGGAGAAAGGTTTGTTATTACGTCATCCCATACTTGATTCCCATAACTCGGGGGCACCTGCAAAGCGTCGATGGGCGGATCGGCCGTCGCATCACCGAACGGCGTCGGTACGCGATAATCGGGGTCGTCGGTCACGGCATGTTCCGGAACGCCGTGCGGGGTCGGCGGGCCGGTCGGCGGCGACAGGTGCTCCGACAATGGCTGTGTCGGCGTGTTCTCCATGCTCGAAGGAGAATCAAGCGGCTGCTGCTGCGAAGCCTGCGACGGGTCGTGTGCAGTCGGAGCTGCCGGTGTGGTGTGTGGTTCGGTGGGTGGCCAGTCGGCACCGCTCAGTGCCTTGGTGATCTCCGATGGTTCCGCCGGCCATGGGTCGTGTGCAGTCGGAGCTGCCGGTGTGGTGTGTGGTTCGGTGGGTGGCCAGTCGGCACCGCTCAGTGCCTTGGTGATCTCCGATGGTTCCGCCGGCCATGGGTCGTGTGCAGTCGGAGCTGCCGGTGTGGTGTGTGGTTCGGTGGGTGGCCAGTCGGCACCGCTCAGTGCCTTGGTGATCTCCGACGGCTTCACCGGCAACGGATCGTTGGCCCCATCGTCCACCGTTGCCACGTGTGCGCTCGAGGGTTCCGGCGGCTTGGCGTGGACGGCGGGTGGTTTGGTGGGCGCGGCCGGACCGTCGTGGGACTGGTCGAGTTTCGTCGTCGGGGCGTCCGCCGGGTGGAAGTCGACGGGTTTTGGTTCCCCGTACCGGGCGATCAGGTCGTTCCGGCGGGCCTTGAGCTTTTCCTTCAAATACGCCGCGTCATCCGGAGAGAAATGGTGCCGGTCCACCAGTTGGTCGATCTGATGCTCGCTGATGGCCTGAATCTTCGCCACGCCAGCACGAATATGAGCCTCTGTCACCCCCTCGAACACCTTCGCGGACTGTGGGTTGATATACGGATTGCGAAGAGTTTCGATTTCGCCGACCGTGTCAGTGAACAAATCACCCTTCGGGCCGCCCTGAGCCCGGAACAACAGTGAGCCGCCGGCATCAATCCGCAAGAGACCCGAATCAGTCTCTATTATATTGTCATATGTCAAACCCACGATATCCCAGTTGGCCAACCAGGCGTCCACGGCGAAATTCTCATGCAATTCATTCAGATACGCCGGATCGTCGAGGTGGGCGCCCAAGTTCTGGGAACCGTCGACAATCGCGGACTGGACGCCCAGATGCTTCGCGCCAAAATTGCCATCAAGGTCCAGCAGCTTCACCTCGGGGACCGACACGCCCGCGGCGCGGTACAAATCGTTTGCCAGAACCTCGTTCATTGCATGGAGATCAGACGCGGGAGCCTTGACGTACCATTCCTTCCCCGTCGGATCCAGATACCGCCCGCCGACGTTGCTCCCCGTCGGCCCGCCGATCTTCGTGTAATCCCGCATCACCGCCGGCTCGTGCGGCTTGGCCGACGTCTCATGCGGCGCACCGCCATGTGAGGGCGCCGGCGCCCCGTCGGATGATTGCGGCTCCGGCGCCTGCCCGCCGTCGTGAGACGGCAACGCATGAGGGGCGGAGGCGGGTTGGACGGGCTTGTCGAACAGCGCCATCACGTCTGGAAGGCTTTTCGCGAGCGCGGGATGCAGCTGACCGGCGGCGGCCATGTCGTGCAGTTCCTGAGCGGTCACCCACTTCGCGTTACCGGTCTCGGTGCCGTCGACGCGCGGATCGAACATCTCCGGCGCCTCCGCGGCCAGGGTGGTGTAGGTCCAGCCGCTCGGTGTCTCCACCACATGGGATCCCGCGAGAGACAGCGTGTCGAGATAGTCCTGGCCAACGCCCAGCTCTTCGCTGATTTCGCGGGCAGCACCTTGGGCCGGGGTCTCGTGGCTGTCCAGAGCCCCACCGGGCAGCTGCCACTTACCCACATTGGAGGAGACTTCCGGCCCCCGCTGGACGATGAGGAACCGCTCGGTGCCCGCGGCATCGGTGTTCTTGATCAGCGCGCCGGAGGCCCCGTACTTGCCCCAGAGCCCGGGAGCCGCGTAACCGTCGCCCGAAAGCCCGGGGTCGGCGAGAATCTGGAACGGACTCGACGATCCCTCATGGGCCGTCCCCGGCACGTCCGACGGCCGTCCGGGTGCCTCGTATGCGACACCCACCGGCGGTTCTGCCTGATGGGATCCTGTCGAGTGCTGGTAACCGGCGTCGTGGGCCGCGCCCGGTGTGGCGCCTTCCTCATGCTGGGACGGTGTCTCGTGAACGGGGCCCGTGGTGCTTGAGCCGGTCGGTTCCACCGTCGGCCAGCCACCCTTTGAATCGGGTTCGCCCCCGGCGTGGCCGCCACTCTCCGAGCTCCGTTCGTGCGAGGTGGCCGATGTCTTGCCGCTCAGGATGTCGGCGACACTAGGCCGATTCCCGCCCGATGTGGGCTCCCCAACCCGCACGGGGCCCTCGCCCTGCGCAGGCGGGCGACCGGCTGGCTGTTCCACGGCCGGAGGGGTTGCTTCCGGGTGGTCGTTCACGACGCCGACGTACCGGTCGTCCCTGGGCGGGCTCGCCGCGGGAGGATCGGCCGGACGGTCCACCGGCACGGTGGGACCGGCCGGGGCGCCGCCGGCACGGTCACCAAGGCCGGCGGTGTCGCCGGCGAGGGCGGTCGGGTCGGGGCGCGGGCCCTCGACGGGGTCGCCGCCTGTCGGGATGACGGCCGTATCGCGGTTGGTCGTGTCGGTGCCGGTCGGCCGTGACGTCGTGTCGCCGTAGGGGTGGCCCGGCGGGTGATCGCCGGTTCGGGCCGGAGTGTGGTCTCCGCCGTTCAGGTCGGGAACGGTGCCGGCCAGGTCGGTCCGGGGGACGGATGGGTTCAGGCCTGGATCGCCCGGAGCCGAGGCGTCGCCGCGGAAGTACGAGGCGGCGTGCTTGCCGGCCTCCTTGGCGCCTTCGAGACCGGCCATGCCGAACCCGAACTCGGCGGCCTGGGTCAGGTCGACGTGCCCGTGGTCGACCGCCGCCTGCGCGGCGACGTTCCCGGCGGTGGCCGTGACGCCGTTGAACAGGAACCGCGAGGCGGCGCCCTTGGCGCCGCTGGCCCCCATCCATTCCGACAGGGCGGTGGTCAGCCGGTTGCCGCGCATCCCCACCCAGCCGGCGGCGCCGCCCATCACGCCGCCCGCGATGCCGCCCTCCGCGGTGGCCTTGACCAGCTCGCCGGCGTTGAAGCCCTTCTGCAGCCCCTCGTGGATCCGGGAGTACTGGCCGATGGCGTCCAGGCCGCCGCCGAACCACATGCCGGCCAGCACCGACTTGGCGACGTTCATCAGGAAGGCCCGCAGCGCGAGCCCTTCGGCCTCGGTCGTCGCGGTGGCCGCGGCGACCGAGGTGCCGGCGCTGATCCACGACGCGGCCAGCGCGACCGCCCACGTGGCGGCCAGGAACGCCAGCGAGAGCTCGAACTGCATCCGCGCGGCGTTCTTCTGCTTGATCAGCGTGTCGACCGCGCCGGCCACGTTCCGGCAGGCGTCCGCCAGCCACGCCAGGCCGCCCTCGTCGCCGCCGCCCTGGAGGGCCGCGGCGAACGAGGCGAACTTCTGCGTGGCGTCGCCGGCGTTGTTGTCGGTCACGGTACGGCTGTGGCCGTCGACGTCACGCGCGACCGAGTCGATGGAGGTCGCCGCGTCACGCAGCGCGTCCCGCATCGACGCCAGCGAGGCCATGTTGCCGTCCGGCCACTGGCAGCCCGCGACGAGCGACTCGAGGAAGCCGAGGATCTGCATGAACTCCGACGGCGGCGGGTCGGACTCCACCAGGTGGCCGGCCACGTCCGGCAGCCGGTACGGGTCGTCCTGGGCGAGCGCGCCCTGGCTCGCTCCGGGCGGCAGGGCCGAGCCGATCGTGCTGGCCTCTTCGGCGACGGCGTAAGTGCGGCCCGAAATGATCAGCATTCCGCCGGTGCCGCGCAGCAGGTTCACCATGTCCGCCAGGTCGGCCAGCAGCGCGTCGCGCATCTTGCCGAAGCCCGGTGTCTTGCCGTCGCCGTTGAAGAACGCCCGGCCGATGTCGTCGGAGCCCCAGCAGGCGCCCGCCGAGGACAGCCCGTCGCACAGGGTGTCGACCGCGGACGCCAGCGTGTCGGAGGCGGCGATCATCCCGTTCCCGGACCGGACCCACGTGTCGGGACGGACGTCGATTCCCGTGCTCACCGCTCGCTCCCGTCAGGCATCCCGCATCCGTCGAGTTCCGCGAAGACGACAATGATCGCATGCGGTGGCGAACGCCGTATCGGAGCGATCATCGTCGCACAATAGACGATGCCATGCCGAAGAAGGTTCCGCAGCCGTTCACCGAAGTGGCGACCCGGCCCGGACGGCCGGGCGCGATCACGGCACGCGGTCAGGCGGCTCCGGACATCGCCGGGCGGACGTCACGGGCACTGGCACGGACGGGTCGTTTCGCCGGCGCCGTCCGGCTCCGGCCGGTCACCGCCTGCGCACGTCACGGCCGGTCTCAGGGCAGTTCCGGATATCCCTGCGGTGGACGCCATGTGGACGTGAAACGGGGGGCGGGTCGCTCGCTGACGCCGTCTTCCTTCTTGGGGGTTTCATCTCGTAGGGCAGTTTGGCGCTGGGGCTTCGACCTGAAGGGTCGCTGTCTGTGCTTCGAGCACGCCGGTCAGAATTTCGGTTCCCGACCGAGGCCCCGCGGGCGGCCGCGTTGTCGGCGCTGGTGAAGGGTGGTGGGTGTGGCCAGCGTGCCGGAGGAGATCCCGGACGAGGAGTACGAGCAGATCGTTGAGCGGGTCTGCGCGATCGATGTGGCCAAGGGGGCGGGGAAGGTGTGCACCCGCCTTCCACACTCCGAGCACCCAGGCCGGCGGGTCACCAGGGTGTGGGATGTGGAGGGCGACCACAGGCGCGGTGGTGGAGTTGGGCGACCATCTGGCATGCCACGGGGGTGGAGGTCGTCACGGTCGAATCGACCTCCGATTACTGGCGGATCTTCTTTTACGTGCTGGAGGCGCGGGGGCTTCGGGTGCAGCTGGTCAACGCCCGCGATGTCAAGAACGTCCCCGGCCGCCCGAAAACCGACAAGCTGGACGCGGTCTGGCTGGCCAAGCTGACCGAAAAAGGGCTGCTGCGGCCTTCGTTCGTGCCGCCGGCCCAGATCCGGGTTCTGCGGGATTACACGCGGATGCGGCTGGATTTGACGGCCGAGCGGACCGGCACTACTCGCGGCTGGAAAAGCTGCTGGAGGACGCGTTGACCAAGGTGAGCGTCGTCGCCTCCCGCATCGATACCGTCTCGGTCCGGGACATGGTCGAGGCGCTGATCGCCGGTGAACGCGATCCCCGCGTCCTGGCGGGCTTGGCGCGCGGCCCGGATGCGGGACAAGCACGCGGCGCTCGTGCAGGCGCTGTCCGGGCCTAGTTTTTTCCGGTCAGGGTGAGGATCTCCGCGCCGGTGTCGGTGACGAGGATCGTGTGCTCGAACTGGGCGGTGCGCTTGCGGTCCTTGGTCACGACGGTCCAGTGATCGGGCCAGATCTCGTAGTCAATGGTGCCGAGCGTCAGCATCGGCTCGATCGTGAACGTCATGCCGGGTTCGATGACGGTGTCGGCGTGCGGGTCGTCGTAGTGCGGCACGATCAGCCCGGAGTGGAAGGTCGTGCCGATCCCGTGGCCGGTGAAGTCGCGCACCACGCCGTACCCGAACCGCTTGGCGTACGACTCGATGACGCGGCCGATGACGTTGAGCCGTCGGCCCGGCTTGACCGCTCTGATGCCGCGCATCATCGCCTCGCGGGTGCGCTCGACCAGCAGCCGCGACTCCTCGTCGACCTCGCCGACGAGGAAGGTGGCGTCGGTGTCACCGTGCACGCCGTCCTTGAACGCGGTGATGTCGATGTTGATGATGTCGCCCTCGCGCACGACCGTGTCGTCCGGGATGCCATGGCAGATCACCTCGTTGAGCGAGGTGCACAGCGACTTGGGGAAGCCGCGGTAGCCGAGGGTCGACGGGTAGGCGCCGTGGTCGAGCATGAACTCGTGGCCGATGCGGTCGAGCTCGTCGGTCGTGACGCCCGGCTTGATGTGCTTGCCGACCTCTTCGAGGGCCTGCGCGGCGATGCGCCCCGCCACCCGCATCTTCTCGATGATCTCAGGGGTCTTGACGTCGGGCTCGCCGGTGCGCGGGACCTTCTTGCCGACGTACTCCGGCCGGGGGATGTCCGCGGGCACCTTGCGGATCGGAGATATGCGGCCGGGACGGAGCTGCGTCATGGTCCTGGAGTGTAGTTGCCCTCCGTGGCCGCCCGGACGCCGCGATCGGCATGCCGCGGACGGCATGACCGGACACGGCCACGTCGATACCGCCATCCCGCGCGGCCTGTGCGACGCCCGCGCGCCGCCTGCCGACGTGCCGGTGCGGGCGCTCGGCCGCGCGCGTGCGCCTCCCGCGGCCTGTGCTGCGCCCCGCGCGTGCCGCGTCGTGCGGGCCCGGCCCGCGCCGTGCCGTCCGGTCGTCCGCGCCGCGGGTCAGGTGGTCGCGGGACCGGTGATGGTGTCGACGAGGCGGGCGAGGCGGTCGCGCAGGCCGCGGCGGCGCTGCGGCTCGCCGGCGGCGGCGCTGACGAGGTGCTGGGCGACCTCGAACGAGACGAGGGGATCGTCGGCCGGTACGGTCAGCGCCTCGTGCGCCAGCCCCTCCAGCTCCGTGTCGCCGCCGTCGAGGGCGAAGATCGTCGCGCCGACGCGGCGAGCGTCGTCGACCCGTTCGAGCAGCGGCGCCGGGGCGGCGGTCTCCGACACGACGACGAGGGCTTCGCCACGCCGGGCGGCCTCCAGGCGATCGAGCCCGACGGACAGGTGTTTCGGCGCGCCGGGCGGCGGGTTCCAGCGCACGAGCGTCGGGGACAGCTCCGGCAGGCCTCCGAGGCGGCTCTCGTCGTCGAGGTGCGCCGCCAGGTGCCACGGCTCGTCGTCGGGCGGCCCGACGAGCAGGAGACCGCCGGGGGTGCGGGCGGACGAGCGCAGCGCCCAGGCGAACTCCCGGGTGCGCTCGGGCCAGCCGGTCGTCGAGAGCAGCCCGCGCAGGGCGAGCACCTGACTCGCGTTCATGGCCCTATGGTGCCGCACGCGCGGCGCGTCCGGCGGGCGCTCGGAAAGCGTGGCACGGGGGCGCGTGTGCGGCGGAGATGGCGGGGAACCGGGATCACGGGGTGCCGGCCTCGGGCCTCGCCCCGGTGGGTCGCGAGGATGCCCGCACCCTCGGGAGCACCGCCCGGCGGCACAGCGCGTCTCGCCGGTCGTCGTACGCCTCCACGTCGAGGGCGTCGCGGCTGGGGCTTCGCCCGCGACGCCCGTGGTCTCGGCCGGGCCGCACGACGCCGGCATCGCCGGCGCCGCGATGGCCGCCCGGCGCGGACCGGTCCGGCCGTCCCTGGCAGGATCGGGTCATGAGCACTGTGCAGGGTGACGCGCCGGACGTCAGCGGTCTTTCCATCGGCATCCTCGGCGGCACGGGCGACCAGGGCAAGGGCCTGGCGCGCAGGTTCGCCATGGCCGGACACGAGGTACTCATCGGTTCCCGGAACGCCGAGCGGGCGCGGCAGGCGGCCGCGAGCCTGGGCGACGGGCTGCCGGCCCGGGGCGCGGAGAACGCCGAGGTCGCCCGCATCGCCGACGTGGTGATCGTGGCGGTGCCGTGGGACGGCCACAAGGCGCTCCTGGAGTCGCTGCGCGACGACCTCGCTGGCAAGATCGTGATCGACTGCGTGAACCCGCTCGGCTTCGACAAGCAGGGCGCGTACCCGCTGCCGGTCGAGGAGGGCAGCGCCGCGCAGCAGGCGGCCGCCGTGCTCACCGGCAGCACCGTGGTCGCGGCGTTCCACCACGTGTCCGCGGTCGTGCTGCTCGATTCGGAGGTGGACGAGGTCGACCTCGACGTGCTGGTGCTCGGCGACGACCGGCAGGCCACCGACACGGTGCAGGCGCTGGCGAGCCGCATCGCCGGCATGCGTGGCGTGTACGGTGGGCGGCTGCGCAACGCCCACCAGGTCGAGGCGTTCACCGCGAACCTGATCTCCATCAACCGGCGGTACAAGGCGCACGCCGGCCTGCACGTCACCGACGTGTGAGCGGCGCATGAGGTTCGTGATCTACGGGGCCGGCGCGGTCGGCGGCGTCATCGGAGCCCGGCTGTGCCAGCAGGGGCACGACGTCACGCTGATCGCGCGCGGCGCGCACTATGAGGCGATCCGCGACCGGGGCCTGCGCCTCTGCACGCCGGACGAGGAGGTGACGCTGCGGGTTCCGGTCGCCGGCCACCCGTCGGCGGTGGAGCTGCGGCCGGGCGACGTCGTGCTGCTGGCGATGAAGACGCAGGACACGGTCGCGGCCCTGGCGGACCTGTCGGCCGCCGCTCCGCCGGACATCGTCGTGGCCTGCGCGCAGAACGGGGTGGTGAACGAGCGCCTGGCCCTGCGCAGGTTCGCCCGGGTGTACGGCATCTGCGTGCTGCTGCCGGCGGCGTTCCTCGAACCGGGCACCGTGCGGGCGTACATGGGGCCGCAGAGCGGCCGGCTCGACGTCGGCCGGTACCCGGGCGGCGTGGACGAGACGGCCGAGTCGATCGTCGCGGCGTTCGCCGGCGCGACGTTCGCGTCCGAGGCGCGGCCCGACATCATGCGCTACAAGTACGGCAAGCTGCTGACCAACCTCGGCAACGCCGTGGAGGTGGTCGTCGGGCGCGGCGAGCACGGCGCGCAGATCGCGCGGCTGGCCCGCGATGAGGGCGCGGCCTGCCTGCGCGCCGCCGGCATCGCCGCGGCCGACGGCGTCAGCGTCATGTCGCAGGTCCGGCCGGTGCGCGGCGAGGCGCACCCGGGCAGTTCGTCCCTGCAGAGCCTGTGCCGCGGCACCGGCACGATCGAGGCGGACTACCTCAACGGGGAGATCGTCCTGCTCGGCCGCGAGCACGGGGTGCCGACGCCGGTGAACGAGCTGCTGTGCCGCCTCGCCAACCGCATGGCCCGTGAGGGCCTGCCGCCCGGCCTGATGACTCCGGAGGAGTTCATGGCAGCGCTGGAGGGACCGGTGTCCTGATGGGCGGCCGGCCGCGCGGCGCGTCCACGCCGCCTATGACGGACGACGCCGGGGTGCCGTTCCGGGCGCCGCCGGGAGGCGTGCGGCGGGTGGTGTCGCTCGTGCCGTCGCTCACCGAGGCGGTCGCCGAGACCGCACGGGAGCTGCTCGTGGGCGCGACCGACTGGTGCACGCACCCGGCCGGTCTCGACGTCGTCCGCGTCGGCGGCACCAAGAACCCCGACGTGGACCGCATCGTGGCGCTGGCGCCCGACCTCGTGCTGGCCAACTTCGAGGAGAACCGCCCGGCGGACGTCGACGCACTCCGCAGGGCGGGGCTCTCCGTGTGGCTCACCGTCATCCGCACGCTGCCGGAGGCGCTCACCGGCCTGGCCCGGATGCTCGCCGCCTGCGGGCTGGACCGGCCACCGTGGCTGAGCCGGGCCCGCGCCGTCTGGGCGGACGTGCTCGCCGCGCCGCCGCCGCCGTTCGTCACGGCCGCGGTGCCGATCTGGCGGCGCCCGTGGATGGTGCTCGGGCACGACACGTTCGCCGGCGACCTGCTGGCCCGGCTCGGCGTCGCCAACGTCTACGCGCGGGCCGCCGAGCGGTACCCGAAGGTGCCGGTCGAGGACATCCGCCGGCGTCGTCCCGGCCTGGTCGTACTGCCGGACGAGCCGTACTCCTTCAGCGCCACCGACGGCCCGGAGGAGTTCCCGGGTCTGCCGGTGGCGCTGGTCAGCGGGCGCCACCTGGAGTGGTACGGGCCGTCGCTCGCGGAGGCGCGCCAGGTGCTCAGGGCATCGCTGCCGGACGACCCTCGCCCCGGTCGGTCGCCGTGATGTGCCGCGCCGCGGCCGGCGTCATGGTGCCGGCGCGGATGCCGGTGCGGGCCGCCGTCCACGGCGGCCACCGGCCCGGCCGACGGTGCACCTGCCCGGCCGAGGCGATCACGGAACCGGCCTTTAGGTGATCTTGTGACCCGGATCGGCCCGGGAAACGGCAAGCCGCACGGCCGCGGGCCGGTGGTTCGTCCAGCCGGCGGGGACGGGTCAGGTGCGCCCCGCCTCGTCGCGGTCCAGGTCGGCGAACGCGGCGAGGACGCCGTCGCGGTCGCGGCCGGCGTCCAGCAGCAGGTGCATGAGCACGCGCGCCTTGGCGGGGGCCAGGCCGGTGGCCGGCAGTCCCTCGCCGCGACCGCCCGCCACGACCACCGGCACCCGCGCGGCCGCCTCGGTCAGGATCGGCATCAGCGGCCCGGGCACCGCCACCGCGGCGGGCACGACGACGGCCGACGGCGCGGCGACGACCAGGCCGTCGCACAGGGCGGCCACGGCGCGCAGCAGCTCGCCGTCGTCGCCCAGGGTCATCGTGTGCAGGCCGACGCGCAGCGGGCGCCCGGCGTAGGGGCCCGGCACGGTGAACCGGCGCGGCGGCCGCCACAGCAGCCGCGGCGCGCCGTCGATGACATGGCCGAGCGGGCCTGCCACGGGGGAGGCGAGGAGCGGTGCCGCACCGCCCTGGGCCAGCGCCACGTGCCGGGCCGAATGGATCTCGCCGCGCGCGACGATGACGCAACCGAGCCCGCGCGGCGCGCCGGCCGCGACGGTGACGGCGTCGGCCAGGTCGGCCGGGGCGGCGAACACGACCGGTGCGCCGCCCCCGTACGCCAGCTCCAGCGCCCACGCGGTCTCCGGGACGCTGCTCGCGTCGTTCGCGACCACGACGACGCCCCGGGCGCCCTCTCCGGCGGCGGCGTCGACCGCGCTCGCGAGATCGTGAACGCCGGTGAAGGTCGGCCCCGCGTTCGGCAACCGGTGCACCGTCACGGCGATCGAGGACGCCGCGGCGACCTCGCCGCCCGAACCGCCGGGCACCAGCACGGCGACCATCCGCGAGGAGGCGGCGTCGGCGGGCTGCGACCGGGGCGCGGTCGCCTTGGCCTGCCATGACGGGGGGATCGGCCAGGGGGGAGGGCTGAGGGAGCTCATCTCCGCGTGCGTCCTTCGGCGTCGTGCGGCGCCGGCGGCGTCCGCCCCGTGATCGTGACGTAGGGAGAATCTAACGCATCGGCCGCCTGTTCGGGAGCGACTTCGCGCACCTCACCGACGGTGACGGTCGCGACCGGGCGGGTGGCGGGCGGCAGGGTGCGGCCGCCCGCCGCGGTGCCGCTCACCGGCGGCGGGGGCCGCCGAGGAAGGATTCGGCCTGAAGGATCCACGGGTGTGTCGTACGAACCTGTG
>JBEHYF010000099.1:0-19726 GCA_048498315.1 Actinomycetota bacterium
CCGGCGGGAGGTACGCCGGCGGGATGTGCACCGGCGGGATGTGCACCGGCAAGGACCGGTACGCCGGGGGCCGGGACGACCGGGACGGAGCCAGGGTGGATGAACAGTGGCAGGTCCCGTTTCTCCAGCAGGGCGAGCAGCCGGGCGCAGCGGGTGTACCCCGCCGCGTCGAGTAGCGCGGTGGCGGGCAGTTGCAGGCCTACGAAGCCCTGGTCGAGCCGCCGGGCGAGCGCGGCGGGGTCGATCTCGGCCAGCCCGGCGGCCGCCCAGGCGCCGAACGGCTCGGGCAGCGTGAGGGCGTCCGCGTGGTAGGCGTCGAGCAGCGGCACCGCCTCGTCCGCGGGCAGCGACTCGATTCCGAGCGGCGACGACAGGGAGACCAGCACGCGGTCGAGGCCGTCGTCGTGCGCCCGGCGGGCCCGGCGGCCGACGTCGTGGGCCGCCGGGTCGATCGGGTACGGCGGCCGGCCGGCCAGGTGGAGGGTCCAGCCGTCCAGTCGGGGCGGCTGCGTCCTGCACCGCAGCGCCTCGGTGAACGCCGGGCCCCACAGGTGCTGGTGGACGTCGGTCCGCACGTCGCAGCCCCTCTCCCGGCGATCCTGAAACGGTTTACTGAATCGCATCACTGTACCGCTTCAGTCAAACGTTTCACCAGGCTTAGAGACCCCTAACGTTCATCACGTGTTTCGTGGAGGGTTGGGGGATCTGGGATTATTGATGCGGTTCAGTAGGGAAAGACCTCACATCGCGTCGATGGGAGGTCTTTCATGCCTGCTCTGACCGTCGATGACGTGTACGAGCACGTCAGCGGCGTGTGCTTCAAGACCGGCCCGCCCGGCCGGGTCGGCGCCGAGACCGAATGGTTCGTCGTCGACCGGCACGCACCGGCGCGGCACGTCCCGCTCGCCCGTCTGCGCGCGCTGGTGGAGGCCGCCGGCCCGCTTCCCGCCGGGAGCCGGGTGACGTACGAGCCCGGCGGCCAGCTCGAACTCAGCTCTCTCCCGCAGCCGGGCGTAGCGGCGGCGCACGCGGCGCTGGCCCAGGACGTCGCGCACGTCGCCGCCCACCTGACCCACGAGGGGCTGGTGCTCCACGGACGCGGCACCGACCCGCGACCGCCGCTGCTGCAGGCCGACAGCGGCCGGTACCGGTGCATGCGCGCGTACTTCGGCGAGGCGGGCCTGGCGATGATGTGCGGCACCGCGTCGCTGCAGGTCTGCCTGGACATCGGCGCGGACGAGAAGGACGCCGCCCGGCGCTGGCGGCTCGCGCATGCGCTGGGGCCCATCCTCGTCGCCGCGTTCGCCAACTCCCCCGGGGTGCGCGGACGGTCGACGCGGCAGCTCATCTGGGAGACGCTCGACCCGTGCCGGACCACGCCTCCGGAGGACGGCGACCCGGTGGAGGCCTGGACCAGGTACGCTCTCGACGCCCCGGTCATGCTGATCCGCGACGGCTGGGTCGCGGCACCGGGCATGACGTTCCGCGAATGGCTGGCGACCGGGGGCCCGGATCGGTCCGACCTGGTCTACCACCTGTCCACGCTGTTCCCGCCGGTGCGTCCCCAGGGCTGGCTGGAACTCCGGATGATCGACGCGCTGCCGGAGCCGTACTGGCCCGTGCCGATCGCCGTGGCCGCGGCCCTTCTCGACGACCCGCTGGCGGCGGACACCGCCGCCGAGGCCGCCGAGCCGGTACGGGACCGCTGGCGTGCGGCGGCCCGCGACGGCCTCGGCGACCCGGCGCTGGCCCGGGCCGCGCGCCGTTGCTTCGACGCCGCCCGCGAAGCCCTGCCCCGGCTCGGCGCAAGCGCCCTCGCCGGGCTCGTCGACGCCTACGCCACCCGTTTCGTCGAGCGCGGCCGCTGTCCGGCGGACGAGGTGACCGGCACGGCCGCGGGTGCGCAGGTCGATACGGCGGCGCGCGCCGGTTCTGGTGCGGGTGCAGGTTCCGGTGGTGCCCCCGACCCCACGGGCGCACCCGGTGCCAGGGGCATGCCATGCGCCACCGTGATCACCGGCACCGGCGGCACCGCCCGCCCCGGCGGCGTGCCGGGCCCGCCCGTCACCCCGACGATGCCTCCAGGACCGCCCGCGGCGGCCGGCGGGGCACGCAAGGAGGATCCGACATGGACTTGAAGGAACGCATCGCGGCCGAGCTGATCGCGGTGCGCGACCGGAGCTTCGGGCTGACGACCGAGGCGCTGGACGACCGGCAGCTCGTCGCGCAGGTCTCGCCGCTGATGTCACCGCTGGTATGGGACCTGGCGCACGTCGGCAACTACGAGGAGCTGTGGCTGCTGCGCGCCGTCGCCGGCCAGACGCCGATGCGCCCGGAGATCGACGACCTGTACGACGCGTTCGAGCACCCCCGCGCCGAACGGCCGACCCTGCCGCTGCTGACCCCGAAGGAGAGCGTCGCCTACATCGGCGCCGTGCGCCGCAAGGTGCTCGACTCGCTGGAGAAGGTGCCGCTGACCGGCCCGCTCGCCGGCGGCGGCTTCGTCTACGGCATGGTCATCCAGCACGAGCACCAGCACGACGAGACCATGCTGGCCACCCATCAGCTCCGCAAGGACGGGCCCGCGCTGCTCGAACCGCCCGGCGCGGCGGGCGCCGACGACGCCGCCTCACCAGCGCCGGACCTGCCGCCCGAGGTGCTGGTCGAGGCCGGCCCGTTCGTCATGGGCACCTCCGACGACCCGTGGGCCTACGACAACGAGCGCGCCGCGCACGTGGTCGACCTGCCTGCCTTCCACATCGACACGGCACCGGTGAGCAACGCCGCCTACCTCGCCTTCATGGAGGCGGGCGGCTACGACGACCCGCGCTGGTGGCGGCCGGAGGGCTGGGAGTGGCGGTGTACGTCGGGCAAGCGCGCCCCGGCGTTCTGGCACCGCGAGGGCGGTCAGTGGCTGAGGCGCCGCTTCGGCCGCGTGGAGCCGGTGCCGCCGGCCGAGCCCGTGCAGCACGTCTGCTGGTACGAGGCGGACGCGTACGCGCGCTGGGCCGGCAAGCGGCTGCCGACCGAGGCCGAGTGGGAGAAGGCCGCAAGCTGGGATCCGGTCGTGCGGCGCAAGCGTCGCCTGCCCTGGGGGCCATCCGACGGCCCGGGCCTGCCCGAGGACGCCGCTGCGGCGGCCACCGGCCGGATCCGGTCCCGCCACCGGCCGCCGGCCGAAGGCAGGGCGCTTCCGGGCAACCGGCGGCTTCCGGGCGACGGGGCGCTGCCGGGGGGCGGCGGCCTCGCCGGGTCGGACTTTCCAGGCATGGCGGACAAGGCGGCCGTGTCCGCGCCCCGGTTCCCCGACGACGTGGCCGGACGCGCCAACCTCGGGCAGCGCATGCTGCGCCCCGCGCCGGTGGGCTCGTTCCCCGGCGGTGAGTCGGCGTACGGGGTGCGGCAGATGCTCGGGGACGTGTGGGAGTGGACCGCGAGCGACTTCGGCGGCTATCCGGGCTTTCGTGCCTTCCCGTACAAGGAGTACTCCGAGGTGTTCTTCGGCACCGACTACAAGGTGCTGCGCGGCGGCTCGTGGGCGACGCACCCGCTGGCCTGCCGTACCACCTTCCGCAACTGGGATTACCCGATCCGCCGGCAGATCTTCGCCGGGTTCCGCTGTGCGAGGGATGCCTGATGTGCCGCCACCTGGCCTACCTCGGCGCGCCGCGCACGTTGCACGAGCTGCTGTACGCGCCGGAGCACTCGCTGGAGACGCAGTCGTACGCGCCGCGGATGAACGGCACCTGCCTCCTCAACGCCGACGGGTTCGGCGCGGGCTGGTACGACGCCTCCCGCCCCGCGCCCGTCCGCTACCGGCGCGCCCAGCCGATGTGGACGGACGTGTCGTTCGCCGACGTCGCGGGCGTCGTACGCACGGGCTGCGCGGTGGCCGCGGTCAGGTCGGCGACGCCCGGCTTCCCGGTGGACGAGTCGTGCGCGCAGCCGCTGCGCGACCACCGGCGGCTGTTCAGCCACAACGGTCTCGTGGAGGGCTTCCACTGCGTGGAGGCCAAGCTCCGCGAGCTGGCGGGCGACCTGGCGCCCATCCCGGACGCTCGGGCGCCGGTGGACTCGGCGCTGCTGTTCGCGCTCGCGGCGGCCCGCTGGCGCGCGGGCGGCTCGCTGGGCGAGGGGCTGGCGCACGCGGTGCGCACCGTCGCGGGCCTGGCGGCCGGGCGGTACAACCTGCTGGCCGCCGACGGGCGCTCGCTGGCCGCCACGACCTGGGGCGACACCCTCTTCGTACGGCGCCTCGGCCCCGGCGGCGCGGACCCGTACGGCGGCGATGGCGACGGCGGCGGCGCGGTGCCGCGGCAGCCCGATCCCGATGACGGGGAGCGGGCGTCGGCCGGCGTTGTGATCGCCTCCGAGCCCTACGACGACGATCCGGGCTGGGAGGAGGTCCCGGACCGGTCCCTCGTGCTCGCCGGTCCCGGCGGCGTGACCGTCGAGCCCTTGCCCTGAACCGCGGCCGCCCGCCGGTCGTGCCGCGCGCCACGACACCGCGAGCGGCGAAGGGCACGGCACCACACGACCGAACGAATCGGAGGCAGCATGGACCGCTTTCTCACCCCGGACGACCTCGGCAAGGCGCTGCGGCAGGACGTCGCGGAGGGCCTCACCGCCCGGCCGAAGACCCTGCCGGCCAAGTGGTTCTACGACGAGCGCGGCAGCGAGCTGTTCGAGGAGATCACCCGGCTGGACGAGTACTACCCGACGCGCCGCGAGCGCGCGATCATCGCCGCGCGGGCGCCGGAGATCGCCGAGGCCACCGGGGCCCGCACGCTGATGGAGCTGGGCGCCGGGTCGGGGGAGAAGACCCGCATGCTGCTCGACGCGCTCGCCGGAACCCTGCGCACGTACGTCCCGGTCGACGTAAGCGGGGACTTCCTGGCGGGCGCCGCCCGCACCATCGCGGCCGACCATCCGGGCGTGCAGGTGCGTCCGGTCGTGGCCGACTACGAGCGGCACCTGCACATGCTGCCGGGCGGGGAACGTCGCCTGATCGCCTTCCTCGGCAGCACGATCGGCAACATGGGCCCCGCCGAGCGCGTGTCGTTCCTCGGCCGCCTGCGCGCCACGATGAACGACGGCGACGCCCTCCTCCTCGGCGCCGACCTGGTCAAGGACGAGGACCGGCTCGTCCGCGCCTACGACGACGCCCGCGGCGTGACCGCCGAGTTCAACCGGAACGTGCTGCGAGTGATCAACAACGAGCTCGGCGCCGACTTCGTGCCGGAGCGCTTCGCTCACGTGGTCGTCTGGAACCCGCGCGACGAGTGGATCGAGATGCGGCTGCGCTCGATCGGGCGGCAGGTCGTCCGGAGCCCCGCGCTCGACCTCGACGTGGACTTCGAGGACGGCGAGGAGATGCGCACGGAGATCTCGGCGAAGTTCCGCCGGGACCGCCTCGACGCCGAGACGGGCGCGGCCGGCCTGCGGATCGACCGTTGGTGGACCGACGACGACGGGGATTTCGCGCTGACTCTTGTCAGACCCGCTATGTAGGGTTTGGAGGGTGGCGCAGCAGCAGCGCAAGCGGGCGACCATCCGCGAGGTGGCGAAGGCGACCGGGCTTTCGGCGGCCGCGGTCTCCTACGCGCTGCGGGGCATCCAGACCTCCGAGGAGACGCAGGAGCGGGTCCGGCGGGTCGCCCGGGAGCTGGGCTACGAGGCGCACCCGATCGCCCGCGCGCTGGCCAGCGGGCGCACCGGCATGGTCGGTCTGCTGTGCGGTTCGCTCGAAGACCTGTGGCAGCAGTCGCTCGCGGTCGGCATCGGCCGGGCGCTGCTGGCCCGCGACCGCTATGCCATCATCCTCGACGCGGCCGGCGACCCCGAGCGCGAGACCGCGCTCGCCCGGCAGCTGCGCGACCAGCGCGTCGACGGCCTGATCGTGCAGCCGGTCGATCCGGCCGCCGCGGTCTGGGCCGAGCTGGGCGAGAGCCTGCCGGTGGTGTCGGTCGGCGACTCGCTGCGCGGCGGTCACGCCTACGGCGAGGTGGTGTTCGACAACCGCGCGGGCGTCACGCTCGCGCTGGAGCACCTCCACCGGCTCGGGCACCGACACATCGCCGTGCTCACCTCGACGCGGCCCAGCACCCCCGACCGCCCCGCCGACGTCCACGTCAACGCCGAGGCCGAGCGGCTGGGCATCCGGGTCGACGTCGTCACCTCGCCGCAGGCGCTGCCCGGCGCCACCGACGCGGCGCTGGAGGTGCTGTCCGCGCCCGGCCGGCCGACCGCGCTGTTCTGCTTCTCCGACTCGATCGCCTACGGCGTCTACGCCGCGACCCGCAGGCTCGGAATCGACGTGCCGGGCGAGGTGTCGGTCGCCGGCTTCGACAACCACCCGATGTCGGCGGTGCTCACCCCGCCGCTGACCAGCGTCGACTGGGACATCGAGGGCATCGTCCACTCGGCCGTGCGGGTCATCGTCGGCGCCGTCGACGGCAAGCCGCGACGTCGGCGCATCGTCTGCGAGCCCAGCCTCATCGAGCGCGCGTCGACGGGAAGGTGTCCGCCCAGGTGACCCGAACGAAGCCCGCCGCACACCCGGCGCGGTCGGCGCCCCGGCCTTCCGCGCGCCACGCGCCGGCGATGGCGGACGCCCGCCCGGCGCGGTGGGTGGCGGAGTTCTTGGCGCGGTGGGTGCCGATGGCGGCCGGTGCCCGCGCGGTGCGTTTCGTTAGCCGTGGCCGTACTCCGGGTACTCCGCGACGCGGGGGAGCAGGTCGGCGGCGGCGGTGATGTCGGTGTCGAGCGGGCGATCCTCGACGGCCGGGTCCAGCGTCGCGGCGGCGAGCGCGTACACCTCGCCGAGGCGGCCCGCCGGAGCGCGCCCCTGCATCCGCAGCGCCCGCACGGCGGCGACCAGCTCGCACGCGAGCGCGATGCGGTACGCGGTGACCACGTCGGTGGTGGCGCGGGCCGACTGGGTGGCGAAGCCCGCGTGCTCCTCGACGCCGCGCGACAACACGGCGCTGCCGAGGGCGGCGGGCGCGGCCAGGCGCCGGATGTCGGCGATGGCCGAGTGCGCGACGTACTCCAGGATCATGATGCCCGAGCCCGGCTCCCCGGGGGCGGCCTGGAAGGCGGGCAGGTCGGTGAACGCCGGTTCGACGAGGGTGCCGAGCCGGGCCGCCGACAGCGCGGCGGTCTGGAACAGCGCGGCCCGCACGGCGTCCAGCGCCAGTCCGACGTAGGCGGTGTGGAAGTTCCCGTTGTGCCAGACGGTGCGGCCGGGCACGTCGACGAGCGGGTTCTCCGCCGCGGCGTTGATCTCCCGGGTGACCACGCCCTCCGCCTTCTCGGCGGCGTCCACGGCGGGCCCGTGCACCTGCGGGAACGCCCGGTAGCCGTACGGGTCCTGGATCCGCGCCGGCTCCGGGGCGTGCGTCTCGTCGAGCAGGGCGCGCATCGCCGCGGCCACCCGCGCCTGCCCCGGGTGCGGGCACGCCTCGTGCACGGGCGCGGCGAACGGCTCGGTGGAGCCGCGCACGGCGAGCAGCGACAGCCCGGCGACCGGGATCGAGGCCCGCAGCAGTTCGGTGACGTCCCGGCAGGACAGCGCCGCCTCGCCGAGCGTCGCCGCGTTCGAGCTGATGAAGGCCAGCGCGTCGGCGGGCGACAGCGCGATGTGCGGGCCGGCGGCGCCGCCCTGCCAGGGCCGCTCGCCGATGAGGCACAGCGCGGTGGCGGCGAGCGCGGTCAGGTCGCCGGTGCCGATCGCCCCGTACGCCGGGATCGGCGGAATCAGCCACCGGTTGAGCGCCTCGGCCAGCGCGCCGAGGATCCGCGGCTCGACGCCGGAGCCGCCCGCGGCGATCTGGTTGAGCCGCACCACGAGCATCGCCCGTACGATCTCGGCCGACAGCAGCGGACCGGCGCCGCCGGCGTGGCTGCGCAGCAGGCGCAGCCCGTGCGCGTCGTCGTCCTCGATCGCCACGTCCCGGTTGGCGCCGACGCCGGTCGTCCGGCCGTACACGGGCCTGCGGGCCGCCACCTCGCGTACGACGTCGTGGGCGTTCCGGGCGTGTTCGACGGCTTGTGTCGTAACCGTGACAAAGGCACCGTCGCGCGCCACTGTGCTCACGACGCCGCAGGTCAGACCATGTCCGGTGATCTCCACCGTGATTCCGCTCACGTTTTTCCGCCTGACGCCGCGTACATACCACTATCTTGACCTTTATTTCCGGATACGGCAGGGGCTGAGCCACTCTTGATCGAATTTGACGGTGTGACGAAGCGGTACGCCGACGGGACGGTCGCCGTCGACCACCTCGACCTGCGGATCCCCTCCGGCGAGATCACCGTACTCGTCGGACCCTCCGGCTGCGGTAAGACCACGACGCTGCGGATGATCAACCGGCTGATCGAGCCGACGAGCGGCACCATCACGATCGACGGCGAGGACATCCGCTCCCGTGACCCCGCCCGGCTGCGCCGCGGCATCGGCTACGTCATCCAGCACGCCGGTCTGTTCCCGCACCGCACGGTCGTCGACAACATCGCCACCGTGCCGTACCTCCTGGGCTGGGACAAGAAGAAGGCGCGGGCCACGGCCATGGAGCTGATGGAGCGCGTCGGGCTCGACACCAAGATGGCGCGGCGCTACCCGTTCCAGCTCTCCGGCGGCCAGCAGCAGCGGGTCGGTGTCGCCCGGGCCCTTGCAGCCGATCCGCCGATCATGCTGATGGACGAGCCGTTCAGCGCGGTCGACCCGATCGTGCGGGCGAACCTGCAGGACGAGTTCCTCCGGCTGCAGTCCGAGCTGCGCAAGACGATCGCGTTCGTCACGCACGACATCGACGAGGCGGTCAAGCTCGGGCACCGCATCGCGGTCTTCAGGTCCGGCGGCGTGCTCGCCCAGTACGCCACGCCGGACGACCTGCTCGCCGCGCCGGCCGAGGGCTTCGTCCAGGAGTTCCTGGGCGGCGAGAAGGGGCTCCGGCGGCTGCGCTTCAACCGCGAACTCGACCTGCAGGACGGGTCCGCCGATTGGCGCCCGCCCTCCGGGCCGGGCGACGAGGTCGAGGCGGCGGACCGGTGACCCCGCCCGCCGCCCTGCCGGCCGCCGTGCTGCCGACCGCGGCGCTGCCGTCGGCCGCAGGCGGCGAGCCGCTGGTCCGCTGGGACTGGGTCGGCGCGCACGCCGGCGAGCTGGCCCAGCTCACCGCCCACCACCTGAAGCTCGCGCTGCTGCCGATCCTGTTCGGGCTCGTCATCGCCCTGCCGGTGGGCGTGCTGTCGGTGCGCTGGCGCTGGCTCTACCCGCCCGCACTGGGCGTCGCGAACGTCCTGTACGGCCTGCCGTCGCTGGCGCTGTTCATGCTGTTCATCCCCTACTTCGGTATCGGCAGCGGCGGCCGGGCCGACTTCACGGTCATCATTCCGCTGACGCTGTTCTCCCTGTCGGTCCTGGTGCCCAACGTCGTCGACGGGCTGCGCTCTGTGCCCGAACCGGTGCGCCAGGCCGCGACCGCGATGGGGTTCGGGCCGCTGCGCCGGCTGATCCAGGTCGAGTTGCCGATCGCGGTGCCGGTCGTGATCGCCGGCACCCGCGTCGCCGCCGTCGCCTCCATCAGCCTCGTCAGCGTCGGCGTGCTGATCGGCAACGGCGGCCTCGGGCAGCTGTTCATCGACGGCTACTCGCGCGACTTCACCACGCCGATCACCGTGTCCAGCGTGCTGATCATCGTGCTGGCGCTGCTCAGCGACGCGCTCCTCGTGCTCGCCCAGCGCCTGCTCACGCCGTGGTCCCGCAGCCGGAGAGGAGCCGCCGCATGAACCTGTCCGACCAGGTGACCGCCGCGTGGCAGTGGCTCACCGCCGGCTCCCGCTGGAGCGGTGGCGACGGCATCCCGCACCGGCTGCTGCAGCACCTGGAGTACAGCGGCATCGCGCTGCTGATCGCCGCGTTGATCGCGCTGCCGATCGGCGCTCTCGTGGGCCACACCGGGCGCGGCACGTTCGCCGTCGCCGGCCTGGCCAACCTCGCCCGCGCCGTGCCCACCCTGGGCCTGCTCCTGCTGGTGGTCACCGTCACGTCGATCGGCCTCACGCCGGTGATCATCCCGTTGATCGCGCTGGCGATTCCGCCGATCCTCGTCAACACGTTCGAGGGCATCCGCGGCGTCGATGCCGACATCAAGGACGCCGCCCGCGGCATGGGCATGAAGGGCCCCGGCATCCTGCTCAAGACCGAGATCCCGGTGGCGATGCCGCTCATCCTGCTCGGCCTGCGCACCGCGGCCATCCAGGTCGTCGCCACCGCGACCATCGCCGCGTACGCCGGAATCGGCGGCCTCGGCCGCTACATCGTCGACGGCCTGGCCCGCAAGGATTACCCGTCCGTCGTCGGGGGATCCGTCCTCGTCGTCCTGCTCGCCCTCGCCGTGCAGCTCGCCTTCGCCGTCATCCGCAGGGCGATCGTGTCGCCGGGCCTGCGCGGCCCGTCCGGCAGTTCGTGATCAACGGAAGGAACCAGAAATGATCCGGATAGTCCGCGGCGCCGC
Source organism: Actinomycetota bacterium (assembly GCA_048498315.1). GTDB lineage: Bacteria > Actinomycetota > Actinomycetes > Streptosporangiales > Streptosporangiaceae > Actinoallomurus. The sequence continues at coordinate 10,521 of JBEHYF010000099.1, forward strand.
CCTCGGCATGGCCATCGCCCTGGCCGTCACCGGCTGCGGCGGGAGCAAGAAGGGCGGCGGCAATCCCCTCGACCAGAGCAGCGGCAAGGCCGGCGGTGCCGGAAGCGTCGTCGTCGGGTCGGCGAACTTCCCCGAGAGCCAGGTGCTCGGCGAGATCTACGCCCAGGCGCTGGAGGCGAAGGGCATCAAGGTGACCCGCAAGTTCGACATCGGCAGCCGCGAGGTCTACTACGACCAGGTCAAGTCCGGCGCCATCACGGTGATGCCGGAGTACAACGGCGCGCTGCTGACCACCTCCGTCGACCCCAAGAGCACGGCGGTCACCACCGGCCAGGTGAACGCCGAGCTGAAGGCCAAACTGCCGTCCACCCTGGCGATCCTCGACTCCTCCCAGGCCGAGGACAAGGACTCGGTGACGGTCAACCCGCAGACCGCGAGCAGGTACCACCTGAAGTCCATCGCCGACCTCAAGCCGGTGGCCGGGCAGCTCACCATCGGTGGTCCGTCGGAGTTCAAGACCCGCGAGCAGGGCCTCGTCGGGCTGAAGTCCAACTACGGGCTGACGTTCAAGAAGTTCCAGCCGTTCGACGCGAACGCCCAGACCACCCTGGTCAAGCTGCTGAAGAACAACACCATCCAGGCCGCCGACCTGTTCACCACCGACCCGACGATCTCGGCGAACCACTTCGTCGTGCTGGACGACCCGCAGCACGTGTTCAGCGCGCAGAACGTCACCCCGCTGGTCTACAAGTCCGGCGTCAACGCGACGGCCACGGCGGCGCTCAACGCCGTGTCGGCCAAGCTGACCACCCAGGACCTGCTCGACATGATGACCCAGGTCGTGATCAACAAGGACGACCCGAGCACCGCGGCGAAGAACTGGCTGAAGAAGGCCGGGCTGGCCGGCTGACCGTTTCGGGGCCGGGACGGTTCGTTTCGGGGCCGGACCGCCCGGCAGGGCCCGGTGCCCGGCCGAACCTGACGTCGCATCCTTGCCAGCATGAGCAGGGCAGGACGGCAACGCTGGACGCATGACCACCATCGAGACCACCGGATTCCTCATCCGTACGATCCCGGACGACGTGTTGGACGGCGTGCGTGCGGGCGGTGCCGACGCGTCGGGCAATCCCGCGGTGCACCTCGTCGCCGAGGGCGGCGACCCGCTGCGGTGCTGCCTGCGGAACGCCAGGCCCGGTGAGGAACTGATCCTCTTCGGTTATGAGCCGCCGATCCCCGCGGACAGCCCCTACCGCGAGATCGGCGCGGTCCTCGCGCACGCCGACCGGTGCGCGGGACCGGACCGGATCGACCGGTACCCCGCGGACTGGTTTGGCCGTCCGCAGGTCCTGCGAGCGTACGACGAACGGGGCTGGATCCACGACGCGACGAGGACCCATGACGGCACGGACCCGGAGAGCGTGATCGCCGACATGCTCGCTCAGCCGGGCGTCGCCCAGATCCACAGCCGCAACATCGCCTGGGGCTGCTACATGTTCGCGATCACACGCAACGCCTGACCGCGGTCAGGGGGGCCGCCCGCACGATGCCCGCCCGATTCCTCCCGGCGATCGGGCGGGGCGACGGCGGCACGACGTCATCATGGGGCGTGGCCGGACAGGCGGCGGGTGAGCTCGGCGGACGCCTCGCGGACCCGCGCGGCGATCTCCGGCCACTCGTCCGGCGTTCGCGTCTCGCGGCGGAAGGTCACGGTGATCGCGGCGGCGGGCCGGCCCACGTGGTCGAAGCTGCACGCCGCGATGCTGGCGAAGCCCTTCGTGACGTGCTCGTCCTCCATCGCCCAGCCGCGCCGGGCGTCTTCGGCGAGCAGGCGGCGCAACTCGCGCAGCGATCGCGGGCCCGCGCCGGTCCGGTCGACGAACTCGCCGGGGAACAGTGCCCGCACCTGCGCCGCGGGCAGATGGGCCAGCATCGACCGGCCGCTGGCGGTCAGGTACGCCGGCAGCCGTACCCCGACGTCGGTCACCAGCGTCGCGTGCCGCAGCGGCTGCTCCTTCAGCAGATACAGGGTCTCGGGCCCGTGCAGCACGCCGAGTTGCACGATCTCGCCGAGCCGGCCGGCGAGCCGGACGAGCAGCGGCCGGGCCAGGCGCTCCAGCGGCCCCTGCCGTAGGTAGGCCGAGCCGATCTCGAACGCCGTCACGCCGAGCCCCCACAGCCGGTCCTCCGGCAGGTAGGTGACGAAGCCGTCCTCGGCCATCGCGGCGAGCAGATGGTAGGTGCTGGAGCGGGGCAGGCCGAGCTCGCGGGCGATGGCGGAGGCGGCGAGCGGCCGCGCCGACGACGCCAGCAGCCGCAGCACGGCCAGCGCCCGGCGGGCGGCGGGCACCTGGTCACCGGCCATTTCGCGCCTCCACTCCACCTCCAGTGTCTCGCATGTCAGACACAACCGGACGGGCGCGGTCCGCGCCACTCGAACCGGTCGAGTGCAATAGGGGTATGGACAGCAGCATCGGGACAGGAGTCGACGTCGGGGTAGGGCCGCTCGACTTCGACCAGGTCGTGGCCGTGGCCCGCCACGGTGCCAGGGTGTCGCTCACCGACGATGCGCGCAAGGCGATGGCGGCGGCCCGGGCGCACGTGGACGAGCTGGCGGCCCGGCCGACGCCCGCGTACGGCATCTCGACCGGGTTCGGCGCGCTGGCCACCCGGCACATCCCCGAGGACATGCGCGCCCGCCTGCAGCTCAACATCGTGCGCTCGCACGCGGCCGGCTCGGGCCCCGAGGTGGAGCCCGAGGTCGTCCGGGCGATGATGCTGCTGCGGCTGAGCACGCTCGCGACCGGGCGTACCGGCGTCCGCCCGGTGACCGCCGAGACGCTGGCCGCGCTGCTCAACGCCGGGATCACCCCGGTGGTGCACGAGTACGGCAGCCTGGGCTGCTCCGGCGACCTGGCCCCGCTGTCGCACGTCGCGCTGGCCCTGATCGGCGAGGGCGAGGTCCGCGACGCCGGCGGCCGCCTGCGCCCGGCCGCCGAGGTGCTGGCCGAGGCCGGCATCGAGCCGCTGCGGCTGGTGGCCAAGGAGGGCCTGGCCCTGCTGAACGGCACCGACGGCATGCTCGGGATGCTGGTCCTGGCGATCCAGGACCTGCGGCGGGTCCTCAAGGCCGCCGATGTCGCCGCCGCGATGAGCGTCGAGGCGCAGCTCGGCACCGACCGGGTCTTCGCCGCCGACCTGCAGGAGCTGCGCCCGCACCCCGGCCAGTCCGTCAGCGCCGCGAACCTGCGCGCCCTGCTCGCCGACTCCTCGATCATGGAGTCGCACCGCGGCCCCGACTGCACGCGTGTGCAGGACGCCTACTCGCTGCGCTGCTCGCCGCAGGTGCACGGCGCCGCCCGCGACACCCTCGACCACGCCGCGCTGGTCGCGTCGCGCGAGCTGGCCGCCGCGATCGACAACCCGGTGGTGCTGCCGGACGGCCGGGTCGAGTCGAACGGCAACTTCCACGGCGCGCCCGTCGCGTACGTGCTCGACTTCCTCGCCATCGCGGTCGCCGACCTCGCCTCGATCTCCGAGCGGCGCACCGACCGTATGCTCGACGTCGCCCGCTCGCACGGGCTGCCCGCGTTCCTCGCCGACGACCCGGGCGTCGACTCCGGCCACATGATCGCCCAGTACACGCAGGCCGGCATCGTGTCGGAGCTCAAGCGGCTGGCCGTGCCCGCGTCCGTCGACTCGATCCCCAGCTCGGCGATGCAGGAGGACCACGTGTCGATGGGCTGGGCCGCGGCCCGCAAGCTGCGCCGCGCCGTCGACGGGCTCGTCCGGGTGGTGGCGGTGGAGATCCTCACCGCCGCCCGCGCGCTCGACCTGCGCGCCCCGCTGCGGCCCGGCCCGGCCACCGGCGCCGTCGTCGCCGCGCTGCGCGCCCGGGTGGCCGGCCCCGGTCCCGACCGCTCCATGGCGCCGGAGATCGCCACCGCCGTCGACCTGGTCCGCGACGGCACGCTCGTCGCCGCCGCCGAATCCATCACCGGACCGCTGTCCTGACCGTTGTCCCGGCCCAGCCCGTAAGGAGGCAAACCATGGGTCCTCGCCCCGTCCGCGCGCCGCGCGGCACGACGCTCAGCGCCAAGGGCTGGCAGCAGGAGGCCGCCCTGCGCATGCTCATGAACAACCTCGATCCCGAGGTGGCCGAGCACCCAGACGAGCTGGTCGTCTACGGCGGTTCCGGCCGCGCGGCCCGCTCCTGGGACGCCTTCGATGCGATGGTCCGTACGCTGCGCGACCTGGAGGCGGACGAGACGCTGCTGGTGCAGTCGGGCAAGCCGGTCGGGGTGCTGCGCACGCACGAGTGGGCGCCCCGCGTGCTGATCGCCAACTCCAACCTCGTGCCGCAGTGGGCGACGTGGGAGGAGTTCCGCCGCCTGGAGTCGCTCGGCCTGACGATGTTCGGCCAGATGACGGCCGGGTCGTGGATCTACATCGGCACCCAGGGCATCCTGCAGGGCACGTACGAGACGTTCGCGGCCGTCGCCGCCAAACGGTTCGGGGGCTCGCTCGCCGGCACGCTCACGCTGACCGCCGGGCTCGGCGGCATGGGCGGCGCGCAGCCGCTCGCCGTGACGATGAACGGCGGCGTGGCGATCTGTGTCGAGTGCGACCCGTCCCGCATCGACCGGCGGGTCGAGCACCGCTACTGCGACATGCGCGTCGACGGCCTGGACGAGGCGCTGCGGCTGGCCGAGGAGGCCCGCGCGCAGCGGCGGCCGCTGTCGATCGGGCTGCTCGGCAACGCCGCCGACGTCGTGCCGCGGCTGCTGGCGATGGGCGCGCCGGTCGACATCGTCACCGACCAGACCTCGGCGCACGACCCGCAGATGTACCTGCCGCTGGGCATCGCGTTCGAGGACATGGCCGCTGAGCGGGCCAAGGACCAGGAGGGGTTCGTCCGGCGGGCGCGCGAGTCGATGGCGGTGCACGTCGAGGCGATGGTCGGCTTCCAGGACACCGGCGCCGAGGTCTTCGACTACGGCAACTCCATCCGCGGCGAGGCGAGGCTCGCCGGGTACGCCCGCGCGTTCGACTTCCCCGGTTTCGTGCCCGCCTACATCCGCCCGCTGTTCTGCGAGGGCAAGGGCCCGTTCCGCTGGGCGGCGCTGTCCGGCGACCCGAAGGACATCGCCCGCACCGACCAGGCGATCCTCGACCTGTTCCCCGAGAACGAGCCGCTGGCCCGGTGGATCCGCATGGCGGGAGAGAAGGTGCACTTCCAGGGCCTGCCGGCGCGGATCTGCTGGCTCGGGTACGGCGAGCGGGACCGGGCCGGGCTGGAGTTCAACCGGCTCGTCGAGACCGGCGAGATCAGTGCGCCGATCGTGATCGGCCGTGACCACCTCGACTCCGGCAGCGTCGCCTCGCCGTACCGGGAGACCGAGGGCATGGCCGACGGCTCCGACGCGATCGCCGACTGGCCGCTGCTGAACGCGCTGGTCAACGCCTCGTCCGGTGCCTCATGGGTGTCGATCCACCACGGCGGCGGCGTGGGCATCGGCCGGTCGATCCACGCCGGGCAGGTGACGGTGGCCGACGGTACGCCGCTGGCCGCGCAGAAGCTGGAGCGGGTGCTGACCAACGACCCCGGAACCGGAGTGCTCCGGCATGTCGACGCCGGCTACGACCGCGCCGCCCAGGTCGCCGCCGAGCGCGGCGTCCGCGTCCCGATGCCGGAGCGCTGAGCCTTCCGCCCCGCCGTCCGCATGAAGGTTCGCCGGGCCGCCCGGACGGCGGTGGGCCGGCGGGGCGGCGCGCCCGGGCCCCACGGGCCGTGGTGCCGTCCGGCAGGGCGTACCGGTGACGGCGGCCGGGTGCGGCGAGCCCGCCGCCGTCCGGTCCCGCGGAGCGCGGGCGGACGGCGGCTCCCCGCCGGTGACGAAGGGCGGCGTGCGGCGACGGCCACACCGCGCGGACCTCGTGCGGGCGACTTGATGGGAGAGGCGATGGGCTTCGAGGAAATGTGGCGCGAGCTGCTGCCGGTCGGGCGCGTCTCCGGCGGCGGTTACCGGAGGTTCTCCTGGACGGGCGCCGACCGTGAGTGCCGCGCCTGGTTCGCCGAGCAGGCGGAGCGGCGCGGCCTCGCGCTCGAACGGGACCGCAACGGCAACCTGTTCGCCTGGTGGAACCCCGGCGGAGCCGAGGGAACGGCGGTGCTGACCGGCAGCCACCTGGACTCGGTCCCGGACGGCGGCGCGTTCGACGGCCCGCTCGGCGTTGTCTCCGCACTCGCCGCGATCGACCTGTTGCACGAGCGCGGCGTACGGCCGGCCCGGCCCGTCGGGGTCGCGGTGTTCACCGAGGAGGAGGGCGCCCGGTTCGGCGTCGCCTGCCTGGGCTCGCGCCTGCTGACCGGGGTGATCGACCCGGAGCGCGCCCGCGGGCTCCGCGACGGCGACGGGACGACCTGGGCCGAGGCGATGGCCGCCGAGGGGTACGACCCCGGGGCGATCGGGCCGGACCCGGCGCTGCTCGGCCGGATCGGCTGCTTCGTCGAGCTGCATGTCGAGCAGGGGCGAGCGTTGGAGGCGCCGGTCGGGGTGGCGAGCGCGATCTGGCCGCACGGCCGCTGGCGGCTCGACTTCACCGGCCGTGGCGACCACGCCGGCACCACGCGGCTCGCCGACCGCCGGGACCCGATGCTGCCGTTCGCGCACGCGGTGCTGGCCGCCCGGGCCGCCGCGCGGGCGCACGACGCTGTGGCGACAATGGGGAAGGTGCAGGTGACACCGAACGGGGTCAACGCGATCTCGTCCACCGTCCGAGCGTGGCTGGACGCACGGGCGCCGCACGACGACGCGGTCCACGCGACGGTCGACGACGTCCGGAAGGCCGCCGAGGAGGCGGCCCGGGAGCACGGGGTGAGCGTCGCCGTGGCCGAGGAGTCCTACAGCCGGGCCGTCGACTTCGACGGCGGGCTGCGTGACCGGATCGCCGGAGTGCTCGGCGGCGCGCCCGTCCTTCCGACCGGCGCCGGCCACGACGCGGGGATCTTGTCCGCCGCCATGCCGGCCGCCATGCTGTTCGTCCGGAACCCGACCGGCGTGTCGCACGCGCCGCAGGAGTACGCCGAGCCGGCCGACCGCCTCGCCGGGGTCGCGGCGCTCGCCGACACACTGGAGGAACTGGCCTGCCGATGAGACTGCACGCCGAGCACGCCTGGCTGGGCGACCGCGTCGCGGCGGACGTGCTCATCGAGATCCGCGACGAGCGGTTCGTCCGCATCACGCCGGGCGTGCCGGCGCCGCCGGACGCGTCCCGGCTGCCGGGCCTGACCCTGCCCGGCATGGCGAACGTCCACTCGCACGCGTTCCACCGGGCGCTGCGCGGCCGCACGCAGGCGGGCCGGGGCACCTTCTGGACCTGGCGGGACCGAATGTACGAGCTGGCCGCCCGGCTCGACCCGGAGACCTACCTGGCGCTGGCCCGCGCCGTCTACGCCGAGATGGCGCTGGCCGGCGTGAGCTGTGTAGGGGAGTTCCACTACCTGCACCACGGGCCCGGCGGCGTGCCGTACGACGACCCGAACGCCTTCGGCGCCGCGCTGGTCGAGGCCGCCCGGCAGGCCGGCGTCCGCCTCACGCTGCTGGACGCCTGCTACCTCACCGGTGGCATCGGCGAGGACCTGGCCGGGCCGCAGCTGCGGTTCGGCGACGGCACCGCCGATGCGTGGGCGGAGCGGGTGTCGCTGCTCAAGCCCGCCGAGCACGCGCGGATCGGCGCGGCGATCCACTCGGTGCGTGCGGTGCCGCGCGAGCAGATCCGCACGGTCGCGTCGTGGGCGCGGCGCAAACGTGCGCCGCTCCATGTGCACCTGTCGGAGCAGCCGGCCGAGAACGAGGCCTGCCAGGCCGCGTACGGGGTGACGCCGACGCGGCTGCTCGCCGACCACCGGGCGCTGGGCGGTCGCACCATCGCCATCCACGCGACCCACCTGAGCGCAGGCGACATCGGCCTGCTCGGCGCCAGCCAGAGCGGCGTGTGCATGTGCCCCACCACCGAACGCGACCTCGCGGACGGCATCGGCCCGGCCCGTGAGCTGGTCGCCGCCGGATCGCCGCTCTCGCTCGGCACCGATCAGCACGCGATGATCGACATGTTCGAGGAGGCGCGCGCGGTCGAGCTGGACGAGCGGCTGCGCACCCGTCGACGCGGCCACTGGAGCGCCGGTGAACTCCTCGCCGCCGCCACCTGGAACGGCCATTCGGCGCTCGGCTGGCCCGAGGCCGGTCGCATCGAGCCCGGCGCGTACGCGGATCTGGTCACCGTCGGCCTCGACTCGGTCCGGCTGGCCGGCGCGGCACTGGGCCACCTCGCCGAGACGGTCGTGTTCGCGGCCGCGCCGGCCGACATCCGCCATGTGGTGGTCTCCGGCCGGGAGGTCGTCCGGGACGGCCGGCATCTGCTCGTCGAGGACGTTCCGGCGGCCCTGGCCCGCGCCATCGCCGCCGTCACGGGCTGACGAGGCCGGACTCCTTCGGCCGGGCGGCCCAGGAGTCCGGTGACAAGGGATTCCGGGGTCTCCCGGGCGGCAGGTGCCGAGATGGTCGCGTTGCCTGACATCCGCGGTCGCCGTCGCACATCGGTCACCCTGCGCCGCCAGATCCCCAGCCAGGCCGAGACAGGCGATCGTCGCCGTCGGCGGCCGAGCCGTGGTCGTCTCCTGCGGCGCTCCGGCTGGCATGATGGCGCATCGTGGACCGTATCGACCGCAGGATCCTCCACGAACTGCAGAAAGACGGGCGGCTCAGCAACATGGAACTGGCCGGCCGGGTCGGCCTCACCCCGTCGCCGTGCCTGCGCCGGGTTCGGCAGCTCGAACGGGACGGTGTGATCCGGGGATACCGTGCCCTCCTCGACGCCGACGCCCTGGGCTGCGGTTTCCAGTCGTTCGTCACGGTGGTGATGCGGCATGAGGACCACGACACGATCGCGGAGTTCGAGCGGCGGGTGGCCGAGCTGCCGGAGGTGGTCGAGGCGCACCGGCTCTTCGGCGACCCCGACTACCTGCTTCGCATCGCGGTGGCCGACGTCGCCGCCTACGAGCGGTTCCGATCCGGCGCGCTCGCCGACCTGCCGGGGGTCGCCCAGCTGACCTCACATCTGGCGATGAAGCAGGTGAAGGCGGACGAAGGGCTGCCCATCGCCGGCCGCTGACCGCCCGGCTGCGGCCGGCCCGGCTCGGCTGCGGC
>JBEHYF010000100.1:0-19556 GCA_048498315.1 Actinomycetota bacterium
GCCGTGACACCGTCGGGCGAGGTCATGGGCGACGCGGCCCACGCCGGCAGCACCGGCACGGACCGCGGCCGCCGCGGTGCGTCACGCCTTCGGGGTCTCCGTGCCCCGCTTCACGATGCCGATCTTGGAGCCGAGCCAGACCAGCGGGTCGTAGCGCCGGCCGACCACGCGCTCCTTCATCGGGATCAGCGCGTTGTCGGTGATCTTGATGTTCTCGGGGCAGACCTCGGTGCAGCACTTGGTGATGTTGCACAGGCCGAGACCGAACTCCTCCTGGGCGATCTGCCGGCGGTCCCTCACGTCGGCCGGGTGCATCTCCAGCTCGGCCACCCGCATGAGGAAGCGCGGGCCGGAGTAGCGCTCCTTGTTCTCCTCGTGGTCACGGATGACGTGGCAGACGTTCTGGCAGAGGAAGCACTCGATGCACTTGCGGAACTCCTGCGAGCGCTCGACGTCGACCTGCTGCATGCGGAACTCGCCGGGCTTGACGTCGCCGCCGTCGAAGGCCGGGATCTCCTGGGCCTTCTTGTAGTTGTAGGAGACGTCGGTGACGAGGTCGCGGATGACCGGGAACGTGCGCATCGGCGCCACGGTGACCGTCTCGTTCTCTGCGAACATCGACATGCGGGTCATGCACATCAGCCGGGGCATGCCGTTGATCTCCGCGGAGCAGGAGCCGCACTTGCCGGCCTTGCAGTTCCAGCGGACGGCCAGGTCGGGCGCCTCGGTGGCCTGCAGCCGGTGGATGACGTCGAGGACGACCTCGCCCTCGTTCACCTCGACGGTGTAGTCCTTCAGCTCGCCCTCGCCGGCGTCCCCGCGCCAGACCCGGAACTTCGCCTTGTATCCCATCAGATCTTCTCCTCAGCGGGGAGCTCGGCCTCGGTCAGGTACTTCTTCAGCTCCTCGACCTCGAAGAGCGACATGAGGTCCTCGCGCATCGGCTCCATCTCCTGGCGCTTGAGGTCGACGCTCCCGTTGCGGAGGCGGCAGACGAGGTTGACCTTGCGCCACTCGGCCGACATCTGCGGGTAGTCGTCGCGGGTGTGGCCGCCGCGGCTCTCCTGGCGTTCGAGAGCGGCGCGCGCCACGCACTCGGACACGATGATCATGTTGCGCAGGTCGAGGGCCAGGTGCCAGGCGGGGTGGTAGGCCGGGCCCTGCCCCTCCGGGAGCGAGGCGCCGGCCAGGGCCACGGAGACGTTCGCGACGCGCTCGCGCAGCTTGCCGAGGGCCTCGATGGCCTGCTTCAGCTCCTCCTCCCGGCGGATGATGCCGACGAGGTCGTTCATGGTCTGCTGCAACTCCTGGTGCACCGCGTACGGGCTCTCGCCGGTCTCGCGGTGCAGCGGTTCGAGCGCCTCGCGCAACGCCGCCTCGACCTCGGAGTCGGGTACGGACACGGTGGTCCGGTCGGCGTACTCGGCCGCGTACTCGGCCGCGCCGAGGCCGGCCCGCCGTCCGAAGACGAGCAGGTCGGACAGCGAGTTGCCGCCGAGGCGGTTGGAGCCGTGCATGCCACCGGACACCTCGCCGGCCGCGAACAGGCCGGGCACGATCGCCGCGCCGGTGTCGGGGTCGACCTCGACGCCGCCCATGACGTAGTGGCAGGTCGGGCCGACCTCCATCGGCTCGGCGGTGATGTCGACGTCGGCCAGCTCCTTGAACTGGTGGTACATCGACGGGAGCCGCTTGACGATCTGCTCGGGCGACAGGCGGGAGGCGATGTCGAGGAAGACGCCGCCGTGGGGGGACCCGCGGCCGGCCTTGACCTCGGCGTTGATGGCGCGGGCGACCTCGTCGCGGGGCAGCAGCTCCGGCGGGCGCCGGTTGTTGTCCGGGTCGTCGTACCAGCGGTCGGCCTCCTCCTCGGAGGTGGCGTACTGGGCCTTGAAGACGTCCGGGATGTAGTCGAACATGAAGCGCTTGCCGTCGGAGTTTTTCAGCACGCCGCCGTCGCCGCGGACCGACTCGGTGACGAGGATGCCCTTGACCGACGGCGGCCAGACCATGCCGGTCGGGTGGAACTGGACGAACTCCATGTTGATCAGCGTGGCGCCGGCGAGCAGGGCGAGCGCGTGGCCGTCTCCGGTGTACTCCCAGGAGTTGGAGGTGACCTTGAACGACTTGCCGATGCCGCCGGTGGCCAGCACGATCGCGGGCGCCTCGAAGACCATGAACCTCCCGGTCTGGCGGCTGTAGCCGAACGCGCCGCAGATGCAGCCCTCGGCGTCTTTCAGCAGCCGGGTGATCGTGGTCTCGGCGAAGACCTTGATGCGTGCCTCGTAGTCGCCGAACTCGGCGTGGTCCTCCTGCTGGAGGGCGACGACCTTCTGCTGGCAGGTGCGGATCAGCTCCAGGCCGGTGCGGTCGCCGACGTGCGCGAGGCGCGGGTACTCGTGGCCGCCGAAGTTGCGCTGGCTGATCTTGCCTTCCTTGGTGCGGTCGAACAGCGCGCCCCAGGCCTCCAGCTCCCAGATGCGGTCGGGCGCCTCTTTGGCGTGCAGCTCGGCCATGCGCCAGCTGTTGAGGAACTTGCCGCCGCGCATGGTGTCGCGGAAGTGGACCTGCCAGTTGTCGCGCGGGTTGACGTTGCCCATGGCCGCGGCGGCGCCGCCCTCGGCCATGACGGTGTGCGCCTTGCCGAACAGCGACTTGGAGATGATCGCGGTCTTCTTGCCCTGCAACCGGGCCTCGATCGCGGCGCGCAGGCCGGCGCCGCCGGCGCCGACGACGACGACGTCGTATTTGAGCCTTTCGATGTCAGTCACGGGATCGTCCTTAGTTGAAGAGCCGCGGGTCGGAGAAGGCGCCGTGGGCGACGAGCGCGACGTAGGCGTCCGCCACCGCGAGCGTCACAAGGGTGATCAGCGCGAACTGCCCGTGCCTGGTGTTGATCTTGCTGATCAGCGTCCAGAGGCGGTAGCGGACCGGGTGCTTGGAGAAGTGCTTCAGCCGCCCGCCCATGACGTGCCGGCACGAGTGGCACGACAGCGTGTAGCCCCAGAGCAGGATCACGTTGATCCACAGGATGATGGTGCCGAGACCGATCCCGAAGCCGCCATCGGCACCGTGGAAGGCCCGGATCGCGTCCCAGGTGTTGATGATCGAGATGAGCATCGCGATCACCCAGAAGTAGCGGTGCGCATTCTGCAGGATCAGCGGGAAGCGGGTCTCGCCGGTGTAGCGGCCGGGCGTGGAGCGCGCCGGGGCCTTGTCGGGCACCGCGCATGCCGAGGGCGTGAGCCAGAACGACCGGTAGTAGGCCTTGCGGTAGTAGTAACAGCTCAGCCGGAAGCCGAGCAGGAACGGCAGCGAGATCAGCGCGTACGGGATGAAGAACGGCAGGTGCGCCGGCACGAACCTGCCGAAGTCGGCGGCGCCGGCCGGGCACGCCTTGCTGACGCACGGCGAGTAGAACGGGGTCAGGTAGTGGTACTGGGCGACCCAGAAGCTGCTGCCCATCATCGAGCGCACGGTGGCGTACACGACCCATGCCACGAAGAAGATGAACGTCGCGAGGGGCGTGCTCCAGTATCGGTCGGTGCGAAGGGTGCGCGCCGGGATCTGAGCCCGTTCTCGGGCCGGCGCGTCCGCCGTTGTCTGCGTCATGCGGATTCTCCATCGAAGGCACATCGCCGGGAGGGCGGGCCTGAACTCCGGCCTCTCCCGTACGCGGGGCCGCTCTACGCTATTACGGAGTTGTCACGAGCAAGATACGAGGCGCGGTCGCCGGATGTGAAACCGCCCACCCTACTGACTGGTACGGACAATGCCGGCTGGGACGGCGATGGGCGCCTGCGACGGGAGTGAGACGATGCCGGACCGCTCGAGCTTCGGGCCGGGGGCGTACGTCGTGCGCTACGCCTGGTGGAGCCCGATCGTGCCCGCCGCCGTGGGCGCGGCGCTCATCGCCGGGTACGTCGTCGGCGAACTGCGTCGCCCGGCGCGTTACCGCTGGCTCGCCGGCCCGCACGCCACCGCATGGGTCTGGGTGACATACGGCACACGCTGCCTGATGCCGCTCGCCGGCCTGGGGCTGCTGGTGCTCGCGGTGGTGTACGTGCGCCGCGTCGTCCGGGGACAGGTCGCGTTCGCCGTCGCGCGCAGGGGTGTCTACTGGTGCCCGTCGGGCGACGGTGCGGCGGGCGAGTGGTTCTCCTGGGACGAGGTCGCCGCCATCGAGTTCCACGCGGCCGAGGGCGGCTCCACGGGGCGCGGCGCCGTCGCGCTGTGCGGCCACGCGCCGCCGGGCGAGCCGCATCCGCGGCTGGTCTCGACGCGGCTCGGCGGCTGGCGCATCGCCCGCCGTCGCCTGAGCCGCGCGCTGCGCGAGTTCGCCCCCCATGTCGAGCTGAAGGCCTGAGCGGCTCCCCGGCGCGCGGGCCGGAACGCGGGCGTCCGGTCGAGGCCCTTGGACGCCTGGCATCCCGGTTCAGGCCCTGGACGTCCGGCATCCCGATCGAGGTTCCGGACGCCGACGCCTCGGTGACCCGCAGTGCGTCAGTCGAGGCGCCGGACGCCCGGAGGCAGGGTGCCGGCCGCCTCGGCGTCGCGCAGGAAGCCCAGCAGCGTGTCGCGGAACGCCCGCGCCGCGTGCGTGGGATGGACGTCCTTGCGGTGCGCGAGCGCGATGGTGCGGTGCAGGCCGGGCGGGGCGACCGGCGTGCCGGCCAGGCCGGGCCGCCCGTCGAGCACCATCGACGGCACGACGGCCGGTCCGAGCCCGGCCTCGACGAACCGCAGCACGGCGTCCATCTCGCCGCCCTCGACCGCGAACCGCGGGTCGAAGCCGGCCCGGCGGCACGCCGCGGTGGTCGCCTCCCGCAGGTCGTAGCCGCGGCGGAACATCACCAGCGGCCGGTCGCGCAGCTCCTCGATCCGCATCGCCGCGGACTTCGGGGCGGTGGCGCGCGGCGATGCGACGACCAGCTCTTCGCGGAGGATCGGCCGGGTCTCCAGGGCCGGGTCGGTGCTCTGCAGCGGCAGGATGATCAGGGCGAGGTCGAGCTCGCCGCGGGCCATGTCGCGCACCAGGTCGCGTGAGCCGCCCTCCTCGACGCGCAGCTCGATGCTCGGGTAGGCGGACTGGAAGCGGGCGAGGGCATCGGCGAGCAGGCCGCCGAACAGCGACGGCGTGGCGCCGATGCGCACCCGGCCGCGCCGCAGGCCGGTGATGTCCTGGATCTCCCGCCGCGCCGTGTCGACGTCGGCGAGGATGCGGCGGGCCAGGGGGAGCAGCGCCTCGCCCGCAGGGGTGAGCGTGATGTTGCCCCTGGCCCGGCTGAACAGCGGCGCGCCCAGCTCCGCCTCCAGCGTCCTGATCTGCTTGGACAGGGAGGGCTGGGCGATCCGCAGAGCCTCGGCCGCGCGTGTGAAGTGCCTCACCTCGGCGACGGCGACGAAGTACGAAAGCTGCTGGAGCTGCACGGTCCATAGCTTACGGCTATGGAAACGAGTGAAACCATGTCTTGGACGGCAACGTAGAAGCGGACATATCGTCCGAGAAGTGTCCTCTGCTTCCCGAAGCTCTACCGTGACACCGCCGCGGCCCGTCCGGGCGCCGTCGCGGGCGGCCTTCCCGTCGCGGTTGTACCGCTTCTCCGTCGGCAAGAAGGCGGTCATGGCGGTCACCGGCGCGATCATGGTGCTGTTCCTGATCGCGCACATGATCGGCGACCTCAAGATCGTGATGGGCCGTGCCGCCTTCGACCACTACGCGGCCTGGCTGCGGACGATCGGCGAGCCGGGCCTCCCGCACCGGGCGTTCCTGACGGCGCTCGAGATCGTGCTCGGCGTCTCGGTGATCCTGCACGTGTGGTCCGCG
This sequence comes from Actinomycetota bacterium, assembly GCA_048498315.1. Classification (GTDB taxonomy): domain Bacteria; phylum Actinomycetota; class Actinomycetes; order Streptosporangiales; family Streptosporangiaceae; genus Actinoallomurus. The sequence continues at coordinate 5,828 of JBEHYF010000100.1, forward strand.
GCCTCGCTCGCCCGGCAGGCCCGGCGCGCCCGTCCCGTGCGGTACGCGGTCCGCCCCGCCGCGCAGGAGTATCGGTACGCGGCGCACGTCATGCGCTACGGCGGCGTCGTGATCCTGCTGTTCGTCATCTGGCACGTGCTCGACCTGTCGATCGGCGCGGTCAACCCGGCGGGCGCCGCCGACGCCTACGGCAAGGTCGTCGCCGATTTCGCCCCCGGGCGCTGGTACATCACGGCGTTCTACGTGATCGCCGTCGTGATGGTCGGCTTCCACCTGAAGCACGGCCTGTGGAGCGTCTTCCAGACGCTCGGCTGGGGCCGGCAGCACCGCTACCGGTCCCTGCACATGTTCGCCGACGTGGTCGCGGCCCTGCTGGTCATCGGCTTCCTGGCCGTGCCGGTGCTGGTGACGATCGGAGTGGTGCGATGACGATTCCCCTGTTCACCGAGGGCGAGCCGATCAGGGACACCAAGGCGCCGGGCGGCCCGATCGAGGAGCGCTGGGACAAGCGCCGTTTCGGCGCGAGGCTGGTCAGCCCCGCCAACCGCCGCAGGCTGTCGGTCATCGTGGTCGGCACCGGCCTGGCCGGCGCGTCGGCCGCCGCGACCCTCGGCGAGCTCGGCTACCAGGTCAGCTCGTTCTTCTACCAGGACAGTCCGCGGCGCGCGCACAGCATCGCCGCGCAGGGCGGCATCAACGCCGCCAAGAACTACCGGAACGACGGCGACAGCATCCGGCGGCTCTTCTACGACACGGTCAAGGGCGGCGACTACCGCTCGCGGGAGTCGAACGTCTACCGGCTCGCCCAGGTCAGCGTCGAGATCATCGACCAGTGCGTGGCGCAGGGCGTGCCGTTCGCCCGCGAGTACGGCGGTCTGCTCGACACGCGCTCGTTCGGGGGCGTGCAGGTCTCCCGCACCTTCTACGCCCGCGGCCAGACCGGCCAGCAGCTCCTGCTCGGCGCGTACCAGGCGCTGGAGCGCCAGGTCGCGGCCGGCACGGTGCGCACGTACGGCCGGCACGAGATGCTGGAGCTGATCGTCGTGGCCGGGCGGGCGCGCGGCATCGTCGCCCGCGACATGGTCACCGGCGACATCGAGGCGTACACCGCCGACGCGGTCGTGCTGGCCACCGGCGGGTACGGCAACGTCTTCTTCCTGTCCACCAACGCCAAGGGCTGCAACGTCACCGCGACGTGGCGGGCGCACCGCAAGGGCGCGCTGTTCGCCAACCCGTGCTACACCCAGATCCACCCGACCTGCATCCCGCCGAGCGGCGAGCACCAGTCGAAGCTGACCCTGATGTCGGAGTCGCTGCGCAACGACGGCCGGGTCTGGGTGCCGCTGAAGAAGGGCGACGCCCGCGCGCCCGGCGAGATCCCCGAGGACGAGCGCGACTACTACCTGGAGCGCATGTACCCCTCGTTCGGCAACCTGGTGCCGCGCGACATCGCCTCGCGCGCCGCCAAGAAGGTCTGCGACGAGGGCCGCGGCGTCGGGGGGCCGGCCGGGGCGGATCGGTCGGGAAGCGCCCGCCCCGGCGGGCTCGGCGTCTATCTCGACTTCGCCGACGCGATCGCCCGCATGGGCCGTGACGCGGTCGCCGCCAAGTACGGCAACCTCTTCGAGATGTACGAGCGGATAACCGCCGAGAACCCGTACGAGGTGCCGATGCGCATCTACCCGGCGGTGCACTACACGATGGGCGGCCTGTGGGTCGACTACGACCTGCAGTCGACCATCCCCGGCCTGTTCGTCATCGGCGAGGCCAACTTCTCCGACCACGGCGCGAACCGTCTCGGCGCGTCCGCGCTGATGCAGGGCCTGGCCGACGGCTACTTCATCCTGCCGAACACCGTCGGCGACTACCTCGCCGACGGTCCGTTCCCGGAGGTCGGCGACGGCCACGAGGCGGTCGTCGAGGCCCGCCGGTCGGTGATCGGCCGCATCGAGCGGCTGCTGTCGGTCGACGGCGACCGCACGCCCGACTCCTTCCACCGCGAGCTGGGCGCGGTGATGTGGGAGCACTGCGGCATGGAGCGCACCGAGGTCGGCCTGCGCAAGGCGATCGACCGGGTCCGCGAGCTGCGCGAGGAGTTCTGGGCGCGGGTCGTGGTGCCGGGCGTGAACGAGGAGCTGAACCAGAACCTGGAGAAGGCCGGCCGTATCGCCGACTTCTTCGAGCTCGCCGAGCTGATGTGCGTCGACGCCCTGCACCGGGAGGAGTCGTGCGGCTGCCACTTCCGCGCCGAGTCGCAGACCCCCGACGGCGAGGCGCTGCGCGACGATGACCGGTTCGCCTACGTGGCGGCCTGGGAGTACACGGGCGGCGCGCCGGTACTCCACAAGGAGCCGCTGGAGTACGAGTACGTGAAGATGGCCCAGAGGTCGTACAAGTGATGAGGCTCACGCTGAGGATATGGCGGCAGAAGAACGCCGCCGACAGGGGCCGGATGGTCTCCTACGACCTTGACGGCGTCTCGCCCGACATGTCGTTCCTGGAGATGCTGGACGTCCTGAACGAACGGCTGATCCTGGCGGGCGACGATCCGGTCGCCTTCGACCACGACTGCCGCGAGGGCATCTGCGGCATGTGCTCGCTTATGATCAACGGCACGCCGCACGGACCGGAGAAGGCGACGACCACCTGCCAGCTGTACATGCGGCACTTCAAGGACGGCGACGTCATCACGGTCGAGCCGTGGCGGGCCCGGGCGTTCCCCGTGATCAAGGATCTGGTCGTCGACCGGTCGGCGTTCGACCGGATCATCCAGGCCGGCGGCTACATCAGCGCGCCGACCGGGTCGGCGCCCGAGGCAGCGTCGATCCCGGTGCCGAAGGAGGACGCGAACAAGGCGTTCGACGCGGCCGCCTGCATCGGCTGCGGGGCGTGCGTGGCGGCGTGCCCGAACGCCTCGGCGATGCTGTTCACCGCCGCGAAGGTCACCCATCTGGGCCTGCTGCCGCAGGGCCGGCCGGAGCGGTACCGGCGCGTCACCGCGATGGTGGAGCAGATGGACGCCGAGGGCTTCGGCGGCTGCACGAACACCGGCGAGTGCACGGCGGCGTGCCCGAAGAGCATCCCGCTGGAGACCATCGCGCGGCTCAACGCCGACCTGCTGAAGGCCACCCGCCGCTGACCACCGTCGCGTCGCCGGCCGACGGCACGGCGCCGCCGCGATGCCGTTCGGCCCCGGCGTCGCCGCAGCACCGCCGGCGGGGCCGGGGCCGAGACGTCGTGGCCCGGGAACGAAAGCCCGTCCCCCTTTCTCCCGGGCCACGATGACGTCATGGCCCCGGTACCGGTGAGGCAAATGTGACGATCGGTAGGAATATTTCGATATCGACACGGTTTCCGTAAAGATCTTCCTGGTCAGGTCGCGCGTCCTTCAGTCTTGGGTCCATCCTCGTACGAACTCCGGAGGTGGACGGCTTGATGTACGCCAGAAAGAGCCGGTGGCTCCTCTCCCTCACCGCGGTGGCGCTCGCCGCTTCCGCCTGCGGCGGCGGGGGCGGCTCGAAACACGGGCCGAAGATCTTCACCTTCGCCAACACCGAGCCGGAGCACCTGATCCCCGGCAACACCAACGACGCCTACGGCCTCAACGTCGACAGCGCGCTGTTCGACACGCTGATGACGCTCGACCCGAACGGCAAGCCGGTGCCGGAGGAGGCCGCGTCCGTCCAGTCGGCCGACCAGAAGGTCTGGACGATCAAGATCAAGCCGGGTCTGACGTTCCACAACGGCGAGCCGGTCACCGCGCAGAGCTACGCCGACGCCTGGAACGCCACCGCCGACGCGACCAACGGATGGGGCAACAACTACTACCTGAGCAGCATCGAGGGCTACGCCGATCTGAACCCCGACAACGGCAAGCCGAAGGTGCACACGCTCAAGGGCCTGAAGGTCATCGACCCGCTGACGCTGCAGGTGACGCTCTCGCAGCCGTTCAGCCAGTTCCCCTACATCCTGTCCTTCCTCGGCACGGCGCCGATGCCCAAGGCGGCGTTCAAGGACCTCAAGGCGTACGAGCAGAAGCCGATCGGCAACGGCCCGTTCGAGATGGACGGCGTCTGGGAGCACAACCGGCAGATCAAGGTGAAGAAGTTCCCCGGCTACAAGGGCCCGCGGCCCGCGCACGCCGACGGCATCATCTTCAAGATCTACGCGAGCCGCGACGCCGCCTACACCGACCTGCGGGCCGGCCGGGTCGACTTCGACGGCCAGATCCCCGCCGCGAAGGTGCCCGAGGCCAAGCGGCTGCTGGGCAAGCGGTACCTCAGCGTGCCGAGCGGCACCATGGACTTCCTGGAGTTCCCGCTCTACGACAAGCGGTTCGACAACCCGGACCTGCGCAAGGCGTTCTCGATGGCGATCGACCGGAACGCGATCGTGCAGGCCGTCTACAACGGCACGTTCAAGCCGATGGGCTCGCTGCTCGCCCCGATCGTGCCCGGTTACCGCGCGAACGCCTGCGGCGCGGCCTGCACCTACAACCCCACCGCGGCCAAGCAGCTGTTCGACAAGGCCGGCGGGTACAAGGGCACGCTGCACCTGATGTTCTCCAACGCCGACCCGACGTACGAGCAGTGGATGACCGACGTGGCCAACCAGCTCAAGCAGAACCTCGGCATCTCCAACATCGTCTTCGACAAGGTGCAGGCGTCGGACTACATCACCAAGCTGACCGACCACCAGGCCACCGGCCCGTACCGCAGCAACTGGACGATGGACTACCCGAGCCCGGAGGACTACCTCACGCCGCGGTGCAGCAAGCCCAGCCGCAGCGGCTATGACGGCACGGCGTGCGAGGCGCTCATCATGCAGGGCAACGCCGCCAAGACCCCCGAGGAGGGGCTGCGGTACTACCAGCAGGCCGAGGACCTCATCCTGAAGGACATGCCGATCACCCCGCTGTGGAACTGGCAGGACCAGGCCGGCTACTCCAGCCACATCGGGAACGTGCACGTCGACCCGTACGTCCAGCCGCTGGTCCACCTTGACCAGGTGACGGTCAAGTAGCGTGTGGCGTTTCGTCGTACGGCGCCTGCTGCAGATGGTGCCGGTCGTGGTGGGGACGACCTTCCTCATCTACGTGCTGGTGTTCGCGCTGCCGGGCGACCCGATCCGGGCGCTCGGCGGCGACAAGCCGATGCCACCGGCCGTCTACCACGCGCTCCGGCACCACTACCACCTCGACGAGCCGCTGATCACGCAGTACGGCCGGTACCTGCTCGGCCTGTTCCGCGGCGACTTCGGCGAGACGCTGAACGGCCAGTCCGTCGCCGGGCTCATGGCGGCGGACTGGTCCGTCACCGTGCGGCTGGCGCTCACCGCCTGGATCTTCGAGCTGGTCGTGGGCGTCACGCTGGGCGTGCTGGCGGGGCTGCGCAAGGGTGGGGTCATCGACTCGCTGGTGCTCAGCGGCACCACCCTCGTGATCGCGGTGCCGGTGTTCGTGCTGGGCTACTCCGCCCAGCTCGTCTTCGGGCTGAAGCTCGGCTGGTTCCCGACGGCGGGCACCGACGACGGCTGGCCGTACAGCTACCTGCTGCCCGGCATGATCCTCGGCTCGCTGAGCCTGGCCTACATCGCCCGGCTCACCCGCACCAGCCTCGTGGAGAACATGCGCGCCGACTACGTGCGGACCGCGCTGGCCAAGGGGCTGCCGCGGCGGCGCATCATCGTGCGGCACACGCTGCGCAACTCGCTGATCCCGGTCGTCACCTTCCTGGGCGTCGACCTGGGCAACCTGCTGGCCGGCGCGATCGTGATCGAGGGCATCTTCAACCTGCCCGGCATCGGGCAGCAGGTCTTCCAGGCCATCCAGATCAAGGACGGCCCGACCGTCGTCGGCATCTGCACCTTCCTGGTGCTGATCTTCCTGTTCGCCAACCTCGTCGTCGACATCCTGTACGGCGCGCTTGACCCGAGGATCCGGTATGAGTGAGAGCGCCGACACCCTCGCCGTCGCCCAGACCGGCTCGGACGTCAGCGGCGCGTCCGCGTCGCTGTGGAGCGACGCCTGGCGTGAGCTGCACCGCCGGGTGGTGTTCTGGGTGTCGGTGGCCATCCTCGCGTTCATGGGCCTCATGGCGGCCGTACCGGGGCTGTTCACCGACCGCGGCAGCAACGACCGCTGCGACGTGCGGCTCGCCAAGCACGCGCCGCCGTCGTGGAACCCGTTCGCCGTGGGCCATCCGTTCGGCTACGACATCCACGGCTGCGACTACTGGGCGCAGGTCGTGCACGGCGCGCGGGCCCCGATGATCGTCGGGTTCGTGGTGACCGGCATCGCGCTCACGCTGTCGATCGCGCTGGGCTCGCTGTCCGGCTACTTCGGGCGCCGGCTCGACACGCTGATCTCCCGGATCACCGACGTCTTCTTCGGCCTGCCGCTCGTGCTGGGCGCGCTGGTCATCCTGACCGCCTTCCCCGAGCACGGCGTCTGGTCGATGTCGCTGGTCCTCGGCGTGCTGTGGTGGCCGACGATGACCCGGCTGATGCGCGGGCAGGTGCTGTCGGTGCGCGACGCCGACTACGTGCAGGCCGCCCGGATGCTCGGCGCCCGCGACGTGCGGATCATGGCCCGGCACATCCTGCCGAACGCCATCGCGCCGGTCTTCGTGTACGCCATGCTGAACGTCGGCGTCGTCATCGGCTACGAGGCGACGCTCGACTACCTCGGCGTCGGCCTGCAGTACCCGACCGTCTCGTGGGGCCTGCAGCTCAGCGAGGCGCAGGACGTCTTCACCGACTACCCGTACCTCCTGATCTACCCCGCGGTGCTGCTGACCGCGACCGTGCTCAGCTTCCTGCTGCTCGGCGACGCCGTCCGCGACGCCCTGGACCCGAAACTGCGCTGATGAACACACCTGCCACCGCCCCGGAGACGCCGCTGCTGCGGGTCGAGGACCTGCACGTCGAGTTCCGCATGCGCGGCTCCACGGTGCAGGCCGTGAACGGGCTGGGCTACACGCTGGCCGAGGGCGAGACCCTGGCGATCCTGGGCGAGTCGGGGTCCGGCAAGAGCGTCGCCGCGCAGGCCGTCATGGGCATCCTCGACACCCCGCCCGCGTACGTCACGAAGGGTTCGGTGTCCTTCCGCGGCACCGAACTGCTCGGCCTGCCGGAGAAGCGGCGGCGCGAGTACCGCGGCGCCCGCATCGCGATGATCTTCCAGGACGCGCTGTCGGCGCTGAACCCGGTGCACCGCGTCGGCGACCAGATCGCCGAGATGCTGGTCGTGCACCGGGGCACCTCCCGCGGCGAGGCGCGGCGGCGCGCGGTCGAGCTGATGGACCGCGTGCGCATCCCGGCGGCGGCCCAGCGGGCCGGCGACTACCCGCACCAGTTCTCCGGCGGCATGCGGCAGCGCGTGATGATCGCCATGGCGCTGGCCCTGGAACCCGCCGTGCTGATCGCGGACGAGCCCACGACCGCGCTCGACGTCACCGTGCAGGCGCAGATCATGAAGCTGCTGCGCGAGCTGCAGGACGAGATGAAGATGGGGCTCATCCTCATCACGCACGACCTGGGCGTGGTCGCCGGCGTCGCCGACCGGATCGTCGTCATGTACGCGGGCCGCGCCGTCGAGGAGTCGGCCGTCACCGGCCTGTACGCCCGGCCGGCGCACCCGTACACGGCGGGCCTGCTGGCCTCGGTGCCGCGCGTCGACGTCCGCGGCGGTGCGCTCACCCCGATCACGGGCGCGCCGCCGAACCTCGCGGCGATCCCGCCGGGCTGCCCGTTCCACCCGCGCTGCCCGATGGCCCGCGAGAACTGCGCCACCGACGTGCCGCCGCTGCGCGAGGTCGCTCCCGGCCGCCGCGCCGCCTGCCACTACGCCGAGGAGCTGCTCGATGGCTGAGGCGATCCTGCGCGTCGAGGACCTGGTCAAGCACTATCCGCTGACCCAGGGCATCGTGTTCCGGCACACCGTCGGGCACGTCCGCGCCGTCGACGGCGTGTCGTTCGAGCTGGCCAAGGGGGAGACGCTGGGCCTGGTCGGGGAGTCCGGCTGCGGCAAGACCACCCTGGCCAAGCTGCTGATGGCGCTCGAACGGCCGACCTCGGGCACCGTGCGGTTCGAGGACCAGGACGTCTTCGCGCTGTCCCGGGCGGAGCTGCGCCGGCTGCGCCGCCGCGTGCAGATGGTGCTGCAGGACCCCTACACGTCGCTGAACCCGCGCATGACGGTCGGCGACATCGTCGGCGAGCCGTACGACATCCACAAGGACGTCGCGCCGAAGGGGGACCGCCGGGCGAAGGTCCGCGAGCTGCTGGAGCTGGTCGGCCTCGACCCCGACCACGTGAACCGCTACCCGCACCAGTTCTCCGGCGGGCAGCGGCAGCGCATCGGCATCGCCCGCGCGCTCGCGCTGCGCCCGGAGGTCATCGTCTGCGACGAGCCGGTGTCCGCGCTCGACGTGTCCGTGCAGGCGCAGGTGATGAACCTGCTCGCCGACCTGCAGCGGGAGTTCGGCCTGTCGTACGTGTTCATCGCGCACGACCTGGCCGTCGTGCGGCACATCTCCGACCGCGTCGCGGTCATGTACCTCGGGAAGATCGTCGAGATCGGCACCGAGGAGCAGATCTACGATCACCCCACGCACCCGTACACGCAGGCGCTGCTGTCGGCCGTCCCGGTGCCGGACCCGGCGCGGCGGGGCACGCCGATCGTGCTGGAGGGCGACGTGCCGAGCCCGGCGAACCCGCCGTCCGGCTGCCGCTTCCGCACCCGCTGCTGGAAGGCCCGGGAGATCTGCGCGCGCGAGGAGCCCGCGCTCACGGTACCCACCGGCGCGGTGCCGGCGGTGGCCGGTGAGACCGGGACCGCCGGCGGCCTGGGCGGCCGGGGGCCGGACCGCGGCGTGGACGCCGCGACCGGCGCGCCCGGCGCCGGCCTGGACGCCGGCGGCGCCGCGCACCCCAGCGCCTGCCACTTCGCCGACGAGAAGATCGTCCGCGACTGATCCGAGCGCCGTGCCAGGGCTGCGCCGGGCCCGCGTCCGCACTGCGCCCCCCGCACCCCGCCGCGCTGCGCTGCGCCGTCCGCACCCCGCCGCGTCGTGCTGCCGTACCGGACCCCTGCCTGCCGCTTACCGTGCCGCGTCGCGCCCTGCCCGCCGTATCGCCGCCGCGCCCGCCGAACCGCGCCCCTCGCACCGCGCCCGCCATGCCGCGCTCCCGTACCGCGTCGTGCCCGCCGCGCCGTGCCGCGCCGGAAAAATCATTCGCGGCCGTTCGAGGTCCCTGGGTAGCGTCGAGGGACCTCATCGCCTTCTTTTTCGGTGCCGCCATGCGCTCGTTTCCCGTCCCGGATCCCGGCGTGCCCGACCACCGGTCGCCGGCGCGCTACCTGCTCTGGGCGGCACGCGCGCAGTGGCCCACGATGGCCGGCGGCATGGCCTGCGGCGTGCTGTGGATGGCCACGCAGGCGCTGACGCCTGCCGTCATCGGCCGGGCGATCGACGCCGGCGTCGCGGCCGGCGACGCCGGCGCCCTGCTGCGCTGGTCCGGCGTGCTGCTCGCCCTCGGCGCGATCCAGGCGGCCGCCGGCGTGATGCGGCACCGATTCTCCACGGTCAACTGGCTCGGCGCGGCGTTCCGGACGATCCAAGTGACGAGCCGCCAGGCCACGCGCCTGGGCGCGACCCTGCCCAAGCGGCTGGCGACCGGCGAGGTCGTCAGCGTCGGCGTCGCCGACGTCTCGCACATCGGCGGGGGCATGGACATCACCGCGCGCGGCACCGGATCGGTGGTGGGCATCGCGGTGGCCGGCACCGTCATGATCGTCACCTCCTGGCGGCTCGGCCTGATCGTGCTGGCCGGCGTCCCGCTGCTGGCCGCGGTGGTCGGGCCGCTGCTGCGGCCGCTGCACCGCCACCAGCACCGCCAGCGCGCCCTCCAGGGCGAACTGGCCACGCGTGCCGGCGACATCGTCGCGGGCCTGCGGGTGCTTCGCGGCATCGGTGGCGAGCAGGTGTTCGCCGAGCGGTACCGCGAGGAGTCGCAGGCGGTCCGCGCGGCCGGCGTCCGGGTCGCCCGCACCGAGTCGCTGCTGGAGGGCGCGCAGCTCCTGCTGCCGGGGCTGCTGGTCGCGCTGGTCACCTGGATGGGGGCGCGGTTCGCGCTGGCCGGGCGGATCAGCGTCGGCGAGCTGGTGTCGTTCTACGGGTACGCGGTGTTCCTCATCGACCCGCTGCGCACCCTGACGGAGGCCGCCGACAAGCTCACCAAGGCGCACGTCGCGGCCCGCCGGGTCGTCCGCATCCTCGCCATGCGGCCCGAGCTGCCCGGCGGTGGCACCGCCCCGCGCCCCCGGGGCGACCTGGTCGACGCCGCGTCCGGCCTGGTGGTGCGGCCGGGCCGGCTCACCGCGGTGGCCGCGGCGACGCCGGAGGATGCCGAGGCCATCGCCGACCGGCTGGGCCGCTTCACCGACGGCCCGGTCACCTGGGGCGGCACGCCGCTGCGCGAACTGCCCCTGGAGACGGTGCGCGCGGCGATCCTCGTCGCCGACAACGAGGCGAAGATCTTCTCTGGCCGCTTACTCGACGAGCTCGCCGGCCTGGAGCCGGGACAAGACGCGGGGAGGGCACGCGGCAGCGGGTGTTTGCTGCGCTGCGGGCCGCCTGCGCGGAGGACATCGTCGCCGAGCTGCCCGGCGGCCCGGACACGTGGATCGCGGAGGGCGGGCGGGAGTTCTCCGGCGGCCAGCAGCAGCGGCTCCGTCTCGCCCGGGCGCTCGTCGCCGACCCGGAGGTCCTGGTCCTCGTGGAGCCGACGTCGGCGGTGGACGCGCACACCGAGGCCCGCATCGCCGCCCGGCTGGCCGCGTCCCGCGCCGGCCGGACCACGGTCGTGTGCACCACCAGCCCGCTCGTCCTGGACCGCGTGGACGAGGTGGCCTTCGTCGTCGGCGGCCGGGTCGTCGCGACCGGGCCGCACCGCGCGTTGCTGGCCGCCGAGCCGCGGTACGCGGCGACCGTCACCCGACAGGAGGGGCCGTGATCCTGCCCGTGGCCACGCCCGCGCAGGTCCGTGCGTACGCCCGGCGGCTGACGCTCGCCCACCCATGGGAACTGGCCGGCGTGCTGGCCCTGCACGGCCTTGCGGCGGTGGCCGGGCTGGTGGCGCCGCGCCTCCTCGGCGAGCTGGTCGAGGACGTCCGCCGCGGCGGATCGCACCCGTCGGTCGACCGGATCGCGGTCGCGATCGTCGTGTTCGTGGTCGCGCAGGGCGTGCTCACCCGGTACGCGGTGTACGCGTCGGCGCGGCTCGGCGAGAAGGTGCTGGCGCGGCTCCGCGAGGAGTTCGTCGGCCGGGTGCTGGAGCTGCCGCTGTCGACGGTCGAGCGGGCGGGCACCGGCGACCTGATCACCCGGACCTCGCGGGACGTCGACGCGCTGTCCCGTACGGTCCGGCACGCGGTGCCGGAGACGCTGATCGCGATGGTGACCGGCGGCTTCGCGATCGGCGCGCTGGTCCTCGTCGGGCCGCTGGTCGCGCTGCCGTGCCTGGTCGGCGTGCCGCTGCTGTGGTGCGGCACGCGCTGGTACCTGCGGCGGGCGCGCGACGGCTACCTGCGGGAGAACGAGGCGTGGGGCGGTGTGACGGCGGGGCTCACCGAGACGGTCGAGGGCGCCCGCACCGTCGAGGCGCTGCGGCTGGAGCGGGCCCGCGTCGCACGTACCGACGCCGACATCGCGCGGGCCTGGGCGGCCGAGCGGTGCACGCTGGGGCTGCGCACCGTGTGGTTCCCGCTGGTGGAGTTCGGTTACGTGCTCCCGGTGGTCGCGACGCTGCTGGCCGGCGGCCTGCTGCACCTGCACGGGCTGGCGTCGCTCGCCCAGGTGACCGCGGCGACGCTGTACGTCCAGCAGCTCATCGACCCGCTCGACCGCTTCCTGTCGTGGGTGGATGAGCTGCAGGTCGGCGGGGCGTCGCCGGCCCGGCTGCTGGGCGTGTCGGAGGTGCCGGCCGATCGTGAGCCGAACGGCCGGCGTCCCGCGCACGAGCGGATAGCGGCGGACGGGGTGCGCTACGCCTACCGGGAGGGGCGCGACGTCCTGCACGGCGTCGACCTGCGGCTGCGGCCCGGCGAGCGGCTGGCGATGGTGGGGCCGAGCGGCGCCGGCAAGTCCACGCTCGGCCGGCTGATCGTGGGCATCCTGCGCCCACGGGCCGGGGCGGTGACCGTGGGCGACGTGCCGCTGGTGGACCTCCCGCTGGACGAGCTGCGCCGCCGCGTCGCGCTGGTCACCCAGGAGCACCACGTGTTCCGCGGCACCGTGCGCGACAACCTGGTGCTGGCCCGCCCCGGCGCCACCGACGACGAACTGCGCGCGGCCCTTGAGGCCGTCGAGGCCACCTGGGCCCGCGACATGCTCGACGCCGAGGTGGGGGCCGGCAACCGCGCGCTGTCGCCGGCACGGGCGCAGCAGCTCGCGCTGGCGCGCCTCGTGCTGGCCGACCCGCACACGCTGGTGCTGGACGAGGCCACCGCGCTGCTCGACCCACGCGCCGCCCGGCACCTGGAGCGGAGTCTGTCCGCGGTGCTGGACGGCCGCACGGTCGTCGCCATCGCGCACCGCCTGCACACCGCGCACGACGCCGACCGCGTCGCCGTCGTCGAGGACGGCCGGATCACCGAGCTGGGCAGCCACCACGAGCTGATCGCCCTGGACGGCTCCTACGCCGCGCTCTGGCGCTCCTGGCACGGCCGCGGCTAGGTACCGGCGTGAGGTGTCACGATCTGCCCGCTCCGGCGTCCGCGCCCGCTCTGCCCGGCCCTGCCGGGAGGACCGGCGCGGGCGACGGGACTCATCGCGGTCCGGCGCGACGCGGCCGGGGCGGGACGCATCCCACCGATTCCCCCCACGGCTTGACCTCGCGCACCATGACCTGCATTATTAACGCAATCATTCTGAAACAGGATGGTTATGGAAACGGTCGATCGGATCAGCCTCGTGTTCGGAGCCCTCGCGGATCCGACGCGGCGCGCGATCCTCACGCGGCTGACCGAAGGCGACGCGACCGTCGCGGAGCTGGCGGCGCCGTTCGCCATGTCGCAGCCGGCGATCTCCCGGCACCTCAAGGTGCTCGAGAGGGCGGGCCTGATCTCGCGCAGCAGGCGGGCGACGGCGCGGCTCAGTCACCTGGAGGCCGCGCCGCTACGCGAGGTGACCACCTGGCTCGCCCGCTACCAGCGGTTCTGGGACGAGAGCCACGAGCGGCTCGACGAACTGCTCGCGGCGCTGCAGGCCGAACGCGCGAATGAGCCCGGCCCCGGGAAGGCGGCGCGGGCGGAAGGAGACGGCGATGGGTAGGACGCAGATCACGGCGGAGCCCGGCAGCCCGCAGATCATCATCACGCGCGAGTTCGACGCACCGCGCGACCTGGTCTTCCGCGCGTACAGCGAACCCGACCTGATCGAGCGCTGGCTGGGGCCGCGCGAGCTGACCACGAAATTCGACCGGCACGAGCCGCGCGACGGCGGCCGCCGGCGCTACGTCAGCACCGACCCGCAGGGCAACGAGTTCGGCTTCCACGGGGTCTTCCACGGCGCGCCCTCGCCCGACGGCATCGTACAGACCTTCGAGTTCGAGGGGACGCCGGGGCACGTCGCGCTGGAGACCGTGACGTTCGAGGAGCGGGACGGCCGGACGCTGGTGCGCTCGGTGTCCGGCTCCCAGTCGGTCGAGGACCGCGACGCCATGGTCC
>JBEHYF010000101.1:0-19455 GCA_048498315.1 Actinomycetota bacterium
CCGGCGGCGGCCAGGCCGCCCGGCGGGCCGTCGGGGGCGCGATGACGGCCCGCCGGCGGGCCGGTGGCGGGTGTTGTCGAGGCTGCTGCGGCCGGGGGGCGCTGCTGGCGTGGACGCTGGTGCAGGTCGATCCGCGGGCCGCGCACGCCTACGCCGGCGACGCGGAGATGGACGCGGGGTTCCGTGCGATCTTCACGGCGACCGCGCCCGCCCGTACTGCGACCCGCCGCGGGCGGCCGAGCACGGCGAGGTCGGGTTCTACCAGGGCTACACGCTCATGCGGCCGTCCGCGTGGCGGGACCCGCACGCGGCGCAGTACGGACGTGACAGCCGCGGCGGTGGATGACGGCGTCCCTGCGGCGCCGCCGGTCCGACCGCTGCCGGTGCGGAGACGGGTGGTGCGTGGCGGGTACGGCGGGATGCGGCCGACGGCGAACGAACGTCCGCAGAGGCGTCCGGTCAGGAATGGCCGGAGAGCGGTCTCACGGGCGTCCGATCCGGACCCGCCAGACCTCCGGGCCGGATTCGGTGTACTCCCACGTGAACTCCCCGGCGTGCTCGGCGGCGAACTGGTAGTACAGCGGCTTGGGATCGTGGTCGTTCACGAGTACGAAGGCCGTGCCGGGCCGCAGCGCGTCGAACGTGGCGAAGATCTTCTCGTGTCGCTGGGCGTGGGCCAGCGGGCGGACGTCCAGCTCGCCGTCGACGACCTCGACGACGGCGCCCGGCGTGCCGGCCGCGTCGTGGTCGCCGCACCCGCAGTGCCCGCAGCCGCATCCGCCCTGGCCGGCGGGCTCGCCGAGGATCATGTGCATCCCGTCGAGCAGCGCCGGGAGGTCGACGCCGGCATCGACGAGCGCGGGCAGCAGGATCTCGTTCTCCTTCTCCAGATGCGCCTGGAACAGCGCGTCGAAGGCGGCCGCGGCACCGGCAGCCTCGCCTGCGGTGCGGGCCGATTCCAGCGCGCCGGCCAGCTCGCGGAGGGCGACGTGCTCCCGGCTCATCGCCCGCACGAGGAGGCGCGTATCGGGGAGGTCCGCCGCGGCGCGGTACAGGGTCTCCTCCTCGGCGGACGCGTGCGGCAGGACCTCCTCGTCGCAGAACACGACCAGGCGAGCCAGCGCGACGCCGGGGGCCTTGAGCTGGTCGACCGAGCGCCGGACGGTGACGGCGTGGTCGGTCACGGTGCGGCCGAGCCGGTCGTGGTGGTCGCGGATCGCGCGCAGGGTCGCCTGCGTTTCGCCGGCGGAGGCGGTCGTCTCGGCGGTCATGGGACTCCTCGGAACGTGCGCCGGCCGGCAGGCCGGCTAATTTTCACAGTCTCATTGTTTTTATACTCCAGATCGTGCAAACTCAAGCCGTGACCGACCGCGACGACATCGACCCGCGTGCCCATCGGGTGCTGGCGGACGTCAGCCGGGTCGCCGTCCTCGACGCGCTGCGCCGGGCCGATCGGCTGCTGGCCGTACCCGAGATCGCCGCGCGGGTCGGTCTGCACCCCAACACGGTGCGGGGTCATCTCGCGCAGCTCATGGAGTACGGCTACGTGACCGGCGGCCGCGAGGACCGGGCGCGGCCGGGACGCCCGCGCACGCTGTACGCGGCGACCGGCAAGCGCGACGACGGCGAGCGCTGCGGCCACCGGCTGCTCGCGGAGGCGCTGATCGCCTACCTCGGCCGCCAGGGCGGCGACCGCGGCGCCGCCGCGGTCGCCGCCGGCCAGGCCTACGGCGAGCGGGCCGTCGGGTCCGGCGCGCCGCCCGGGGCGGTCGATGCGGCGGCCACCGGGCCTGCCGGTGCCACTGATGCCGCGGAGGCGTCGGCGCGCGCCGGTGCCGTGGATGCGACGGAGGCCGTCAGGCGGGTCGTGGCGCTGCTCGCCGACGCCGGGTTCGAGCCACGCGCCTCGGCCGACGGTTCCCGCATCGAGCTGTACCGGTGCCCGTTCCGGGAACTGGCCGACGCCGACCCCGAGGTCGCCTGCGGGGTGCACCTGGGCATCATGCAGGGCGCACTGGCCGCGCTCGGCGCGCCGGTCCAGGCCGCCGGGCTGCGGCCGTGGGCGCGGCCCGGCGTGTGCGAGGCGACGCTGCGGATCGAGCGAGAGGCCCCCGAGGTCCGCGATGGCCGTGACTGACCGCGCCGTCACCGTCCGCCGGATCGCCGTGCGACGGCTGCCGCTGCTGGTCGGTGCGGCGCTGTCGCTCGTCGCCGGGCTGTGGGGTGCCCTCGGCCTGCTCGGCACCGGCGTCCCGCTGCCCCGCAGCGACTTCGCCGCCCAGCACGGGCCGTTGATGGCGCTCGGCTTCCTCGGCACCCTGATCTCGCTCGAACGCTCCGTGGCGCTGGGGCGCGTGTGGGGGTACGCCGCCCCGGCGCTCGCCGCGCTCGGCGCGGTCGTGGTCGCCGCCGGCCTGGACCGGCCCGGCCGGGTCCTGCTGACCGCCGCGGCCGGCTGGCTGGTCGCCGTCTACCTCGTGGTGCTGTCCGGCCGCCGCGGCAGCCGCGACCTGATCGTCCAACTGGCCGGCGCGCTGGCCTGGTACTCCGGCGGCCTGCTATGGCTGGCCGGCCGGCCGGTCCCCGCCATCGTGCCCTGGCTGGCGGCCTTCCTGGTACTCACCATCGCCGGGGAACGCCTCGAGCTCGCCCGTGTGGCGTTCCTGCGCCGTCGCGCGGCCGACGGCCTCGTCGCGGCGTCCGCCCTCATCGGCGTGGGCGCCGCCGTCTCTGTGCCCTGGCCCGGGGCCGGCTGGCGGCTGGCCGGGCTGGGCATGCTCGCCCTGGCCGCCTGGCTGGCCGTGCACGACATCGCCCGCCGTACGGTGCGCGGCACCGGTCTGCCCCGCTACGCGGCCGCCTGCCTGCTCGCCGGGTACGCCTGGCTGGCGCTCGCCGGCGTGGTGTGGGCCGCCTACGGCCGCCCCGCGGACGGCGCGATCTACGACGCGGCGCTGCACGCCGTCTTCCTCGGCTTCGTCATGTCGATGGTGTTCGGCCACGCGCCGGTGATCCTGCCCGCGGTGCTGCGGGTCGCGCTGCCGTACCACGTGCTGCTGTACGCGCCGCTCGTGCTGCTGCACGCGGCCCTCCTGATCCGCGTCGCCGGCGACCTGTCCGGCGTCGCCGGGGCCCGCACGATCGGCGGCGTGCTCGGCGAGGTGGCGCTGCTGTCCTTCGTCGCGTGCGCCGCCGCGGCGGCCCGCATGGCACCCTCACGAGCCCGAATGGAGCGCTCATGACCTCGGTCGACGTAAAGCTCGACCCCGCGGGCCCGCGGCCCATGCCCCACCGGCCGGACGCGTCCTGGCACGCCCGCGCGAACGCGGTGGTGCTGGCCTGGCTGGCGCTGACCGTGGTGGCCGCGGTCGCCCGCGGCCACCTGCCCGCGGCGCGCTGGCTGATCATCCACCTGTTCCTGCTCGGCGCGGTCACCAACGCGATCGTGACCTGGAGCCGGCACTTCGCGACCGCGCTGCTGCGGCTGCCGGCCCCCGCCCGGTGGCGGCTCGGGGCCCGGCTCGCGGCGCTGAACGCCGGCGTCGTCGCGGTGCTGTACGGCGTCTCCGGGGGCCACCGGATCGTGGCGGCCGTCGGCGCCGCCGCCGTCATCGGCGCCGTCGCCTGGCATGTCGGCGCGCTGGCCGGCGGGGCGCGCCGGGCGCTCGGCGGCCGGTTCGCGCACGTGGTGGCCTGGTACGCCTGCGCGGGCGCGGCGCTCGTGATCGGCGGCACGCTCGGCGGCGTCATGGCCGCCGCCCGGGTGCAGGCCGCCTGGCACGCGCGGCTGGAGGCCGCGCACATCCAGGCGAACCTCTTCGGCTGGGTCGGCCTCACGGTGCTCGGCACGCTGTTCACCCTCTGGCCGACGGTCCTGCGCACCCGGATGGCCGACGACGCGGGCACGGTCGCGCGCCGGTCGCTGCGGCTGGCCGTTCCCGGCCTGGCGATCGCGGTGGCCGGTCTGCTCGCCGGCTCTCGCCTCGTGGCCGTGGCCGGACTGTTGCTGTACGCGGCGGCGGCCGCGCTGGCGCTCGTCCCGTTCGCCACGACCGCGCGGCGGCGGCGCCCGCACGACGCCGCCGCCTGGATGCTCGCGGCCGGGACCGGCTGGTTCGTCGTGGCGATCGCCGCCGACCTCGCCGTGGTGGTGAGCCGGCCGCCGGGGCGGGTCGTGCACGGCATCGGCCCGCTCGTGCCGCTGGTCCTGGCGGGCTTCGTCGGGCAGGTCCTGGTCGGCGCGCTGACGTTCCTGCTGCCGGTGGTGCTCGGCGGCGGCCCGGCCGCGCTGAAGCGCAACGCCGGGCTGCTGGAGCGCGGCTGGATCCCCCGGCTGGCGGTGATGAACGTGGCCGTGCCGCTCGTCGTGGTACCCGGACCGTCCTGGCTGCACCTTGCCGCGTGGACGGGACTGTTCGCCGCGTTCGCGGCGTTCGTCCCGCTCGCTGGGCTTGCCGTCGCCCGGTCGCGGAACCGGCGTCCCTCCCCGGCGCTCGCCGGGGTGCTCGCCGGATGCCTGCTCACCGCGCTCGCGGTGACGGTCGCGGTCAGCGGCCACCAGGGCCCGTCCACCAGCACCGTGGCCGGCTCGGGCGCCCGCACCGTCGCCGTCACCCTGTCCGGCATGCGGATCCGCCCGGGGACGATCGACGCCGCGCCGGGCGTCCGCCTCGTCCTCCAGGTCACCAACCGCGACGCCCAGCGGCACGACCTGCACCTCGCCACCGGGCAGACCACCCCGATGCTGGACCCGGGCCAGAGCGCGACGCTGCGCCTGCCGCCGCTGACCGGGCCGATCGAGGGCTGGTGCACCGTGCCCGGACACCGCGCCGCCGGAATGGTCATGCACATCCGGGTCTCCGGCCACGGGGCGGGCGGCGACATGGGCTCGGGCATGGCCGGGATGAACGGGAGGAACGGGCCGGCGGCCACCGGCACGGCGTCCGCCCCGCTGGACCTGAGCGCCCCGATGAGCCCGGGCTGGCGGCCGTACGACGCGACGCTGCGGCCCGCGCCCGGCGGCACCGAGCACAAGGTCGAGATCCACGCCGTGGAGAAGGTCATCGAGGTGGCGCCGGGCGTGTGGCAGCGCATGTGGACCTTCAACGGCACCGTGCCCGGCCCCGTGCTGCGCGGGCACGTCGGGGACCTCTTCACCGTCACCTTCGTCAACGACACCACGATGGGGCACGGCCTCGACTTCCACGCCGGCGCGGTGGCGCCCGACGGACCCATGCGGGTCATCCAGCCGGGGCAGCGCCTCACCTACCGGTTCCGCGCCGACCGCGCCGGTGCCTGGCTGTACCACTGCTCGGCCATGCCGATGCTCCAGCACATCGCGAACGGCATGTACGGCGCCGTCATCATCGACCCGCCGCACCTGGCGCACGCCGACCGCGAGTACGTCCTCGTGCAGGGCGAGCTGTACCTCGGCACGCCCGGCGGCACCGCGCAGGTGGCCAAGATGGAGGAGGGCCGGCCCGACGCCTGGATGTTCAACGGAACCGCGGCCGGCTACGACCACGCCCCGCTCACCGCCCACGTGGGCGAGCGGGTGCGGATCTGGGTCGTCGCCGCCGGGCCCGAGACCGGGACCGCCTTCCACATCGTCGGCGCGCCGTTCGACACCGTCTACAAGGAGGGCGCGTACCTGCTGCGGCCGGGCGGCCAGGGCGGCTCCCAGGTGCTGGACCTGGCGCCGGCGCAGGGCGGCTTCGTCGAGACCGTCTTCCCCGAGCCCGGGCACTATCCGTTCCTCGACCACGACATGCTGCACGGCGGCTCCGGGGCGCACGGCATCATCACGGTGACCAAATGATGACCTGGTGGTCGCTGGTCCGCTTCCTGCACGTCACCTCCGCCGCCCTGTGGGTCGGCGGCCAGATCACCGTCTCCCTGGTCGTGCTGCCGCTGGCGCGCCGACTGCTCGACCCGGAGGCCCGCGCCCGGGTGCTGCACGAGGTCGGCCGCCGGTTCGGCATCTTCACCGGCGCGGTGTTCCTGCCGGTGCAGATCGGCACGGGCGTGGGCATGGCCTGGCACAAGGGCGTCACGTGGGCGTCGCTCGCCGAGCCCGGCTACGGTCGCACGCTCGCCGCCAAACTGCTGCTCTTCGTCGGCGTCATGGCCGCGGCCGGGCTGCACGGGTGGGCCAACTCCTCCGGGCGCGCCGCCTTCGCCCGGGCCATGGCCGTCACCTCGCTGATCGGGTCGGTCGGCATCGTGCTGATCGCCACCTCCCTGCCCACGACATGACGGCTCATGCCCGGAGCGATCGGCGATGCGTGCTCGCTCCCGGAACACCGGGCCCGCGCGGCGCGTGCGCCGGGCGCCTCCCCTCAGGCGACGTACGTGCGGATCGCGGAGATCAGCGTGGTGAGGCCCTTCTTGGCGTCGGTGAAGAACATCCCGGTGTTGGGGGCGGTGAACAGCTCGTTGTCCATGCCCGCGTAGCCGTGGCCCATCGACCGCTTGACCACGATGACGCTCCTGGCCTTGTCGACGTCGAGGATCGGCATGCCGGAGATCGCGTTGCCGGGACGGCGGGCCGCCGGGTTGGTCACGTCGTTGGCGCCGATCACCAGCGCCACGTCGGCCTGCGGGAACTGCGGGTTGATCTCCTCCAGGTCCTTCAGCTGCGGGTACGGCACGTCGGCCTCGGCGAGCAGCACGTTCATGTGGCCCGGCATCCGCCCGGCGACCGGGTGGATCGCGTACGACACGTCCACGCCGCGCTCCTCCAGCAGGTGGGCCAGGTCGGCGAGCTCGTGCTGGGCCTGCGCGGCGGCCAGGCCGTACCCGGGCACGATGATGACCTTGCCGGCATAGGCGAGCTGGATGGCCACGTCGTCGGCGGCGACCGAGCGCACGGCCGCGTCGGCCGTGTCGGCGACGGGGCCGCCGTCGCCGGTGCCGAACCCGCCGATGACGATCGCCGGGATCGAGCGGTTCATGGCGTCGGCCATGAGCTTGGTCAGAATCGCGCCGGACGCGCCGACCAGGGCGCCCGCCGTGATCAGTGCCGGCTCGCCGATGACGAACCCGGCCATCGCGACGGCGGTGCCGGTGCAGGCGTTGAGCAGCGAGATGACGACGGGCATGTCGGCGCCGCCGATCGGCAGCACCATGGTGACGCCGAAGGCCAGCGCGGCGACGACGAGCAGCAGCGGCCCGCCCGCGCTCGACGGGCCGGCCACCAGCCAGACCGCCCCGGCGACGAACGCGGCCGCGAGCGCGGTGTTGGCCGCCCGCGCCCCGCGGAACACGATCGGCCGGCCCGGAACGACGCCTTGGAGTTTGCCCGCGGCGATGAGCGAGCCGGAGAAGGTGACCGCGCCGATGAGGATGTCCAGCGCCGCCGGCACGGTGACGCGGGCGCCGCTCAGGCCGGACCCGCGCAGCAGGTCATCGATGGCCAGCAGCGTGGCGGCGCCGCCGCCGACCGCGTTGAACAGGCTGACGAGCTGCGGCATCGCGGTCATCTGCACCGACCGGGCCAGGTAGAGTCCGGCGGCCGAGCCGGTGGCCGCCCCGGCCAGCAGCACGATCCAGCCCGTCGTGGTGATCAGGCCGTTGTTGATGATCAGTACGGCGGTCGCGAGGACGGCCGTCGCCATGGCCCCGGCGGAGATCAGGTTGCCGCGCCGCGCGGTGGACGGGGCGTTCATCAGGTGCAGGCCGAGCACGAGGCAGGCGGCCGCGGCGAGCAGCACGTACCGGACGGCGGTCTCGACGGCGTCCATATCAGCGCTCCGGTCTCGCCGGCGCGCCGGCGCGGCGGGCGTGGAACATGCCGAGCATGCGGTCGGTGACGACGTAGCCGCCGACGACGTTCATCGCCCCGAACGCCACGGCGACGAACGCCAGCACGTAGCCGGTCGTGTCGTGCGCGGCCGCGGCGATGAGCATCGCGCCGATCAGCACGATGCCGTGGATCGAGTTGGCGCCCGACATCAGCGGCGTGTGCAGCGTGGCCGGCACCTTGCTGATCACCTCGAACCCGACGAGCAGGCTGAGGACGAAGACGGTGACGGCGGTGAGCAGGTCGATGGTCATCCGATCCCTCCGGTGGCTTCGCGCCCTCCCGCGGCGCCGGCGTCCTTCGCGGCTGGGGCGTCCTTCGTCGCGCCGGCGCGTTCCGCGGCACCGGTGCCTTCCGCGGCGGCGCCGTCCCCGGTGCCCGCATCCCCGGTGCCGGCATCCCCGGTGTGCGTATCGCCGGTGCCTCCCCCGTGTGCGGCGCCTCCGGTGCCGGGGCCGGGGTCGAGCAACCGCGCGACGGCCGGGTTGACGACCGCGCCGTCCAGCGTGATCACGACGCCGGCCTGGACCTCGTCGGCCAGGTCGATCGCCGGCTCGCCGCCCCGCAGAAGGTAGGACAGCAGCGCGGTGATGTTGCGGGCGTAGGCGGTGGACGCGGCCGGCGCCATGGTCGCCGGGAGGTTCCCGGCGCCGATCACGGTGACGCCGTTCCCGAGGACGGTGGTGGTGTCGGGCACGGACCCGTCGACGTTGCCGCCGCGCGGGCCGGCCGCCATGTCGACGACGACCGACCCGGGCCGCATGGCCTTCAGCGCGTCCGCGGTGACCAGAACCGGCGGCCGCCGCCCGGGCACCCGCGCCGTGGTGATGACGACGTCGGAGCGGGCGATGTGCCGGGCCAGCTCCTGCTGCTGCGCCTGTCGTTCGGTCTCGGTCAGCTCCCGCGCGTAGCCGCCAGAGCCGGCCGCCGACTCGACGGCCCCAAGGTCGAGGAAGCGGGCGCCGAGCGACTCGACCTCCTCGCGCGCCGCGGGGCGCACGTCGTAGGCGGTCACGACGGCGCCGAGGCGGCGCGCGGTGCCGATCGCCTGCAGGCCGGCGACGCCCGTGCCGAGGACCAGCACGCCGGCGGGCTTCATGGTGCCCGCGGCCGTGGTCAGCATCGGGAAGTAGCCGCCGTACGCGGCGGCGGCCAGCAGCACGGCCTTGTACCCGGCGATGTTCGCCTGGGAGCTGAGCGCGTCCATGGTCTGCGCCCGGCTGAGCGTGCGCGGCAGCAGGTCGAGGCCGATCGCGGTGATCCCCAGTTCCGCCCAGCGGCGGGCGCGGGCGGGTTCGGCCAGCGCGTCGAGCAGTCCGATCAGCAGGCGGCCGGGGCGCGGCCACGGCGTGTCCTCCAGCGCGGGCGGGCCGACGCACAGCAGGACGTCGGCGCGCTCGTACAGCTCGTCGGCCGGCACGACGGTCGCCCCGGCCTCGGCGTACGCGTCGTCGTCGAACCAGGCCCCGGCGCCCGCGCCGGCCTCGATGAGGACCGCCGGGCCCTCAGAACCTGGTCTCAGACGCCCGACGGCGTCCGGGACGAGGGCCACGCGGCGCTCGCCCGGTGCCCGTTCCCTGATGACACCGACCGTGATGGCTCCCATGGCACGACCTGCCTTTCCGGGATTCTCCGCGGCGCAGGCCACGGGGAACGTGCGCCCCCGGGCGGCACCTCATGATCGCTCCGGTTCCATCCGGATCGAGCCGCTCGGGCATTCGGCGACGCACAGGCCGCAGCCCTTGCAGTAGTCGTAGTCGATCGCGAACCCCCTGCCCGGCCCGAGCTTGATCACGGCGTTGTCCGGGCAGACACCAAACAATTGTCGCATTCGAAGCAGTTCCCGCAAGACATGCAGCGGCGGGCCTCGAACAGCGCGGCGTCCATGGCCGCGTTACCGCCGTACACGACGACGCGGCGGCCGAGCATCGGCGGGGAGCCGTACTCCGTGTCACGCTGCATCGAGACCGCGTCGAGGACGTCGCGCGGCAGCCGGTAGCGCGGAAATTCCATAGCGCATCATGCCGCCGGGCGCCGCGCCCCGTCGGCGACGGTCACGGCGTGGCCGAGCCGGGTGAGGTGCTGGGCGGCCGGCAGCCCGGACGGCCCGGCCCCCGCCACGAGCACCCGCTTGCCGGACGGCGGCTCGTCGACCGTGACCGTCCAACCGCGGCTCGACACGCCGACGACCTCGCCCTCGGCCACCGCACCGCCGAACCGCTCACGGATCGCCGCGTGCACCGACGGAAGCGATATCAGGCCGCTGAGCGCGGCGAAACCCCCGAGCAGCGCCGCGTTCGGCAGCACGCTCAGGGGCCGGACCGCGCCGCGGGCCGGCGCTCCGCCCGGGCGGCGGGGCGCCGGCGGACCGCCTCGGGCACGCCCCCTTGCCTGCCGGCCACCTGTCAGATCGGTTCCGTCCGCCGGAAGATCTCGCGATGTTCGGCGAGCCGAGTGATCATCGAGGGCAGTTTCCCAGACCCCGATGGCATCGCGAGGACGCACCATGTGCCGTGACGGACACCGCCCGCATGACGTCGACACCCTGGAGTCCGGTACCGCCGCCGGCGGGATGGACCGCCGGCGGCTGCTCATGGCGGCCGCGGCGGGAGCCGCGCTCACGCTCTCCCCGCTCTCCTTCGGCAAGGCAGCCGCCGAGGGCGCCGCATCCGGCGCCGCGCCGGGTACCGGCGAGGTGACGCGCACGGTCACCGGGCATCTGCAGACCGGTGCGGCCGACTTCGTGTACCTGCCGGTGGAGATCCCTGCCGGCGTGCGGGAGATCGCCGTGGAGTACTCCTACGACAAGCCGGCCGTGCCGCCCGGCACGCCGGGCAACTCCTGCGACATCGGCATCTTCGACCAGCGCGGCATCGCGCTCGGCGGCCCCGGCTTCCGCGGCTGGTCCGGCGGCTTCCGCACCTCGTTCGAGATCACCAATGGCCAGGCGACCCCCGGCTACTTGCCCGGCCCGATCGAGCCCGGCACCTGGCACGTCGTCCTCGGGCCGTACCAGGTCGCGCCGCAGGGCATGAACTACCAGGTGCAGGTCACCCTGACGTTCGGCGACCCGGGGCCCGGCTTCACGCCGGACTACCCGCCGACGCGGGCCAAGGGCCGGGGCCGCGCCTGGTACCGCGGCGACGGCCACCTGCACACCGTCTACTCCGACGGCCGGCGGCTGCCGTCGGAGGTCGCCGCCGGGGCGCGCGCGGCCGGGCTGGACTTCATCGTCACCACCGACCACAACACCTCCTCCTCGCACGCCGTGTGGGGGCGGTACGCGGGCGACGACCTGCTGATCATCACGGGCGAGGAGGTGACCACCCGCAACGGCCACTGGCTCGCGCTCGGCCTGCCCGCGGGGGAGTGGATCGACTGGCGGTATCGCTCCCGCGACGACGCCTTCCCGCGGTTCGCCCGGCAGGTGCACCGCTCCGGCGGCCTGGTCGTGCCCGCCCACCCGTACTGCCCGTACATCGCCTGCCAGTGGAAGTTCGGCTACGACGACGCCGACGCCATGGAGGTCTGGAACGGTCCATGGACCTATGACGACGAGTCGGCCGTCGACACCTGGGACGCGATGCTGGGCGAGGCCGTGCGCACCGGCCGGCGCTGGACCCCGGCGGTGGGCAACAGCGACGCGCACAGCGAGCCTCAGGTCATCGGCCTGCCGCAGAACGTCGTGTACGCCGACGCCCTGACCACCGGCGCCATCCTGAGCGGCATCCGCGCCGGCCGGTGCTGGATCGCCGAGTCGTCCGAGGTCGGCCTGGCCTTCACCGTCACCGGCGGCGGGCGGCAGGCCGGCATCGGGCAGACGCTGACCGCCCCGGCCGACGCCCCGGTCGACGTCCGGCTCGACGTCACCGGCGTGCCGGACGGCACCGTCCGGTTCATCACGGATGAGGGGCAGATGCACCAGGAGTCGCTGCCCGCCTCCGGGTCCGGCACCGTCACGTGGCGCACCACCACCTCGCTCGCGGCCTACGTACGGGCGGAGGTGCGGCACCCCATGGCCGACGGCAGCCCCGGCCACGGCAACACCATGGGCCCGGACCTGCAGTGGGGCCCGATGGCCGCACTCACCAACCCGGTCTTCCTCCGGCGGCAGCGCTGAGGCCTCGGTAGGGCGGCCGGCGGCAGGGTTGGGGCCTTGATGAGGCGGCCGGGCCGAGATCTCAATAGGGCGACGGGCCGCCGAACATCTCGCCGATCCGCGCTGCGACCGCCAGGTCGCCGCGGATCTCCAGGCGGCCGTCGAGCATGAGCGTCGGCGGGTGCGCCTCCCCGGCCAGCAACCGCAGGAAGTCGGGCGTGCCGGTGCGCAGGCTCACCACCGGCGCTGCCGCCGCACCCGCGCGGGCATGGGCATGCGTGCCGCTCACCTCGACGGTCCACACGGTCTCCCCGCCGTCGTCGCCGTCCCGGCCGGGTGCCGTGTCACGACCCGCCCGGTCACGGCCGGGCGCCGGCCGGACGTCGTCCTCGTGCCGCGCGGCCGCACCGCCCGTCGCCACGTCACCACCCGCCGCTGCGGCGCGACCGCCCGGCACGCCGCCCGTGCTCGTGTCACCTTCTGCGCCGGGGTGGCCACCTGCCGCGCCCGCCCGGTCGGCCACGCCAGGGCCGCCCGCCGTACCTCCGGTACGGGCGCGGCCCGGCGCGCCGGGGCGCAGCCGGAACTCGATCTCGCCCTGGAAGCCCATGGCCTTCCCGGGGTCGAACCCGCGCACGAGGGCGGCGAACACCGCCCGCTGGGCGGCCCGGCCGAGCCAGCGGTCCAGCTCCTCGTCCGTACGGCCGGCCAGCGCGCGGGCGACCGCACGCCGGCCGCGGGCGCGCAGCCGTGCCCGTCCGACAGCGACCAGCTCGCGCGGCGACGGTCGCCCGGCGGGCCGCGCCCGGGCGAGCTCCGCCTCCTCGTCGATGCGGTAGGGCACCGCCATACGGGGCGGCTCGCGGCGCGCGAGGGCCGCCTCGATCGCGGGCGCCAGCCGTTCGGCCTTGGCCCGCTCCTTGGCCTCGCGGCCCTCGGCGAACCGGGGGAGCACCTCCTTGCCGAACAGCTCCAGGCTCTCGCAGATGTGCTCGTGCATGTTCCGGCCCGCCTGCAGGACGAAGATCACCTGGTCGACGCCGGCCGCCTCGTACCGGCCGACCAGCTCGGCGATCTGGTCCGGTGTCCCGATGGCGCCGCGGAGCGAGCCGACGCCCTGCTGCGTGATCCGCACGCCCAGCGGTGCCGCGTCGGCGCCGGCGATCCGCCGCGAGAACCCCTGCTCCTCCCGCCGCCGCCGGAACTCCGCCCACACGTCGGTGCAGCCCGGCTCGTGCGGCGACCGCCCGTAGTAGTGGCCGAGGGCGAAGCCGAAGAAGTGTGCGCCGTCGATGCCGCGCTCGATCGCGGTCCGCTCGTCCGCGTGGCACATCATCGGCAGCACGACCGCGACGTTCGGGTTCACCGCGAAGCCCGCCGGCACGCATTCCTCGCTTGCCAGCAGCCGGTGGTACTCGTCCACCCACCGGCGGGCCTCCTCCGGTTCGGCGAAGGAGAACGACAGCGCGCCGATGCCCCGGCGCGCCGCGAGATGGATCGTCTCGCGGCGCGAGCACGCCACCCACAGCGGCGGGTGCGGCCTCTGCAGCGGTTTCGGGACGACGTTGCGCGGCGGCATCCGCAGGTACGGGGAGTCCCAGCCGGCGAACGGCTCCTCGACGAACATGCGGGTGACCGCGTCGAGAGCGTCCTCCCACATGGCGCGCTTGCGCTCCCGCCGCACGCCGAACCCGCCCAGCTCAGCCGCGGAGCTGGCCTCGCCGGTGCCGAAGTCGACCCGCCCGCCGGACACCAGGTCGAGCGTGGCGACCCGCTCGGCCACCCGGGCGGGATGGTTGACCGGCGGCGGAAGCTGCACGATGCCGTGCCCGAGCCGGATCCGCCGGGTGCGCTGTGACGCCGCCGCGAGGAACACCTCGGGCGCGCTGGAGTGGGAGTACTCCTCCAGGAAGTGGTGCTCGACCTCCCAGACATGGTCGAATCCGGCACGATCGGCGATCTCCACCTGTTCGAGCGCGTCCTCGTAGAGGCGGTGCTCGGAGCCCTCGTCCCACGGGCGGGGCAGTTGGTGCTCATAGAAGATCCCGAACCGCAACGCGACCACCTCCGAGCGTCCGACGGTTCCCCGCTTGACTCCTACCCTCACACGCATCCGCGGGACCGTCACCGGTCGGGTACCGGCGCCGCGGTACCGGACGCCGACGCCCGCGGCACCGGCCCCGACACGTCCGGCGTCGCACGCCGTGCGGCCGCGCCGGACCGGGGTACGCGTCGACGCGGCGCGCGCGGACGCGGGAGCGGGCGGGCGTACGCGCTCGCGGCCTACGACGCGGCGCAGATCCTGTCCGACGACGTCGGCGTGGACGTCGGGGAGGACGACGCGGATCGGCTGCTCGACCTCGCGGGCGTGATCGTCCTGGCCCGGCTCGGCCGTGCCGCGCTCGCCGCGGACACCGCCCGCCCGGCGCCGCCGTGCTTCGTCAACCCGCTGCACGGGCCCGGCACCGAACGCCGGCCGTTGCCGGCGTCGGCACCCGAGCGGCCGTTCGGCCGGTTCCCGATGTGCCCGGCCTGCGCCGCGGCGGCGCCTGACCGGCTCGTCCCGGCGATCATGTCGGTGCCCGGCGCGTCCGGAGCGGTGCCGCGCTACGCCGTGCCGGGGATCTGGGCGACCACGGGGTTCGGCGCCCGGCCCACCGACCTGCCCGCCCGAATCCTGGAGCACCTCGATGTGGACTGACCCGGCGCGGCTCGCCGCGCCCTCGGCCGACGAGCGGATCGCCGCCGTGCTGCGGCACACCCCCGATCTACGTCGACCCGGCACCTTACACAGGGCGGTATTGTGCAAGAGCGCCGCTCTCTGATTTGTTCGCCGCTCTCGGATGTGCGAGACTGCGGCCATGAGCGCGATCCGGACCGCCCGCGAACGGGCCAGAGCCGAACTGATCAGGGCGATCAAGGGCGAGGCGCGCCGGCAGCTCGCGGTGTCCGGCGCGCAGGGGCTGTCGCTGCGCGCGGTCGCCCGCGAGCTGGGCATGGTCTCGTCGGCGCTGTACCGCTACTTCGCGAGCCGCGACGAGCTGCTCACGGCACTGATCACCGACGCGTACGACGCGCTCGCCGACGAGGTCGAGGCCGCCATTCGCGCCGTTCCCGCCACGGAGTTCCGCGCCCGGTGGCAGGCCGCCTGCCGGGCGGTGCGGGCCTGGGCGCTCGCGCACCCGCACGAGTACGCGCTGCTCTACGGCTCGCCGGTGCCGGGCTACCACGCACCGGAGACGACGATCGCCTCCGGCGGCCGCGTGCCCGCCGTCCTGCTGGGCATCGTCCGCGACGCCTGGTCGGCCGGTGCGGTCGCCGGCCACGACGACGGGCCGGCGCTGCCGCCGGTACTCGCCGGGCAGGCCCGCCGCATCGCCGCCGCCCTCGCCCCGGACGCCCCCGAGCACGTCATCGTGCGGGCCGCCGTGGCGTGGACCCAGCTGTTCGGCGTGGTCACCTTCGAGCTGTTCGGCCAGTACGCCAACACCCTCGACCCCGCCGACGCGTTCTTCGACCACACCGTCGCGCGCATGGCCGATCTCCTCGGCCTTCCGTAGGCGCGCCGTCCGGCGTCGCGGCCGTGGCGCGCCCGTGCCGGCGGTCGTGGTGGACCGTGCCGGCCCGGCCTGCCGGCAGCGGCCTGGGTCAGCGCGTCCGCGGCTCCCAGCGGTCGCGGTGGTTCTTGTACCACTCGAGGGTCTCGGCGAGGCCCTCGTCGAAGTCCCGCACCGGCCGGTAGCCGAGCTCGCGGCGGGCCTTCGACCAGTCGACCGAGTACCGCCGGTCGTGGCCCTTGCGGTCCGCGACGCGCTGTACCCGGTCCCAGTCCGCGCCGAGGGCGGCGAGCAGGCGGCCGGTCAGCTCACGATTGGTCATCTCGGTGCCGCCGCCGAGGTTGTACACCTCGCCCGCCCGGCCCCGCTCCAGTGCGAGGTGGATGCCGCGACAGTGGTCCTCCACGTGCAGCCAGGCCCGGACGTGCAGCCCGTCGCCGTACAGTGGCACCGTGCGGCCGTCGAGCAGGGCGGTGACGAACCGCGGGATGAGCTTTTCGGGGTACTGGTGCGGGCCGTAGGTGTTCGACCCGCGGGTGATGCGCACGTCGAGCCCGTGCGTGCGGTGGTAGGACAGGGCCAGCAGGTCCGCGCCCGCCTTCGACGCCGCATACGGGGAACTGGGTCGCAGCGGCGCTGTCTCCGCCGCCGAGCCGGACGCGATCGGCCCGTACACCTCGTCGGTCGACACGCACACCAGCGGCCCGGTGCCGGTCCGCAGCGCCGCCTCCAGGAGGGCCGTGGTGCCGCCGACGTTCGTCGTGACGAAGCGCGCGGCGTCCTCGATCGAGTGGTCGACGTGCGTCTCCGCGGCGAAGTGCACGACCGCGTCGTGCGCGGCGACCAGCTCGGTGACGAGGCCCGCGTCGGTGACGTCGCCACGGACGAACGACAGGGCGGGGGAGTCCCGGACCTCCGCGAGGTTGCGCAGGTCGCCGGCGTAGCCGAGGGCGTCGAGGACGGTCACCTCGTGGCGCCCCCGGGTGACCAGCGCGCGCACGTAGTGCGAGCCGATGAAGCCGGCTCCTCCGGTGACCAGGATCGCGCTCATGGGCTCCTTCCAGCATTCGGCGGCCGCGGCCATTCCGGCGGGCACGCCCGGCGGGCTGCGCGCACCGCCAGGGCGGACGCGCGGACCTTCGCGCGGTACGGGCGGTGGGTTCTGTTCCCATGCGGACGGCGGCCGGCCCGGCCCGTCGCTCCGGCCGGTGACGTGTCCGGCGGCGGGTCGGCGTCCCGTGTGCCCGGACCGTCAGCGGCCCGGCCGGCCGCGCCGGGCCGCGGCGACGGGGATGCCGGTGCCGGCCGTTGCCGCGCCCGGGGCGAGTTCGCTCCGCCGTGCGGTGCGCGGTGTCGCTCTGGCACGAGGCCGCTCCGGCTGCGGCCGCCGAGGGCGCGGGACGGTGGCGCGGCCGCGCGCGGGCCGGGCGCGGTGCAGCAGGCGCACGTCCCGGCCGAACGACCACAGCAGCGCCGCCAGCGCCGTCGCAACCGCCGCCACCGCCCCGGCGCGAGGCAGCACGCCCGCCGCGACGACGGTCAGCGCGATTCCCTGCAGCGCGGCGACCGCCTTCCGGGCCCGGCTGTGCGGCAGCGGCGCCGTCAGCCACGGCAGCGCCCGGCCCGCCAGCACGAACGCGTACCGGATCGCGCCGATCAGCAGCACCCAGCCGCCGAGCGACTCGGCGACGAGGACGCTGAGCACCAGGATCAGGAAGGCGTCGACCTCCATGTCGAACCGCGCGCCGAACGGCGACGCGGTCCCGGTGCGGCGCGCGACCTGGCCGTCGATGCCGTCGAGCACCAGCGCGACCGCGGCGATGGTCACCAGCGGCTCGACCGGGGCGGGCGAGCGGACCGTGTCGGCGACGATCGCCGTGACGCATCCGGTGAGCGTCGCCCGGACGAGGGTGACGTGGTCGGCCGGGCGCAGCGGCCGCAGGCCGCTCCGCTGCAGCGCGAACAGGAGGATGGCGCACAACACCACGGCGTACGCGGCACCGGCCAGGAGGCCGATCGGCCCGAGGCCCCCGAAGCGGGCCAGCAGGGCCAGCATCGCCAGCTGGCCCAGCGCGCCGATGACGGGCTCGCGCGTGAAACCGCGCCGATCGTGCCTGGTCAGTGTCGCCTCCCGATGCCCTGCTCCCGCTCGCTGCGGGAGACGAGCGCCGAGCCTAGCCAGCGTGCCCGCCCCGTCCCAGAACGAGATTCTTACGGCTGTACACCCATCCCTTACGGATTTCTTTCGCGGACGGTTCGACCTGATCGGCGGCCGCACCGGCTGTTAGTGTCCTTCGCAAGACAGCGACGCCGGGATTGGGGGACTCGTGGTCCAACGCACCGTTCGCGGCGGGCCGGAGGGCACGGCGCGGGCCGGCGGCCCGGCGCCGTTGCGCCCGGCAGACGGGGTGGCCTCCCCGGCCATCGAGTGCAGCCACAGTGAAAGCCATCCCTGCCTCACCAGCACCCGGGCATCGTGCCTCACAAGGCCCCTCGGGTCTCAACCAGAAAGGTAGGGCCACGTGAGCGCGCCGCTTGCGACCGCGTACTCGCCGGCGTGGCTGGAGCTGCGCGAGCGCGCCGACGCCGCCGCCCGCGCCACCGGCCTGCTGAGCCCGCTGCGCGCGGCGCTCGCCGGGCCGCCGCTGGTGATCCGCGACCTCGGCTGCGGCACCGGATCCATGGGGCGCTGGCTCGCCGGCCTCCTGCCCGGCCCGCAGCACTGGATCCTGCACGACCGCGACCCGGAACTGCTGGCCCTGGCCGCCGGCCGGCTGCCGGAGACCGCGGCGGGCGGCGATGCCGTCACCGCCGAGACCGACCGGCGGGACGTCACCGGCCTTAGCGCCGCCGACATCGCCGGCACGTCGCTGGTGACCGCCTCCGCCCTGCTCGACCTGCTCACCGCCGAAGAGGCCGCCGGCCTGGCCGCGGCGTGCGCAGGGGCGGGGTGTCCCGCGCTGCTGGCGCTGTCCGTCACCGGGAAGGTCGAACTGGACCCCGCCGATCCGTTCGATGCGGTGCTCGCCGCCGCCTTCGACGAGCACCAGCGCCGGACCACCGGCGGCCGTCGCCTGCTCGGGCCCGGCGCCGCCGACGCCGCGGCGGCGGCGTTCGAACGCCTCGGGGCCACCGTGCACCGGAGCCCGAGCCCGTGGCGACTCGGCCCGGACCAGGCGGCGCTGACCGCGGAGTGGCTGCGTGGCCGGGTCGCGGCGGCCGTCGAGCAGCGGCCTGACCTGGCCTCCGAGGCGAAGCGCTACCTGGACCGGCGGCTCGCGGCGTGCGCCGCGGGAAACCTGCGTGTCGTGGTCGGCCACGAGGACCTGCTCGCCGTCCCGGCCGGCGGTGCTGCGTGAGGTGGCGGATCTGGCCCTGGCTGCGCGCGGTGGCCGGGGCGGCCATCGTGGCGGTGCTCGCCTGGCGGCTGGGCACCCGGGCGTTCCTGCACGGGCTCGCTATGATCGACCCGCGCGGCGTGCTCGCCGCGCTGGCGATCGGCCTGGCGACCACGGTGCTCAGTGCGTGGCGCTGGTGTCTCGTTGCACGCGGCCTCGGCCTGCGGCTCGGGCTGCGCGGCGCCGTCGCCGACTATTACCGGTCGCAGTTCCTCAACGCGGTGCTGCCCGCCGGCGTGCTCGGCGACGTGCACCGGGCGGTGCGGCACGGCCGGCGGGAGGGCGACGTCGGCCGCAGCGTCACGGCGGTGATGCTCGAGCGGTTCGCAGGGCAGATCGCGCTCGCCGGTGCGGGCGTGGCCGCGGCGCCGGCCCTGCCCTCCGTGCTTCCGCTGCCGTCCCGCGACCTGGCCGTCACGGCCGCGGGCACGGTCGCGGCCCTGGCCGCGGCGCTCGCGTTCGCCGCCCGGCGGCGGCGCGCCTGGGGGATCCCGGTGCCGCGCGGGCGGCTCGCCGGCACCCGGCGGCAGGTCCGGCGCGGCCTGCCGGCCTGCGGCACGTGGCCGGCGGTGCTGGTGCTGTCGGCGGTGACACTCGCCG
>JBEHYF010000102.1:0-19451 GCA_048498315.1 Actinomycetota bacterium
GTGGCTGATCCCATCTCCTGGCTGATCTTGGTGTACCGGATCCCCAGCGAGCCCACCCGGCTGCGCGCGTCGGTGTGGCGCCGGCTGCGGTCGGCCGGTGCGGTGTACCTGCAGAACTCCGTCGCCGCGCTCCCGGACACCGGCGGCGCGCAGCGCCTGATGCGCACTCTGCGCAACGAGATCGTCGAGGACATGGGCGGCAGCGCCCAGCTTCTCCGGGCCTCCGCGCTGGTGGGTCAGGACGACATCGTGTCGGCGTTCAACGCGGCGCGCGACGACGAATACGAAGAGATCGTCGACCGGTGCCGTGACTTCATGACCGAGATCGAGACGGAGACCGCGGCGCGCCACTTCACCTATGCCGAGCTGGAGGAGAACGACGAGGATCTGGCGAAGCTGCGGCGCTGGTTCGAGAAGGTGAGCGCCCGCGACGTCTTCGCCGCCGAGGGAGCGAACCGCGCGCGGGAGGCCCTCGACGGGTGTGCGAAGGCCCTCGACGGCTTCGCGGCTCGTGTGTACGAGGCCGACGGAAGCTGATCAACACGCCGCCATGTGACGGGCGGATCTGGACAAGCCCGCCGGTGAGGCGACTCGCGTGCGGTCAGCAACGCGGCTCCCCACTGTCTCGACCGTGAAGTCCACCGCGACCTCCACCACCGGTAGCGGACATTGGCGATCCTCTGCGGTTACGGCGAGCCTCATCGCCTACGTTCGGTAAGGGGCGGGTCGTACCCAATCCGTACCGCGCACGAAACCGGCTGATCCTGCTGCGACATTCTCCGCCGCATTTGCTGAAGCGAGCCGCTCACGTGCCGCGACATGCGTCCGTGTGACGAAGAATTGCGTCACGAACGAGCGAGTTCGAACGATCGGCGGAGCCGGCGCGAAACACTCTGGCGCTGCCGGCACACGGAGCGATACGGTATTCATGGCGATGGGGCTCGCCTTCAACCGCACCGGACGGCGCTGATGGCCTCTACCAGATGGTAGGAGGCGTCATGCGCGCTTACGACCTCGCCGAGGTCGGCCAATTGCACCGGTTCTTGAAAGATCCCGGCGCCGTCTCACGACGCGACATTCTCCGTGGCTGGGGGCTGTGCCCGCGGCATACCTGGGCGGCGGCGGTCGTCGAATGCGAACTCGACTGGCGCACGCGGGCCGTTGGTACCCTCAGCCGCGAACTGCTGTCGCGGGCGCTTCAGGTCTTGACCGCACCTGGCTGGCCGCAGCGGTTCCGTCGAAGGCTGCTACGCGATCGTGGCCAATGCGTGGTGTGCGCCGGCCTGGCCAGCGGTGGGGCGAACGCGTCGGCATCCGCCGACGCCGACGTCGAAGCCGCCGAGCGTGGGATTCCGGTCGCGGAGGCCGCGCACGTGGCCGGCGATCGGCGGCCGCAGGTCCAGCCCGGGCAGGTCGTCCAGCCTGATGAAGGCCGGCTCCAGGCCGGGTTCGGTCGCCGCCGGCGCCGGCGCTTCGGCGGCGAGAAAGACGATCTCGATGGTGCGTTCGGAGCCGCCGGGGTCGATCGTCTCGAGCGCGAAGGCGACTCTGCTGATGTCGGCGCGCAGACCTGCCTCCTCGAGCACCTCGCGGCGTGCGCATGCGGCCATGCCCTCTCCGGGATTCGGGCAGCCGCCCGGCAGCACCCAGTCGCCGCCGTTGCGGGTGCGCCGGACGAGCAGTACCTCATCCCCCCGGAACACGATCACCGAGCAGCGCAACCGGACGAGCGTGACGTCGTAGTCCGTGGCCGGATTCGTCGGCGGGATTTGCCGCCGGGCCGTCCGGCCGCCGTGTGCGTCGGGTTCCATTCGCACCTCCCTTGTCGTGTTCGGCCGAAGCAATGTGCCTGGTGCAACGGAGTCGGCGGTGCTCACAGCCAGCGGTGTTTGGCGCCCGATGTCCACGGACCGCCGCGGCGATCATGTCGTCCGGTCACCGTGGTCGGTGCACCTCCTGCGCCG
Organism: Actinomycetota bacterium; assembly: GCA_048498315.1. Classification (GTDB taxonomy): domain Bacteria; phylum Actinomycetota; class Actinomycetes; order Streptosporangiales; family Streptosporangiaceae; genus Actinoallomurus. Next base: position 1,965 of record JBEHYF010000102.1, read on the forward strand.
GCGCCGCCCTTTAGCGCCGATTTTCATATGGAGGAGAAATATTTTCGTGGCTCTCTTTCGCTGAATAGTTGATTTCCCAAAGGAGAGTGCTCGGCAGGTCTACTGATATATCTGCGGGGGCAGTTTCGGTCGATCGGTGTCTGCCGATGTCGGCGTCCAGCCACGTGTCATGCAAGGTCAGTGTCGGTATTCAATTGTTGGGAAATCCGTCTACGATCAGTCTATCGCCCATTCGTGAACGCGCCCCATCGACACCGTCGATGACGGCGGCGAAAGATCCGCCGTGGGAAAGAGGCACGCCTTGCATCGGTGTGCAGATCCAGTGGCGTCACGGGCCCTTACCATCCTCCTGTCTCCCCTGCGCCGCGAGCCGACGCGCGTCGTCCAGAAGCTCGCGCAGGCGACGGCCTGGCTCGCCCAACCCTTGGGCCGCGGCGCGTGGGTCGGTGCGGCGGCGGTGCGGCGGTGGAGGAAGTGCCATGTTGACGGAGCCGTCGACGAGGAGCAGGTGGTGGTCGACGCGCCGCTGGGCCTCGGTGGCGATGGTGCGAAGGGCGGGGTCGGCGCGCAGCGGTTCGAGCTCTTCGCCGATCTGCGCGTAGGCGACGGTGACGCGCTGGGCGTCCGACAGCATGGATCGCGGCACGTCGCCGGGCGCCGAGCAGATCCGGACGATCCGGTCGGCTTCGGGCTGGAGGTCGACGGCGCGTTCGAGGATGTCGGCGAGCCGGTCCGCGGAGGCGGTCTGCGGCCGTTGCGGGGCCGCCGGTGGGTCGGCCCGATGGCGGTGCGGGTGTCTCATAGCGCTCCCAGGACGTAGGCGGCGATGACGGCCGCGAAGACGTAGAACAGGTAGAGGTTCACGTCGCCGGACTGCAGCGGGCGTATGACGTCGGCGATCACCTCGACGAGCCGGATGACGGGCCGGTAGAGGAAGCGCTCGAAGAGCGGAGCGATCTGGGCCTCGTAGTGCACGGGGCCGGACCGGCCGGCGGGATCGTCGGAGGCGCGCCGTACCGAGACGGCCGGTCGGTAGAGGGCGTCGAACGTCACCCGGGTGGGCGCGGTGAACGTCATCGCCGAGTACTGCATGCGGGGCTTGAACTGGATGATCCCGCCGTCCCAGACGGGGACGACGCGGGTCGCGCCGCGCGGGCGCCCGGCCCGGTGGATGAGCAGCGGAACGGCCAGGACGGCGATCAGGAAGACGGCCCAGGCGCGCATGCCGAGGCGGGATCCGGCCGCCGCCGCGGCCAGCGCCGAGCCCGGCGCCGCGGACCGGCCCGAACGGGAACTCGAACGCCTGCCCGCCCACCGAGTGCGGGGCGTGCGTCTCACGCGGCGGCCGCAGCGGTGCCCGGCCCAGGCGGGGGAGGTCGGCCCCGGCGCCCGGCGGGAGCGCGACCCTGTTCAGCGGGGCGTCGCCGGCGGGCCGGATGCCGAACTGCTCGTAGATCTCGCACTCCTCGTGGAAGGCGGCCGGAGCGATCTCCGACAACGCCGGATACCGCTCGCCCTCGATCACCGACTCCACGACGAGGTAGGTCCCGAGCGAGTCGAACGCCCACACCAGGCGAAGGGTCACGATGTCGCCGTCGGAGGCGAAGACGTCGGCGAGCCGCACGTCGCGGGTGAGGGACAGCAGCCGTACGGTGCAGTCCAGGTCGGCGGCCGGCACGTGCACGGCGAACACCGGCGGCATGCGGCGGAGCGTCGGGCACCATGTCGGCCAGGCCGGCCAGGACGCCGTCCATGTCCGCGGTCCTCAGCTCGACGGAGGTCATGCGATCACCGCCGCCGACTGCGTGAGGAGGGTGTTCAGCCCGCCCGGGATCCACGGCCCCAGGACGAGCAGCACCGCGAGCCCGGCGACGAGCGGCGCGGCGGCCACTGCGCGCTCTCGGCGCCGGGGATACGGCGCCAGCGGCCCCGGCGGGTCCCCGGTCGCCATACCCACCGCGGTGCGGGCGAACGCGATGAACGCGATGGCGAGCATCAGCAGCAGCAGCGCGGGCAACACGGCGTTGGATCCGGCGAAGCCCGCACGGACGATGGTCAGCTCCGACAGGAAAAGCCCGAACGGCGGCGAGCCGAGCACCGCCACGGAGGCCAGCAGCACGGCGCCGGTCAGCGGCAGCCCGGCCAGTACGCCGCGGATCCGGTCGGCTTCCCGGGTGCGGTAGGCGAGGACGACGTCGCCGCTGAACAGGAAGAGCACCGCCTTGGCGACCGCGTGGTTGATGGTGTGCAGCAGCGCGCCGTAGATCCCGAGCGTTCCGCCGAAGCCGAGGGCGACGGCGATGATCCCCATGTGCTCCACGGAGGAGTAGGCGAACAGCCGATTGAGGTTCCCGCGCCGCACCATGAACAGCACGCCGATGACGATCGAGGCGAACCCGAACACCAGCAGCACGCGGCACGGGTAGGCGGCGCCGAGCCGGACCTGGGCGATCGCCAGGAAGCGGATGATGGCGTACATGCCGGTGTTCAGCAGCGCGGCGGACAGCATCGCGCAGGCCGGACTGGGCGCCTCGGCGTGCGCGTCGGGCAGCCACGTGTGCATGGCGCCCGGAGTGCTCCAGGACCCGTCCCTCCTCGATCATCGAGATCTCGGTCGACTCGGCCGGGGCGTCGATCGGGATCCGGCCGTTCTCCACCAGGACGATCATGAAGAACGCCACCAGCCCGAGCAGGTGCGTCGGCAGGACCAGCGCGAACGGCGAGCGGGCCAGCGCATGGTTCATCAGGTACGGGTTGTCGGAGGCCGACACCGCGCCGACGGTGAAGAAGACCAGGATCAGCGCAGGCTCGGCTATGCTGCCGATCCAGCTCGCCCGGCTCGCCCCGAGACCGCCTTCCGGGCTTGCGGTGTCCAGACCGGCGAGCGAGATCACGAAGCTCGCCAGGGTCAGCACGAACGCGCCGCCGATCAGGTCGGCGAGGAAGGCCAGCGGAAGCGGATCGTTCGTCAGCACCGGCACGATCGCCGACACGGTCAGGTAACAGGCGAACGCGACGAACGGCGCGCCGCGGAACACCCACGACGCCTGGTCGCTGATCGCGCTGCCCTTGCGCAGCAGCTTGCGCAGATCGCGGTAGGGCTGCAGCACGCTCGGACCGCGATGGGAGGTGACGACCGCCTCCGTGCGCGCGATCACGCCGACGTACAGCGGAGCGACGATGAGGGCGACCAGGCTCTGCAGGACTTGGGCCACGACTGGTATAGACACGAATGTCACCACCTACCCGGGTCCGGGCGGTAGAGGCCATCAGCCGGGTGGCATTACGCGAGCCTCATCGCGTGAACACTCCGAGGATAACCGGAGGGCACGATGTTCGAGCAAGTAGCGCCCGGGCGAGTACCGGGCGTGCCGCGGCCGGACGGATATCGGAGGGCCGGGGGCGGGTGTCGTTGCCCGCCTCCGGGGCGCTCCGGTTTACTGTGGAGATGATCGGCGGAGGGGCTCGCCGTTATCCGCGGAGATCCCGCCAACGGTCCCTGTCGGGTGACGGGGAGGTCCACAGCGCATGGAGATCCAGGTCGTCGTCGAGATCCCGAAGGGGTCGCGCAACAAGTACGAGATGGACCACCGGTTGGGCCGGATCCGGCTGGACCGGATGTTGTTCACCTCGACGCAGTATCCCTCCGACTACGGCTACATCCCCGGCACGCTGGCCGAGGACGGCGACCCGCTGGACGCGCTGGTGCTGGTGGAGGAGCCGACCTTTCCCGGCTGTGAGATCACCGGGCGGGTCGTCGGGGTCTTCTGGATGCACGACGAGCACGGTCCCGACGCCAAGATCCTCACCGTGCCGGCGCACGACGTGCGGTACGCAGGCGTGTCCGATCTGGGTGACGTGCCGGAGTTCATCCGCGCCGAGATCGGCCACTTCTTCGACATCTACAAGGAACTCGAACCGGGCAAGGACACCGATGTGCGCGGCTGGCAGGGCCGCGAGGCCGCCGAACGGGAGATCACCGCGGCGTACGCCCGCGCCCGCGACTCCGAACCGGCACCCGGCGGCGACCGCGAGGCACCGGCCCGCTGACGCCGGGCGAGCGGGCGGAGCGCGGATGGCTTTCCCGCCTTACGCGCGATCAGGCCGCAGCCGGCTGCCGATCACGGCGAGCGCCCCTTATCGGCGGTTCCGCGGCCTGTCCGGCGCAGGACACCGCGCCCGGCACCCCGCATCGTCGGTCTCCGTCGCGATCCGGCGCGGACGAGGAATAGCGGCCTGGACGCTCGCATGCGTCGCGCCGTGGCGGGAACATAGCGATGACCGGTGATGGAGCTCACCGCAACCGCGGCCCGGCCGCTGATGGCTCCTTCGAAGGGAGGAGCCGAGATGAGACCGATGCTCGAACGAGGTCGCTCGCCGAAGGCGGGCACCCGCAGGGCGGACGCGCTGCGCCTGCTGGAAGTGGACGGTTGTGCGCTGTGCCGGGTACGTGACGAGGCGGAGGAGACCTGGCTCCGCTGGTTCGAACTCGAATATCACAGCGATGGCGACACGCTGAGTGCGTTGCGCCGCTCCGTGGGATTCTGCCCCGCCCACACGCGGCGTTTGATCATCTTGGACAAGCCCGCCGTGGTCCGCCGGCCGTGGGATTTCGTGCTCCGCGGCGCCCTGCAGCGCGCCGAGCGGCTCATCCAGGCGGGCGTCCAGCCGGCGCCGTCGCCGTGTCCCGCCTGCGCGGCCGTCGACGAGCGCGTGCGAGGCGCCAGAGCCACGATCGGCGGCGTGCTGGAGCTGCCCGAGGTGGCCGCCGTCCTGCGCGAGCACCAGGGCTTGTGCTACCCGCACCTGCGCGGACTGCTGCCCGAGCTCGCGGCGCCGCGCGTGGCCGTCGCCGCGGAGGCGGTCCGCGACGCGCTCGCGTCGGAAGAGACCGAGTTCGCGGCGGCCGCCGGGATCGACCGGGACGCCGAGTACCGGGAGCGCTGGTTCCCGGTCGTGGCGGCGTGCCCCGCGCCGGTCGACCTGCCACCGGCCGAGCGGCTCGCCGCGGACCTCGCGAGCGGCTCATGCCCCTGCTGCCGCCGGCTTGCGCGGGCGGAGCACACCTACATGGCGTGGCTCCTGCGTGAAGAGGAACCGAGCGCCCACGACGCGCAGCTGTGCCCTCGCCATCTTCACGACGTGGGACGACGTGCCGGAGATCGCGCGCCGGCGCTGCAGAGCCGTGGCGGTCTGTTGCACGAGCGGGTCGATGCCCTGGCCACCACCGCCCGGAGGGTCGCCGGGTCACGACCTACCCGATGGTGGTCAGGCCGCGCCGCCCCTGGCACGGACACCCCCCAGGATCGATACCAGCGTGCGGTCATGTCCGTGACCGGCGACCACGGGTGCCGGGCCTGCCGGTCGGCCGCCTCCGCCGCCGAGCGCTGCCTCGCCCTCATGGCGGCGGTGAGTGATGACGCTCGCGTACGCCGTGCCCTGGACGAGGGCCACGGAGTCTGCCTGCGCCACGGCGAACGCCTCGCCGGCATCGACGCCTCAGCGGCGGCGCCGTACCTGCGGCGCCTGCGGACCCGCCTTCGCGAGACGGCGTGGGAGGTGAGCGAGGACGGGCTCAAGCAGGCATGGGACCTGCGCCACGAGCCCGCCGGGCGGGAGCGGACCGCCTGGCGGCGCGTGCCCGCCATCATCGACGGCAGGGCCTACCTCGGACTCGCCGACAGCGACATCTGGCCATCGTGACGCCTGCGCCCTGACGGTGCGGGGCACCTGCGGGCTCACGCCCGGCCGGCGATCCATCGGCGCAGGAACGGGCAACGGCCGCCCGGAGGCCGCAGCGGGATTCCGCATTCGGTCAGCACGCGCCGGACCGTCGCCGACGGCCGGCCGGTCAGCAACTCGATGTGGTACGAGCTCACCCCGCACTCGGTGTACAGGTCGGCGAGCAGGGCCTTGCCCAGCGGGAACGGCCGGGGGAAGCGCTGCCAGATCGGGCCACCCGCCGGCACCCGCGGAACGCCGTGCCGCGCCAGCGCCGCGCGGACCAGCGGGTCGGCGTACAGCGCGTCGATGAGTTCGATCTCGCGCGCCGCCGCGCCGTCCCGTGCCGGGCCGGCGACCCGGACCGGCAGGCCGAGCTCGTGCGCGTTGCGGAGCACCACCTGGCGGGACACGCCGAGGACCCGCGCGACCTGATCCGCCGACATCTCGTCGATGACGTACAGGTCCGTCAGCCGATCGGCCCCGAGCGTCGTGCGATCCTCCCGGTGGCACCAGCCGCGCGTGCGGACCGGGATACCGAACTCGTGGAGCCGCTCGCGCACCCGGCGCTCGGGTATGCCGATGAGCTGCCCGATCTGGCGGCTGGTCAGCCGGTGCCGCACGTACAGCTCCTCCAGCAGCGCGGGCAGGCCGGGCGGGTCGGGCGTGCGGCGGCGGGGACGTTCGCGACCGGACCCGCGGGCGCGGAGGGTAACGCCGGCCCGGTGGAGCATCCGGGTCACCCGCTGCCGGTCGATGCCCACCATCTCGCCGATCGCGTACGTGGACATCCCGGCGCACACGTACAGGTGCCGGACTCGCAACGGCAAGGGACCGGCGGTCACGTCAAGGTCTCCTGCGCACTGGCAGGGCGGCATGGAGGCGCCTCCGCGGTAGCCGTCTCAGGTCGCAGGGACCGTTGGCGGCCAAACCGCGGTTGACGGCGAGCCCCACCGCCGTGAGGTTCAGCGTAAACCGCCGCCGCCCATGCCGCCACAGGGCATCCGGCGCGCCATAATGGGGGCGGGCGATGGGGCTCGCCCTGAACTGCGGAGTGCCCGCTGACGGTCCCTGACCACCTGGTCCGGTGGCACGGAAGCGAGGCGCGCCGATGACCGCACCTGCCCGGGGCGACGACGCGTCCGGTCGACCCGGCTCTGAGCCCGAGCCCGAGCGTGGTCCCGGGCCGGAGCAGGAGCCGACGATCGTCGTCGACGACCTGCGCGTCGACTATCACGTGTACTCCGGCGAGACGCCCATGGCCCGCAGGATCGGCCGGCGGTACCGTCGCCCTAGGCTACGAGCCGTACCGGCGCTGCGCGGGGTCTCGCTGGTCGTCCGCCGCGGAGACGCGGTCGGCGTCATCGGTCCCACGGTGCCGGCAAGAGCACCCTGCTGCGCGCGATCGCGGGTCTCCTCGCGCCGACCGGCGGGCAGGTCTACGCGCGCGGGCGGCCGTGCCTCCTGGGAGTGAACGCCGCCCTGATGAACGACCTGACCGGCGCCCGCAACATCGTTCTCGGCTGCCTGGCCATGGGAATGACCCGAGAGCAGGCTCGGGAGCGTTTCGACGAGATCGTGGAGTTCTCCGGCCTGGGCAGGTACATCGACCTGCCCATGCGCGCCTACTCCACCGGGATGGCTCAGCGGCTGCGCTTCGCGATCGCCACGGCCATGGACCACGACGTCCTGCTGGTCGATGAGGCGCTGGCCACCGGTGACGCCGAGTTCCGCCGGCGCAGCGCCGAGCGCATGGCGGGCCTGCGCGAACGGGCGCACACCGTCGTCCTGGTCAGCCACAGCCTCGACGCGATCCTCGCGGGCTGCAACCGGGTGGTCTGGCTCGATGAGGGGCGCGTGCGCATGGACGGCGAGCCCGAAGCGGTCGTAGGCGCCTACCGCGAGGCCGAGGAGGCCTGAACTCCCGGGCCGCGGATCACCGTACGGTGGACGGCGCGGCGAGCGGCGAAGACGCGAGGCGTGACGTCAGCTCGCTCAGTGCCGACTCCCGTTCGGCGAGTTCGCTCCGGCGCGCCGGCTCGTCTTCGCCCGCCCTTGTCGCGGTGGCGGCGTCCACCACCGCGGCGAGGCGGTCGATGGAGTCGGCGTAGCGGCGGTCGATCGCGCGGACGAGCGCACGTGTGGCCTCGGCGAGCCGGTACTGCAGGTCCGCGCGGGCACGGCCGACCTGTTTTGGGACCGTCTCGGCCGCCTCCTTCAGCAGATGGTCGCGGGCCCGTCGTCGGCCCAGCTCGCCCGGCAGGTGGCGGCGGATCGCCCCGGCCAGCAGCTCGGTCTGCCCGGGATGCTCGGTGAGGACGTAGAAGAAGCGGGGATCCTCGATGAGGCGTCCCTCCTCGACGGGGACGGACAGGTCGAGGTCGAGGAGTTCGGCGGCGTCGTCCCGGACACCGGCGAGCTCACGGCGCAGCGCCTCGACGAGGCGGCCGTCCAGCGCGGAGAGGCCTTCTTCGAGCCCACGACGCCGTTCGTCCCGCCATTCCTCGACCGCGGTGTGCGCCAACTCCACGAGGCGTTCGCGCCCGTCACGTTCGATCTGCCCGGGGCCGTCCATACCGTCGGCGATCGCGCCGACCTGCTCCCGGATGGCGGCCGTGAGGCGCTGGGCGGCCTGCTCGGCCTCCTCGTTGAGGGCGCCGAGCAGCCGCCGGCCCTCCGCCTCGACCAGGTCGACGGCGTCCTGCCGCCGGGCGGCCACCAGACGCAGCCGCTCGCGGAAGGCGGCCAGCCGCTGGGCGGCCTCGCCCTCGCGCATGTCTAGGGCGCGCCGCTCCAGGCGTACGTCGTCGCACAGCCGGTCGGTCAGACGCCCCGCCTGGCGCCGTACCGACTCCTCCAGATCACCGGCGCGGCCGTCGGCCAGATAGGCGGTGAAGTCGGCCGCGAACGCGGCGAAGCCCGGATCGTCCAGCCCTGACCGCGCGGCCACCGGACGCACCGTGACGTCCCGGCGTACCGCGGCGCTCGCGTGCTCGGCGGCGAAGGCGAGTGCCTCGGCCCGCTCGTCTTCGCCGAGCCGGTCGGCCTTGTTGAGCAGGACGAACGTCGTAACGGACGTACCGGCAACGCGTTCGAGGAGCGTCCGTTCGGCGGCCGAGATCGGCGGGTCGGCGGTCAGCACGAACACGGCGGCGTCCATGGTCTCCAGAACGCGCTCGGCCTCGGCGGTGTTGTGTTCGTAGACCGACCCGGTGCCGGGCGTGTCGACGATCTCGACGCCCCGTGCGAGCAGCGGCACGTCGAGCCGGACCGTCACGCGGGCGATCCCGAGACGGTTCCCGGGGTTGCCGCGCTCGGTCACCAAGGTCGCGAGCTCGTCCACGGGGTGCTCTTCGCGCCGCCCGTCGGCGTATTCGACGGTGACGCCCTCCGGTGTTCCGTAGCGCACGACCGTGGCCAGAGCCGTGACGGGCGTGACACCGGTGGGCAGCACCGCACGGCCCAGCAGGGCGTTGACGACCGTGCTCTTGCCGCGCTTGGCCTCACCGGCGACGAGCACGCGGATCCGGTCGGCGGCGAGCCGATCGGCGAGTTCGGCGATGCGCTCGCGGTCGGCACGGCCCGCCATCACCGACAGGTCGTCGAGCACCTGGAGCAGCGCGGCCCGGCGGTCCTGCTTGCCCATCATGGCCTCCCACCTCGCTCGGCAGGGACCGTTGGCGGCCAGACCGCGGTTGTCGGCGGGCCCCTCCGCCGTGCCAATGAAAAGGCTACAAGGCGCGTGTGAACGACAAGGATGAGCTCGTGGGCGGGGCGTGGCGGCCTCAGCCGGCCATCCTGCCTGAGCTGTGGACTCTGCCGCGTTCCAGACCCGGATGTCTTGCGCTATGGGCGATGTCACAGTGCAGGCAACGGACGAGCCGAGCGGCCGGAACGACGGGCACGGTCATGAACATCATCCCGCCCACCACGGTCCGGGTCAGGGTGTGCTCCCGCACCCGGGAATGGTCGCGGCACACCGCCGCTCCGCAGCCGGTGCAGACCGCGACCGCGTGCCGTTCCCGATCGTCGGTCAGACAGTCCAGGCAGATCATCGCAATCGCTCCTTCGCTTCGCGGTTCTCTCGCGCCGATTCGCCGGGTCTTGGTCGCAGGGATAAGGGTGGTTACCAACCGGGTGTTCGACGGCGCCGGGACGCTGCGGTCCGGCAGCGGCGGATAAGTGCGTCGCGGCGGTATCGGCCGGACGTGACAGAGCCGATTGCGGCATGAAAAAACGGCCTCCTACCCCATCAGGTAGGGACCGTTGGCGGCCAGGCCGCGATTCGTCGGCGAGCCCCTCCGCCGTGACCGACCTCAGGTTACCCGTCCGTTCGGTTCCGGAACAGTACTGATCCGTGGCCACGCCGGGTGAGCCGGCGCCGATCCGCGATCCGCCGCCCGGGAGAGTATCAGCGCGGCTCGCAGGTATCGCAGCTCGTCAGCGTGTGAACGCCTGTGGCGACAGTGCCCGCCTCGACGACGTACGTGACCGCGACGGCCGAGGCGGCGGCGCAGAAGGCGCACCAGATGCCGGGCTCCTCGTGGAGAATGACGATGCGGAGAAGCGTCGAGGCCATTGCGTTCACCCGCCCGGCGTGCGACCGGCGGTTTGCGATCTCGGGCCGAAAGCTCGCACGCTCCCTCCACTGGCACGGGAAACAGAGGCCATCAGCGTTCATCACGCGGTCGACGGCGAGCCTCATCGCCACTCCCACTGTCCTTCCCTCTCGTGTCGTGCGCAACCTCGCCGGGATCGCCGGCGGCCGGCGATCCGGGCGGTGGCCCGGCGATCACGCGAACCACCGGTGGATCGAGTGGTTTGCCGGTTCCGGCCACTATCGCTTCCGTCATGAACAGGGTTGATTAACGGCTGTCATCCTGGAAAGGTGACGCTCGTTCCAGTGACACGCGAGGACGGAGGGCGCGCAGATGGCGGAGCAACAGGTTGACGCGTCCCCGGAGCCGCGGCGGGAACCGGAGCGCTGGCTGAGCCCGGGCGTCGGTGGCGTCGGTCTGGCCAGTTTCTTCTCCGACTCCGGTCATGAGATCGCCACGTCGGTGCTGCCGGCGTTCCTGACCGGCGTCTTGCACGCCTCGGCGTCGGCGCTCGGCCTGATCGAGGGGTTCAGCGACGCGCTGATCGGGGTCGCGAAACTCATCGGAGGACCGCTGGCGAACGACCGGGGGCGCCGGGGCCGGATCGCGAGCGGCGGTTATCTGGGGACGGCGCTGGCGACCGGCGCGATCGGGCTGGCGACCGCCGTGTGGCAGGTGGGGATCTTGCGGGCGGTCGCGTGGTTCTCCCGCGGGGTTCGCTCGCCGGCGCGTGACAGCCTGCTGGCCTCGCTGGCTCCGCCGCGCGCGTACGGGCGGGCGTTCGGGCTGGAGCGCGCCGGTGACAATCTCGGCGCGGTCGCCGGGCCGCTGCTGGCGGCCGGGCTGGTCGCCTGGCTGGGCATCCGGCCCGCGCTGTGGTTCGCGTTCGTGCCGGGAATCTTCGCGGCGATCGCCATCACCGTCGCGGCCCGCGAGGCCCGCCGAACCCGCGACGGCGCGCGCCGCGCGGTACGGCTGGACTTGGGCGGGTTGCGCGACGCGGGGCTGGTCCGGCCGTTGCTGCCGATCGCGGCGTTCGAGTTCGGCAACGTCGCGGTGACACTGCTCATCTTGCGCGCCACGCAGCTTCTGCACACGGCCGGCCGTGGGGCGGCCGCGGCGGCGTCGCTGGCGATCGTGATCTACGCGGCGCACAACGCCTTCGGCGCGGCCGTCGCCTACCTCGGTGGCCACTGGATCGACCGGGCGGGCCCGCGGGTGGTCTTCGGCGCCGGCGCCGTCGTCTACGTGCTCGCCTACGCCGGGTTCGCCCTCGGCCCGCATGAACCGTGGGCGCTGCTGGTCGCGTTCGGACTGGCCGGTGCCGGGATCGGGTTCGCCGAGACGGCCGAGTCCGCGCTGGTCGCCCGGCTGCTGCCCGACCGGCTGCGCGGCAGCGGGTTCGGCGTGCTCGGCGCCGTCCAGGCCCTCGGCGACCTGGTGTCCACCGTGGTCGTCGGATTCCTGTACACCGCCGTCTCGCCGGCCGCCGGATTCGGCTACGCCGGAGCGTGGATGCTCGTCTCCGTGCTGGCGGTCATGGTCGGCGCCTTCGGAGGCCGCCGTGCCTGACGCGGCCGGCCGGCGCCGGGGCAGGGCGCGCGGCGACGGTGACGTCGCCCCGCGCTTGGTGGAATCATGACCACGGTGCATCATTGAGGTGGGCGATGAGGCTCGCCCTAGCCCGCACACTCCGTGCTGATGGCCTCTACGCACTGAGCGGTCGCCGCCGCCCGCGGCCGCCGCTTGTCGTAGCGGGAGGTGTTCGCGACGGTGTCCACGGTAAGCGTCCTGTTCCTGTCATCGGACGACCAGGCCGCGGCGGAGGACGGGCAGGAGCCCGACTATTTCGCCGATCTCAACCTCGATCAGGTCGTCGCCGCGCTGACGACCGGGCGCGAGGACTACGACCTGGCGCCGTTCTTCCACACCCGTCTGAGCTCGGTGGCGGCGGTCTCCTACCGGCATGAGGTGTTCCGCGACCTGGAGGACGACGCGTTGTCCACCGGCCTGGCGGAGTTCGCCGCCGGGTTGCGCGACATGCGCGGCCGGCTGTCCCAGGCCGACCGGCTGCGCCACCGGTATCAACGGCGAAGCTGGTTCCTGGACGCGGCCGAGGCTTACCAGGCCGCCGTCGCGGGCCTGGCGCGGACCCTGCAGAAGGCCGACCTCGCCTCGCGAGGTCTGCGATCGGTCCGCGACCACGTGGCGGCGTACGTGCGGTCGGCGGCGTTCGAGACGCTCACCGCCGACATCGAGCGAGTCCGGCAGGCACTCGCGGCCGTCCACTGCTGTCTGACCATCAAAGACGGTTCCGTCAAGGTCACCCGCTATGCGGAAGAGCCTGACTACGGGGCCGAGGTGCTGGCCGCGTTCGAGAAGTTCAAGCAGGCCGAGGCGAAGAGCTACCGGGTCTCGTTCCGCGACTTCGTGGACATGAACCACGTCGAGGAGCAGATCCTCGACCGGATCGCGCTGCTGTACCCCGAGGTCTTCGCCGAACTCGACGCATTCGCCGACCGGCACGCTGACTTCGTCGACCCGGACGTGCGGGTCTTCGACCGCGAGGTCCAGTTCTACCTCAGCTATGACGCCTTCGTGGCCCGGCTGCGGGAAACCGGCTTGCGCTTCTGCCACCCGGAGGTCTCTCGCTCCAAGCGGCTTCTCGGCCAGGAGGTCTTCGACATCGCGCTGGCCGCCAAGCTCGCCGCGACGCGGACGCCGGTGGTGCCGAACGACTTCCACCTGGAAGGTCCGGAGCGGGTGATCGTGGTGTCCGGTCCGAACCAGGGCGGCAAGACGACCTTCGCCCGCACCTTCGGCCAGCTGCACCACCTGGCCGCCCTCGGCTGCCCGGTCCCGGGTACCCGCGCCCGGCTCTTCCTGTGCGACCGGATCTTCACCCACTTCGAGCGCGGCGAGAACCTCAAGGACCTGTCCGGAAAGCTCAAGGACGACCTGGTCCGCGTGCACGACATCCTGCACCGGGCGACCGGCGACAGCATCGTGATCATGAACGAGGTCTTCACCTCCACCACACTGCAGGACGCGATCGTGCTCGGCACCCGCGTGCTGGAGCAGATCATCGAGCTGGACCTGCTGTGTGTGTGCGTCACCTTCGTCGACGAACTCGCCTCGCTCGGCCCCTCGACGGTCAGCATGGTCAGCACCGTCGTGCCGGGCAACCCGACCGAACGCACCTTCCGCGTCATCCGCAGACCGGCCGACGGGCTGTCGTACGCGATGGCGCTTGCCGACAAGTACGGGATCACCTACGAGCGGCTGACCCGGCGGATCGGCGCACCGGGCGAGGGAAAGGCCGCCTCATGAAGGCTCACCTGCTGCACCGGGACGGTGACTTCGACTGGGCCGCGCCGCTGCCGCCCGAGGAACCCGACCTGGTCCGTGACCTCGGCCTCGGCACCCTCTTCGACGCGATGGCGGCCGGGGACGCCTTCGTCCGCGACGTCGCGGCCCGCGTACTGCTGTCGCCCCTCACCGATCCCGCCTCGATCGTCTACCGGCAGCAGATCCTGCGCGACTGCATCGATCGTCCCGGGTTCCTGCGTGAGATGTACGGCCTGGCCGTCGAGACGATCGAGGCCGAGCGTCATATCTGGCCGAGCTTCCTGCGTAGTCCGGACTCGGTGATGTACCGCGCCGTGCAGGCGATGGAGCTGTTCACCGGGCAACTGCGCAAGCTGCGGGAGATCTGTGACGGCGCGATCGCCGAGGCCCGCTCGCCCGGGCTGTCGCGGTTCTTCCGGATGCTGCAGACCGAACTCGACGACGCCTATTTCGCGACGATCGAGGATCACCTTCGCCGGTTGAAGTTCAAGGACGGCGTCGTGATCAGCGTGCGGCTCGGGCAGGGCAGCAAGAGCACCGGCTACGTGCTGCGCAAACCACACCCGAAGCCCGGCTGGCGAGAACGGCTCATGGGCGATCGTCCGCCCTCCTACACCTACCGGATACCCGACCGGGACGAGGCCGGCGCCAGAGCCCTCGGCGACATCCGTGATCGCGGGATCAACCTGGCCGCCGACGCGCTGGCCCGCTCCACCGACCACATCCTGAGCTTCTTCGCAATGCTCCGCCACGAGCTCGGCTTCTACCTCGGCTGCGTTAACCTGCACGAGCGGCTGGCGGCCAAGGGCGAACCCGCGTGCTTCCCGGAGCCGCTCCCGCTCGGGCGTCCGGTGCTGACCTGCCGCGGCCTGTATGACCCCTGTCTGAGCCTGCGCCGCGACGAGCGGGTCGCCGGCAACGACGTCGACGCCGACGGCGCGGCGCTCGTCGTCGTCACCGGCGCGAACGAGGGCGGCAAGTCCACCTTCTTGCGCAGCGTCGGCCTGGCCCAGCTGATGATGCAGGCCGGCATGTTCGTCTCCGCCGAGTCCTTCACCGCCGACGTGCGGAACGGCCTGTTCACGCATTTCCGGCGGGAGGAGGACGCCGAGATGGAAAGCGGGAAGCTGGACGAGGAGCTGTCCCGCATGAGCCGGATCGCCGACCGGGCCTCGCCGGGCGGCATGGTGCTGTTCAACGAGTCCTTCGCCGCCACCAACGAACGCGAGGGCTCCCAGATCGCCGGCCAGGTCGTCAGCGCCCTGCTGAGCTGTGGCATCAAAGTCGTCATCGTCACCCACCTGTACGACCTCGCACACAGCCTCCACGGCGCCTACAACGACGACGCGGTGTTCCTACGCGCCCAGCGGCGGTCCGACGGGACCCGTACCTTCCGCCTCCAGGTCGGCGCACCACTCCCCACCGGCTTCGGCGAGGACCTGTACCAGCAGGTCTTCGGCGCTCCCACCCGACCGGCGTGACGATAGAGGATCCGTCGTGCGAATCCGACGATGGAATTCGCCGCCCGCCCCGGCGGGCGTACGCGCGCCGGCGACGCACAATGAAGGTGGGCGATGAGGCTCGCCCTTGCCCGCACATCCGGTGCTGATGGCCTCTGCCACCGCTGGGCTCACGGCCCGCTGACGGCAACGGGAGGCTTTGGATGCCCGTGTACACGATGCGCGGCGTGCGAATGGCGCACGGCGACAGGCTCATCCTCGACGGCGTTACTCTGACGTTCCTGGCCGGCGCCAAGATCGGCGTCGTCGGACCGAACGGCATGGGCAAATCGACCCTGCTCCGGCTCATGGCCGGCCGCGAACGGCCCGTGGACGGCGACGCCGTCCCCGCGCCGGGGATCACGGTGGGCCTGCTGGAGCAGGAACCGCAGCTGGACGATGCCACCACCGTCCAGGGCAACGTCGAGCACGGTGTCGCCGGCATCCGATCGCTGCTGCGCCGCTACGAAGAGATCACCGAACGGCTCGGCGGCGCCGGCGATGAGGAGATGCAGCCGCTCCTCGACGAGCTGGGCCGGCTGCAAGAGGCACTCGACCACGCGGAGGCGTGGGAACTCGACTCACGCCTGGACCAGGCGATGGAGGCGCTGCGCTGCCCGGCGCCGGACACCCCGGTGCGGGAGCTGTCCGGAGGGGAGCGACGCCGGGTCGCGCTGTGCACGGTGTTGCTGGCCCAGCCGGACCTGCTGCTGCTGGACGAGCCGACCAACCATCTCGACGCCGAGTCCGTCGCCTGGCTGGAACAGCACCTGGCCACCTACCCCGGCACGGTCGTCGCCGTCACCCACGACCGGTATTTCCTCGACAACGTCGCCCAGTGGATCTTGGAGATCGACCGCGGGCACGCCTACCCCTACGAGGGGAACTACTCCACCTACCTGGAGACCAAGGCCGCCCGGCTGAAGGTCGAAGGACTCAAGGACGCCAAGCGGCGGAAACGGCTGGCCGACGAGCTCGCCTGGGTACGCGCCGGGACCAAAGGCCGGCAGGCCAAGTCCAAGGCCCGGCTCCGGCGCTACGAGGAACTGGCGGCCGAGGCGGACAAGCGCCGCACGGCCGACTTCGATGAAATCCAGATCCCGCCCGGCCCACGCCTGGGCGGTCTGGTTCTCGAGGCGGACCACGTGAGCAAGGGCTACGCCGCCCGGCGGCTGATCGAGGACCTGTCGTTCTCGCTGCCACGCGGGGGCATCGTCGGGATCCTGGGCCCCAACGGCGTCGGCAAGACGACCCTCCTGCGCATGATCGTCGGTGAGGAACGCCCCGACTCGGGGACTCTCCGGCTCGGCGACACCGTTGAGATCGCCTACGTCGACCAGAATCGCGCCGGACTCGACGACACGAAAACGGTGTGGGAGGCCATCTCGGGCGGTGAGGACCAGATACGGATGGCCGGCCGTGAGGTGCCCTCGCGCGCCTATGTCGCCGCCTTCGGCTTCAAGGGAAACGACCAGCAAAAGCCCGTCGGCGTGATGTCCGGCGGCGAACGTAACCGGCTCAACCTGGCCATGACCCTCAAGCAGGGCGGCAATCTTCTCCTGCTGGACGAGCCGACCAACGACCTCGACGTCGAGACCCTCGCGTCGCTGGAGAACGCGCTGCTGGAGTTCCCGGGTTGCGCCGTCGTCACCGCCCACGACCGATGGTTCCTCGACCGTGTCGCCACCCACATCCTTGCCTGGGAGGGCGACGCCACCTGGTACTGGTTCGAGGGCAACTTCGCCGACTACGAAGAGAACAAACAAGGTCGCCTCGGCCCCGAGGCGGCACGGCCACAGCCGCTGACCCATCGCCGCCTCGCACGTCACTGATCTGTCTCCTCAGGGGTGGAGGTCGAAGATGTAGCCGAGGCGGGGGACACGATGTCGCCGAGTCCGGCGACCCCGCCGGGGTCTGGTTCGCCGCGCAGCAGCGCGGTGCGCCGCCGGGTGGCGGCCTCGAACAGGGCCCGGCCGTCGACGTCGTCGGGCAGGAACCGGGCGGTGGATCACCCAGATCGTGTCGGCGATGCGCCAGGTCACGCCAGTCCGGCACCTGTCCGGCGACGTGGTAGGGGATGCCGCAGATGGAGAAGTTCGGATACCGGTCGCGACCAGCAAGGTCACTTCGGGGTGCCGATCTGCTCGTAGCGGACCTTAGCCAGCACCGGGTACATCATCGCCAGCAGCCCGAACCTACGGCAACCCCATCGCCACCACCGGCATCCCACTCGGCCTCGGCTACCAAAGCGGCTACACCGACCCGGCTGTCGCGCGTCAGACTTAGTGGCGCAGGAGTTAGTTGGGACTTCTGCGCCACTA
>JBEHYF010000103.1:0-19409 GCA_048498315.1 Actinomycetota bacterium
CTAGAAGGTAGCCGACGCCCACGGCGATGACTATCCGAACTCCGGTCTTCATGTTCGTTTCCCTCCGCAGGCTGCGGCTCCCCGGCGACCGGCGGTGGCGTCCGCAAAGACACCATCCAGGGAGATGACTATGTCGTCGTTGATCTCGATATTTTCCAGCAAAACGTTCGTTGGTAAGGCTCGCCCTACCCGAGCCGTTTGTGACGAAACCCCGAACCGCTGGGGGCGGAACACGGCCGCGCCGGTGGCAGGCCGTCCGCATGCGTTGGGGGCGCCCTCCCGGCCCCCCACCCTCCGGGTGCGCCATCGCGTCCCGCTCCCAGGACCGCCGCTGCGGCGATCTTCTGCTGTTCAGCCGCGGCGGCTCACGGTGTCACGACGCGGCTCACTCGAACGTCCGGCGGGTCTCCTTGGCGGCGTCCTTGGCCTGCTCGCCGACCTGCTTGGCACCACCCGCGAGCCGTTCCTTATCTCCCTCGGCCTCCAGGCGCCGGTCGCCGGTCTTACGACCCGCGGACTGCTTGCCCCGCCCTTTGGCCTTCTCAAACTTGTTCTTGAGCTTGTCCATGAAACTCATGGCATTTCCCACCTCCATCACGGGGTGTACGCGCTGGTGATTCCCCTAAAAAGGCGACCTATACGATCCGGACCATGTCGGCCGAGACCAGGCGTCGGCCGCCAGTGGCGGTGCCGATGCACCGGGTCATCGCGCTGGAGCTGAGCGTGCTGGGCGGCCACGGCATGGCCGCGCACGCCTACGGCCCGATGCCGGACATGATCGCCGTCGGCGCGCTGGACCCGGGACTGCTGGTCACCCGCATGATCGGCCTGGAGGAGGCCCCGGCGCTCGCGGCGCTGGACGCCACGCCGGCCACCCCCGGCACGACGGTGATCCTGCCCACGAGGTGATCGGTGTGATCGGTGGCGACCTACGAAACGGATGGATGATGGACGTCCTGCATCCCCGGCTGCTCGTGACGCGGTTCGCCGGGCTTCGCCTGCTACGACGCCGTCCTGCCCGTGATCGCCGGCGCGGCGCTCGCGGGCGGCGGCGCGGCCGGCCCGTACGCGAGATGGGACGCCGGCACCGAGGGGACGCCGGCGATGTTCGACCGTGCCGCCATGGCGAAGGTCGCCGACACCGCGGAGCTGCCGCCCGCCGCGCCGACCCGGGACCGCGCCATGCTGGTGAGCCGGGTCGGCGACGTCGACGCGGCGTTCGCGCTGTGCCTGCGCCACGGGCGGTCGCCGCGCCCGCCGCCCGCCCGGAGTGGGGCCCCACCCTGCGCAACGCGCTGGTACGCGACCCCGACGGGAACCTGCTGGAGCTGCAGTCGTACTGACGCGCCTTGGGGGCGTGGCCGCCGCGGCCACGCCCCCCGAGGTCGCCGTCGCCACCGGGCCATCGCGGCGGCCGGCGGCGAAACGACGTCAGTCGGTGCGGCGGAACTGGACGATGCCGGCGCCCAGGAGCGCCACGCCCATCACGACCACGAGACCGACCTCCAGCAGCGAAGGCACGTGCCAGCTGAACCAGGTGACGCCCGGGTTGAACCGGTGCACCAGCGCCGGGGCGGCGTCGATGTGGTCGAACACCACGTGCCGCAGCGGGTCGACCGCATAGGTGAGCGGGTTGATCCGGGTGAGCAGGCCCAGCCAGCTCGGCAGCCCCGACAGCGGGAACAGCGCGCCGGACAGGAACAGCATCGGCATCATCGCCATCTGCATGATGCCGAAGAAGCTCTGCATCCTCTTGATCCGCGCGGCCAGCACAACGCCGAACGCGGTGATGGTGAACGCCCCGACGAACATCAGCACGATCAGTAGCAGGATCATGGCCGGGTCGTAGGGGACGCCGACCAGCCCGGCCAGCGCGAGGATCACCACCCCCTGCACGGTCGCGACGATCGCGCCGCCCAGCACCTTGCCGACGACGATGGCGCCGCGGCTGACCGGCGCGACCAGCATCTCTCGCAGGAACCCGAACTCCCGGTCCCACACGATCGAGGCCGCCGAGAACAGCGCGGTGAACATCACCGACATGGAGATCACGCCGGGGAACATGAACGTCCTCAGGTCGATCCCATCGCCGCTGGCGACCAGCGAGGACAGGCCGGTGCCCATGACCAGCAGCCACAGCACAGGCTGGATGAGCTGGGCGATCATGCGCGTGCGGTCGTAGACGAACCGGAGCAGTTCGCGGTGCAGCACGATCTTGACGGCGCGCAGGTCGTGACGCACGCTGCGCCGGGCCACTCGCACCTGGGCGATCTCGGCGACGGGGTGCACGTCAGTGGCCATCGGTCATCTCCTCATCATTCTGCGGGCCCAGTCCATCGTCCCGGCCTCCGCGTCGCGGATCGTGGTGCCGGTGTAGTTGAGGAACACGTCGTCCAGCGAGGGGCGGGCGACGTGCACCGAGCGGATCGGGACGCCCAGCTCGGCGAATAGGCGCGGCACGAACTCCTCCCCGGAGGGGACCGCGAAGGTGACGGCGCGCTCGTGCATGCCGGCCTCGACGCCGAACCGATCCTTCAGCGCGGCGATCGCCGCCTCGTCGTCGGCGGTGACGATCTGCACGCGGTCCTTGCCGACGCTGCCCTTGAGCGCCTCGGGGGTGTCGAGCGCGACGATCTCACCGTGATCGATGATCCCGATGCGGTCGCAGTACTCGGCCTCTTCCATGTAGTGGGTGGTCAGGAAGATCGTGATGTCCTCGGTGTCCTTGAGCTGGTTGATGTAGCCCCAGATCGCGGCGCGGGTCTGCGGGTCCAGCCCGACCGTCGGCTCGTCCAGGAACAGCACGCGCGGGGAATGCAGCAGACCGCGGGCGATCTCCAGCCGCCGCTTCATGCCGCCGGAGAACGTCTCGACCTTGCTGTCCTTGCGGTCGGCCAGGTCGACCATCTCCAGCACCTGCCCGATGCGGTCGTTCATCGCCTCCCTCGGCAGGCCGTACAGCTCGCCGTGGAAGCGCAGGTTCTGCTCGGCGGTCAGGTACGCGTCCACGGTCGGGTCCTGGAACACCAGGCCGATGTTGCGGCGGACCTCGTCGCGGTCGGCGACCACGTCGTACCCGGCCACGCGGGCGCTGCCGCCGGTCGGGCGGATCAACGTGCACAGCATGCTGATCGTCGTGGTCTTGCCCGCGCCGTTGGGGCCGAGGAACCCGAACACCTCCCCCGGCGCGACCTCGAAGGAGATGGCCTTGACCGCCTCGAGGTCGCCGTACTTCTTCGCCAGGCCCTCGACCGCGACGGCCGGGCCCCTTCCGTTCACCGATGTCACGAGTCCTCCTGGGGGTCTTCGGCGAGCAGCCGGTACAGGGCGCGCCGCGTGTCGATGAGGATCTTCCGGGCGTCGCACACCTGCGCGTGGCTGCCCGCCAGGACCACCTGCCGCATGGCCATGCCGACCTGGTCGAGCAGGGAGTGCAGGTCGACCATCTCCTCGGGCACCGACTCGGCCACCTCGTCCCACGGCTCCCCCGAACCGTGCTCCTCCAGATGCGCGCGGCCCTCGGCGGTCAGGTGGTAGACGCGGCGACCGCCCTCTTCTTCGGCGCTGACCAGGCCCTCGTCCTCCAACTGCTGGAGCGCCGGGTACACCGAGCCGGGGCTGGGCCGCCAAATTCCGTGGCTGCGAGCGGCGATCTGCTGGATGATCTGGTAGCCGTTGCACGGCCCCTCGGCGAGCAGCGCCAGGGACGCCGCCCGCACGTCTCCCTTTTTGACTCTGGGCGCCGCGCCGGGCGCACCCGGCGCCCGCCCGAACCACCCCTGCGGCCTATACGGCATCGGGGGCGGCCCGGGCGGTCCCGGCGGCATGGGCGGGAACGCCGGGCCACCGTGCGAATCCCGGCCGGTCCCGACCCGCGGAAACGCACCCGGGTCCGGTGGCCGGCCGCGCAGCCAGTCACGC
This sequence comes from Actinomycetota bacterium, assembly GCA_048498315.1. GTDB lineage: Bacteria > Actinomycetota > Actinomycetes > Streptosporangiales > Streptosporangiaceae > Actinoallomurus. The sequence continues at coordinate 3,922 of JBEHYF010000103.1, forward strand.
ATCGCGACCTCCTCGACGATCTAGATACGTTGACGATATATCGAGACGATTCGGCAAACTACCGATTTCGGTGCCACGTTTCAACACAGGGCCGGCGGATACCGTGCAATGCAGGCATCGACCCAGGTGAAAGCCTCATCCGTCGGCACACCAGACACACCGGACCCCACTGTTTGAACAGGTTCAACTTTCCCGTACAGTGGGTGCTCGTGAATGTCGCCGTAGGAACGTCGGAGCGGCTCGCGGTACGAACCGTCCCGGTGAGAACGCCCGAAGACCTCCTCACCCGGCTCCCCCACTCGGCCGTGCTCGCATGGGTCCGCCACGGCGACGGCCTCGTCGGCTGGGGCGAGGCCGCCCGCATCGCCGTCCCTCCCGGCGTCGACCGCTTCGGCTGGGCCCGACACCGCCTCGCCACCCTGTTCGGCGCCGCGACCGTCGACGACCCGCTGCGGCTGCCCGGCACCGGACCGGTCGCCTTCGGCTCCTTCACCTTCGACCCACGTGCCGGCGGCTCGGTCCTCATCGTCCCCCGTGCCGTCCTCGGCCGCCGCGGCGGACAGGCCTGGTACACCACCATCGGCGAGCCCGCCGAACCGCTCAGCCTGCTGCGCCCGCCCGTACCGCCGTACGGCGTGCGCTGGGCCGACGGCGAGGTCACCGCACCCGGCCACATGCGCGCCGTCGCCACCGCCGTCGAGCACATCCGCGCCGGGCGCCTGTCGAAGGTCGTGCTCGCCCGCGACCTGCTGGCCGTCGCCGACGGCCCCATCGACTCCCGGGTCCTACTGCGCCGCCTGGCCGACCGCTTCCCCTCCTGCTACACCTTCGCCTGCGACGGCCTCGTCGGCGCGACCCCCGAACTGCTCGTGCGCCGCAGCGGCGGCCGGGTGGAATCGCTCGTGCTGGCCGGCACCATCGCCCGCGGCGACGACGCCGACTCCAGCGCCGCGACGCTGTTCGCCTCCGCCAAGGACCGCGAGGAGCACGGCTACGCCGCCGACATGGTGCGCGCCGCGCTCGAACCGCTGTGCCGCGACCTGACCATGCCCGCGCAGCCGGAGCTGCTGCGCCTGTCCAACCTCATCCACCTGGCCACCCCTGTACACGGCCGCCTCCGCGAGGACCGCTCGGTCCTCGACGTCGTCGCCGCGCTGCACCCCACGCCGGCGGTCGGCGGCACCCCCACCGACGCCGCCCTCAACCTGATCCGCGAGCTGGAGGCCATGGAACGCGGCCGCTACGCCGGCCCGGTCGGCTGGATCGACGCCCACGGCGACGGCGAGTGGGGCATCGCGCTGCGCTGCGCCCAGGTCGACGGCACCCGCGCCCGCCTGTACGCCGGCGGCGGCATCGTCGCCGGATCCGACCCCGCCGCCGAACTGGCCGAGACCCAGACCAAGCTGCGCGCCATGCGCTACGCCATCGACGGCTGAGCGCCACGGCACCCCGCGCCGAGGGCCGTCCCGGCGGCTCCTCGCACGCTCCGCGGGCCGCATCCGACCCACAGGACGGGACACCCGCGGGCGCGGGTGGTGTCAGGTCTCCTCCGCGCGCGAGCGGGCGGGCGCCTCAATGCCGTCCAGGACGCGGCGGAGCCCGAGTTCGCCGCCTTCCCGCAATCTCGCCGACGGGACGGCGGCGCCCGGCCGTCTCGGAACGGACGCCGCCGCCGGTTAAGGTCCGGTCATGAGCAGATGGATCGAACTCGACGGCGCGGTCAACATGCGGGACCTGGGCGGCCTGCCCACCGACGACGGCGGCGCCATCCGGCCCGGCGCGTTGCTGCGCTCGGACAATCTGCAGGACCTCACCGAACGCGACGTACGGCTCCTCGTCTCCGACATCGGCCTGCGCAACGTCATCGACCTGCGCAGCGAGATCGAGGTGAGCCTGATCGGCCCCGGCCCTATGCACCGTCACCCCGCGGTCACGGTCCACCACCTGTCGCTGTTCAGCGAGGGCAGCCGCTACATCGACGTCGAGGCCGACACGCCCGACACGCCGGGTACCGCCGCGATCGACGCCGACAAGGTGCTGCCGTGGCAGGGCCGCGACGAGACCGGCGCCCAGAGCGACCGGTCCGTCGGCCACTACCTCGGCTACCTCGCCGACCGGCCCGACTCCGTCGTCGCCGCCCTTCGGGTCGTGCCCTCCGGAACCTCGATCGTGCACTGCGCGGCCGGCAAGGACCGCACCGGCGTCGTCGTCGCCCTCGCCCTGCACGTCGCCGGCGTGCCGCGCGAGGAGATCATCGCCGACTATGCCCGCACCGGCGAGCGCCTGGAGGCCATCCTCGCCCGCCTGCGCGCCGATCCCGTCTACGCCGAAGACCTCGACTCCCGGCCCGCCGACACGCACAGGCCGCATCCGCGGACGATGGAGAAGTTCCTGGCCGCCGTCGACGAGCGCTTCGGCGGGCCGCTCGGCTGGCTGCGGCGCCACGGCTGGACCGACGACGACACCGCCGCCCTGCGCGCGGCCCTGCGCGCCTGATCGAACGGAGGTTCCGTGAGCACCCTCGACTCCCCGATCCCCCGGTTCCACCTCGCCGTTCCGGTCGACGACCTCGACGCGGCCGCGCGGTTCTACGGCGACGTCCTCGGCTGCCCGCGCGGCCGCAGCGCCGGCACCTGGATCGACTGGAACCTGCACGGCCACCAGCTCGTCACGCACCTGGCTCCGGCCGCCCACCGGCCCGCCCACAACCCGGTCGACGGGCATGACGTCCCCGTCCCCCACTTCGGCCTGATCCTGGCCGTCCCCGCGTTCCACGCGCTCGCCGGCCGGCTGCGCGCGGCCGGCACCGCGTTCGTCATCGAGCCCTACGTGCGGTTCGAGGGACGGTCGGGCGAGCAGTGGACGATGTTCGTCCGCGACCCGGCGGGCAACGCCCTGGAGTTCAAGGCGTTCGCCGACGACGCCCAGGTCTTCGCGACCTGACCGCCCGGGCACGCGCCGCCGCACTCGGCGCGCACCGCATGAGCGCACCGCGGCGCCGGCCGCCCTGCGACGGCCGGCCGGGAGCTCCCGCGATGTCCCCTGCCCCGTGCTCTGCGCCGCCCCCGCGGTCCGGCGCCACCGGCCCGGCATCTCGGCCGGCCTGCGCCGGAGCTCTCCACGCCGGCCGGGCGTCGTCGCAGGTTGGGCCATTGGTCCCTGGATTTCCGCGGCCCGCGGTTGGTCGACTGGCAGGCAGGAGGCGATTCCGGCATCGGACTGGGGGAGGACCGGTGTCCGACACTGACCGCACGAGCCGCGTTCCACGGACGCCGCGGGGGCGGAGACGAGGCTGTCGAACGTCGATGCGGGCGGCCGCCGCCAACTACGTATGGGCCCTTGCCCGCCTCTCGCTCGGCTGGGTCTTTCTCTGGGCCTTCCTCGACAAGCTCTTCGGGCTCGGCCACGACACCACGAGCAGGCAGGCGTGGATCAATGGCGGCCATCCCACGTACGGGTTCTTGACGCATGCGGCGAAGGGCCCGCTCAAGGGCTTCTACAACGGCATCGCCGGGGCGGCGTGGGCGGACTGGCTGTTCATGCTGGCGCTGGCCGGGGTGGGCATCGCGCTGATCTTCGGCATCGGCATGCGGATCGCCGCGGTGGCGGGAGCGATCTTGTGCATCATGATGTGGAGTACGGTGCTTCCGCCGGAGAACAACGTCTTCATGGACTATCGGCTCATCTATGCGTTGCTGATCATCGGGTTGGCCCTGGTGGAGGCCGGCGACACCCTCGGGTTCGGGCGGCCGTGGGGGCGTACGGCCCTGGTCCGCCGCGTTCCGATCCTCAGATGACGTCCGCGGATCGGGCCGCGCGGGCCGGCGCCGGGCGCGAGGAGGCCCCGCGGAAGACCGGAGGTGCACCACGGCGCAACGCGCCCGACGCCCGGTCCGCGATGAGGGCGCAAGTCTCCGCGATGGCGGCGACTCGCCCCATATAACCTAAAAAAGGCTTTCCATGCCGCAGTGGCGGCCTTTGTGCGCCACGCGGCATGCTCCCTATACAGGAACGGCGAGCCCTCGCCTCCCGGGAGGGCGGACATTCCCGATCCGAGGTAGGGAGAAGAAACGAGTGCTCGGCAGGCGGGACTTCGTGAAAGCCGGTATCGCCGCATGCGGCGCCGGATTTCTGTCTCCCGCGGACACCGTGCCGCGAGCATGGGCCGCGTCGGCCGGAGGAATCCTGGATCCGGCGACCATACAAAAGTACGTGACGCGGCTCTTCATTCCGCCGGTCATGCCGATGGACCGGCGGGGCGCGGACATCGACTTCTACACCATCGGCGTCCGGCAGTTCCGCGAACAGATACTGCCCCCCGGCCTGCCGGCCACGACCGTATGGGGCTACGGGTCCATCAGGCATCCGGGCACCTTCCACTACCCCTCCCTCACCATCGAGGCCGAACACGGCCGGGCCACGCACGTGAGGTGGGTCAACCAACTGCACGACCGGCGAGGACGGTACCTGCCCCACCTGCTGCCCGTGGATCCCACGCTGCACTGGGCCAACCCCCCGGGCGGGCCCTCCGGCCGGGACAAGCGTCCGCACTTCACGTCCACCCCCGGCCCCTACACCGGTCCGGTGCCCATCGTGACCCACCTGCACGGCGGCCGCAGCGCCGAGGAGAGCGACGGGTACTCGGAGGCCTGGTACCTGCCCAAGGCGGCGAACATCCCCCAGGGGTACGCGCGTGCCGGCTCCTTCTATGAGCAGTTCAGGAACAAATTCGAAGCGAAGTATGACGTGCCCTGGAACGAAGGAGACGCCGTTTTCCACTACGGCAACGAAAGTCGCGAGACCGCGCTCTGGTTCCATGACCACGCTCTTGGCATCACCCGGTTGAACGTCTACGCCGGCCTGGCCGGATTCTATCTTCTGCGCGGCGGGGCCACCGGCCTTCCGGAAGGCGCGCTACCGGGCCCCGCGCCGGAACTCGGCGACCCGCCCGGAAAGAACTACCGCGAAATACCGATCATGATTCAGGATCGCTCATTCAACGCCGACGGCAGTCTCTTCTACCCGGCCGGCCGGGCCTTCTTCGACAAGGTGAAGGGCCCCTACATCCCGCACAGCGACGTCTCGCCCATCTGGAACCCCGAAGTCTTCGGCAACACGATGGTGGCCAACGGCAGGACCTGGCCGGTCCTGCACGTCGAGCCGCGCCGCTACCGGTTCCGGTTCCTCAACGCCTGCAACTCACGCGTCCTGATCCTGAAGATCGTGACGAATCCGGAGGCGCGCAGGCCGGCGTCCCCGGCGTTGCCCTTCTGGCAGATCGGAAACGACGGAGGGTTCCTCCCGGCCCCCGTGCAACGCACGCAGGTGCTGACCGCGCCGGCGGAACGCGCGGACGTCATCGTCGACTTCGCCGCGATGCCGGAGGGCACCGAGCTGTACCTCATCAACGAGGGGCCCGACGAGCCCTACGGCGGCGGAACCGTGAACAAGGACTTCCCGGCCGCGAACCCGAAGACCACCGGGCAGGTCATGAAGCTCGTCGTCGGATCGCGCACCGGACCGGACACCACGACGCCACCCGAACGGCTCACCCTGCCGGCGTTCGAGCCGCTGGGCGCGGCCACCCGCACGCGGCGGCTCTCCCTGAACGAAGCCGAGTCCACGCGCCTGCCCGGGGGCGCGCTCCGCGAGGCCCTGCTCGGGGTCATGACACCGTCCGGAAAGCCGCAGGCCCTGGGCTGGCACGACCCCGTCACCGAAGACCCGCGGGTCGGCGACACCGAGATCTGGGAACTCCACAACGCCACCCCCGACGCCCACCCCATCCACGTCCACGAAGTCCTGTTCCAGGTCATCGACCGGCGGCGGCCCGGAGGGCCGGGCCGGCCACCCGAACCGGAGGAAGGCGGCTTCAAGGACACGGTGATCGCCTACCCGCACTCCATCACCCGGATCAAGATGAGATTCGGGCAAGCGGGCCGGTACATGTGGCATTGCCACATGCTCGAACACGAGGACAACGAGATGATGCGCCCCTACCAGATCCGTCCCTCCTGACCACGACGCGCGTCACCGGCACACGCACATCCCACCGGTACCGACGTCATCGCGGCCGGGTGCACGGTCCCGACCCGGCCGTGCGCCACCCGCGTTCAGGTGCCGAGCACCGCCCGTACCGCCTCCTGCGCGGCGTCCCTCATTCGCGCGTGCAGTTCGGCATTGGCCGCCCGGTCCGTCCGCGCCTCCACGATCCGCATGCCCTCGGCCGCCACGACCCGCGACAGCTCCCGCACCGACTCCAGCCGCGCGTACGGCACCCCGTGCGCCGCCGCCACCGCGGCGATGTCCACCTGGTGCGGCGTGCCGAACACCCGCTCGAACGGCTCCGGGAACGCCGCCTGCGGCAGCAGCGAGAAGATCCCGCCGCCCGCATTGTTCACCACGATCAGCGCCAGGTCCGGCCGCACGTCCTGCGGGCCGATGACCAGGCCGTTCTGGTCGTGCAGGAACGCCAGGTCGCCCAGCAGCGCGAACGACCGGTTGCCGTGCGCCAGCGCCGCCCCCACCGCCGTCGACACCAGCCCGTCGATGCCGCTCGCCCCGCGGTTCGCCATGATCCGGATGCCGCGCCGCGGATGCATCGTCTGGTCCAGGTCCCGGATCGGCATGCTCGCCGCCGCCAGCAGCAGCGCCCCTCCCGGCACCGTCGCCGCCAGGTCGCGGGCCAGCCGCGGCTCGGTCAGCTCGCCGGAGGAGTCCAGCACCGCGTCCACCGCCTCACGGGCCACCATGTCGGCGGTGCGCCACGACTTCAGCCACCCGTCGTCGCCCGACACCACCGGGATCTCGGCCTCCTGCGCCACCTGCGTCGCCGACCGCACCGGATCGGGCCAGCGCGCCAGCGACGGTGCCACCACCACGTGCTGCTCCGCGTGCCGCAGGAACGACAGCAGCGGCCGCGACAGGCCGGGCTTGCCCAGCGTGACGATCACGTCCGGGCGGTGCTCCTCGACGAACTCCGGCACGCCCAGCAGGAAGTGGTGCGCCGACAGCGCGTGGTCGCCGTACCGCGCGTTGCCGTTCGGCTCCGCCAGCACCGGCCAGCCCGCCATCGACGCCGCCGCGACGTACCGCTTGACGTTCACCGCCCCGTCGCCGACCACCAGCACCCCGCGCCGCGTCGGCGGCACGTGCAGCACCGACCCGGGCGTGGCCGCCCGCACCTTCGTCCACGGCCCGCTGCCCTCACCGTCGAGCGGCTCGCACCAGTCCTCGTCCCCATCGGGGATCAGCGGCTCGCGGAACGCCAGGTTCAGGTGCACCGGCCCCGGATCCGGGTCGAGCGCCACATGCCAGGCACGGCTCGCCAGCGACCGCCAGTACGCCACCATGCCCGGCCGCTCCTCCGGCGTGCCGACCTCGCAGCTCCACCGCACCGCCGTGCCGTACAGCCGCATCTGGTCGGTCGCCTGGTTCGCGCCGGTGTCCCGCAGCTCCGGCGGCCGGTCGGCGGTCAGCACCAGCAGCGGCACACCCGACTCGTGCGCCTCCACCACCGCCGGATGGAAGTTGGCCGCCGCCGTGCCCGACGTGCACACCACCGCCACCGGGCGGCCGCTGCGCTTGGCCATCCCCAGCGCCAGGAACGACGCCGACCGCTCGTCGATGCGCACGTGCAGCCGCAGCTTCGCGTGCTCATGCAGCGCCAGGGCCAGCGGCGCCGACCGCGAGCCCGGCGCCAGCACCGCGTCCGTCATACCGCAGCGCACCAGCTCGTCGACCAGGACCGTGGCCAGCGCGGTCGCCGGGTTCATCGCGCGCCTCCGCCCGCCGGCACCACCCGCGGCCCGCCGAGGAACTCCTGCGCGGCCGCGGCTCGCCGCCGCCACGCCGCGCCGTCGACCTCGAAGCGGGCCAGCTCATCCTCGTCCGCCTCCGGCCGCCGGACCGCGATCGCGCCGTCCACGACCGCCAGCGGATCGGCGGTCACGTCGCCCTCCAGCAGCGACAGCGTGCCCAGCCCGCACGCGTACGGCAGCTCCGGCAGCGCCGCCGCCAGCGCCAGCCCCGCGGCCAGGCCGACCGAGGTCTCCACCGCGCTGGACACCACCACCGGCAGCCCGCACGCGTCCGCGACGCGCAGCGCGGCGCGCACGCCGCCCAGCGGCTGCACCTTCAGCACCACGACGTCGGCGGCGCCCGCCGCGCGCACCCGCAGCGGGTCGTCGGCGCGGCGGATCGACTCGTCCGCGGCGACCGGCGTGTCGACCCGCCGCCGCACCTGCGCCAGCTCCTCCAGCGTCGCGCACGGCTGCTCGGCGTACTCCAACTCGCCGAACGCCCTCAGCCGGCGCACCGCCGTGTCGGGGTCCCAGGCGCCGTTCGCGTCCACCCGCACCCGGCCGCCGGGCCCGAGCGCGTCACGGACCGCCTCGACCCGCGCCACATCGTCGGCCTCGCCCTGCCCCGGCTCGGCCACCTTCACCTTCGCGGTGCTGCAGCCGGACGTGCGGGCGATGCGGTGCGCGGTCTCGGCGTCGACCGCCGGCACCGTGACGTTCACCGGAATGCTCGTCCGCAGCGGCTCCGGCCAGCCCTCGTAGGCGGCCTCACGGGCGGCGGCGAGCCAGCGGGCGCACTCCTTCGGTCCGTACTCGGGGAAGGGAGAGAACTCCCCCCACCCCGCCGGCCCCCGGATGAGCATCCCCTCCCGCAGTGTCACCCCGCGAAAGCGCGTGCGCATGGGGATGGCGAACGCCCGCAATGGCCTGACCCCTCTGTCCCGAGACGCTGACTTCCCGCCATACCCTACGACCGCCGCGGTACGGCCACGGCGCGGAGGGCCGGGAGGAGCGGGCGGGAGCAGCCCGTGGCCCGGATGCCCGGTACGCGCATCGGCGATCGCCATCTGACGCATCGTGACCGCCGACGGCGGCCGGAACGGGCTCAGAAGTACCAGGGGAAGCGGGACCAGTCCGGCGCACGCTTCTCCAGGAACGCGTCGCGGCCCTCGGCCGCCTCGTCGGTCATATACGCCAGCCGGGTCGCCTCGCCGGCGAACACCTGCTGGCCGACCAGCCCGTCGTCGACCAGGTTGAAGGCGAACTTCAGCATCCGCTGCGCCGTCGGGCTCTTGCTGTTGATCTTGCGGGCCCATTCCAGCGCGGTGCGCTCCAACTCGGCGTGCGGCACCACGGCGTTGACCATGCCCATCCGGTGCGCGGCCTCGGCGTCGTACGTGTCGCCCAGGAAGAAGATCTCCCGGGCGAACTTCTGCCCCACCTGCCGGGCGAGGTACGCCGACCCGAAGCCGCCGTCGAAGCTGGCGACGTCGGCGTCGGTCTGCTTGAACCGCGCGTGCTCGCGGCTGGCCAGCGTCAGGTCCGCGACCACGTGCAGGCTGTGCCCGCCGCCGGCCGCCCAGCCGGGCACCACGCAGATCACCACCTTGGGCATGAACCGGATCAGCCGCTGCACCTCCAGGATGTGCAGCCGCCCCGACCGGGCCGGGTCGATCGTCTCGGCGGTCTCCCCCTCGGCGTACCGGTAGCCGTCCCGGCCCCGGATCCGCTGATCGCCGCCGGAGCAGAACGCCCATCCGCCGTCCTTCGGCGACGGCCCGTTCCCGGTCAGCAGCACGCAGCCGACGTCGCTGGACATCCGGGCGTGGTCGAGCGCGCGGTACAGCTCGTCGACCGTGTGCGGGCGGAAGGCGTTGCGGACCTCGGGCCGGTTGAAGGCGATGCGGACCGTGCCCTGGTCGACCGCGCGGTGATAGGTGATGTCGGTGAAGTCGAAGCCCTCGACCGCCTTCCACGCATCCGGGTCGAACAGCTCGGAGACCATGCCGTGTCCTTTCTCACCCCGCCGGTACGCATCTTCGGCCGGCACCTGCCCCATTCAAGCGCGCCGGAGTCGTGTCCTTGGTGCTGGGGGTGTGTGAGGTGGGAGCGATAGGAGGCAAAAAGACAGCGCGCCTTTACATTGTAAGTTGAAGGTTTGATCAGAGGGCGGTGATCGGCCGGCGCAGGCCCTCGATTAGCCTCATCAGCGCCATGAGCCGAAGCCTGTACGCCACCTTCCTGCCACCGGGCCCGCCGCTCCTCCGCCGCCTCGCCGCGGCGCTCGACGGCAGCGGGCCGGCGATCTGCCCGCTCTCCCCCGACCTGCCGGCGCCCGCCCGCGCCGCCCTGCTCGGCGCGCTGCGCCCGGAGCGCGTGGAGACCGCCGACGGGATCGCGCCGTACGACTGCGGGCCGGGGTGCGCCCCGAGCCCTCCGGTCGCCGACGACACGGCGGTGCTCGTCGCCACGTCGGGGTCGACGGGCGAACCCAAGATCGTGGAGTTGTCCGCCGCGGCCCTTCGGCATTCGGCGAACGCGACCCTGACCCGCATCGGGGCGGCGCCCGGCGAGCGATGGCTGTGCTGCCTGCCGACCAGCCACATCGCCGGTCTCCAGGTGCTCGTACGGTCGCTGGTGGCGGGCACCGAGCCGGTGATCCAGCCGCGGTTCGACGCCGCGGCGGTCACCGCGTCCGGCGCCGCGCACGTCTCCCTCGTGCCGACGCAGCTTCGCCGCCTGCTGGACGCCGGCGCCGACCTGGCCGCGTTCCGCACCATCCTGCTCGGCGGCGCCGCCGCTCCCCCGGGCCTGCTGGAGGAGGCCCGCGACCGCGGCGGCCGTGTGCTCACCACGTACGGGATGAGCGAGACCTGCGGTGGATGCGTCTACGACGGCGTCCCGCTCGACGGCGTGTCGGTGGACATCGGCGCCGACGGGCGGATCCGGCTGGCCGGCCCGGTCCTGTTCTCCGGCTACCGCCTCCGCCCCGGCCCGACCGCCGCCGTGCGGGCCGGGCGCTGGTTCGTCACGCAGGACATCGGCGTGATCGAGGATGGGCGCCTGCGGGTGCGCGGCCGCGCCGACGATGTGATCAACACCGGTGCCGAGAAGGTCGTGGCCGGTGAGGTGGCGGCAGTGCTGTCGCGCCATCCGGCCGTCCGTGACGTCGCCGTGGTCGGCCGGCCCGACCCGGAGTGGGGCGAGCGGGTGACCGCCGTCGTCGTTCCGGGCGCGGACGTCCCGACGCTGCCGGAGCTGCGCGCCTGGGTGCGCGAACGGCTGCCGGCCCACGCCGCGCCCCGCGAGCTGGAGCTGGTCGAGGCCATCCCGCTGCTGCCCTCCGGCAAACCCGACCTGGAGCGCCTGCGCCGCCGCACCGGCGCCTGACATCCCCCGGGTGCGGCGGAGATCCCGCGAACTCGCCGCGCGCCCGGCGTAGGGTGCGCGGTCATGCGCATACGCCCGGTCCGTGCCGGTGATCTGCCGGCCGTCGCCGCGATCGCCGTCGCCAACGACGGAGACGGACGGGGCCGATCCCGGTTATGTCGCGCATCTGCGCCGGAACGGCCGGTTCCTGGTGGCCGAGGTGGACGGCGCGGTGGCCGGTTACTGCGGCACCCGGCGGCTGGCCCGGCATCCTCGACGGCCACGCCAAGGTCGCCGCGGGCGCGTGACCAAGAGTCCGGCCGCCGTCGCGTGCGCCTCCGAGGTAGCGGCGCGCGGCGGCCGGGCGCTCTGACAGAATCCCTCGTCGTGGTGGTACGCCCTGCCTTCGCCCTGCTGGTGCTGGTCGCCGTCGCCGGCTGCTCCGGCGCCGGCCATGCCCAGGCCCGGCCCAGCCGACCGCTGGTCATCCCGACGCCGTCGTCCTCGCCCACCGGCACGCCGCGCCCGGCCCGTCCGGGGACGGTGTGCGGGCCGATCACCACCATCACCGGTGCCCGGGCCCGGGTCGTCGTCGTCCACGGCCGGCCCACCTGCGCCGAGGCGATGCGGATCTTCCAGAAGTACAACGACCCGGACACCCAGGCGGAGGGCACGGCGGCGCTCGTGGTCATCGACCGCTGGACCTGCGAGACCCGCCGCACCGTCCAGACCTGCACCGGCCGGCGCGGCACGATCCGCACCCAGCCCTGACGGCCCGGCCGATCCGTCGCTCGTCGCCGAGCGCCACGCCCCGGTCCGGCTGACCATCGGCGGCGGCGAGCTTCTCCTGGAGGGCGGTGCCGGCGACGAGGCCCGGGCGGTCGCCCGGCTCGAATGCGACCTCGACGGCGACCCGGTCCGCACCGCGTTCGATCCGCGTTCGATCCGCGTTCGATCCGGCGTTCCTGCTCGGCGCCCTCAGTGCGGTGCGCGGGGCGGCGGCGCGGCTGGAGTTCATCGAACCGGCGGCGCGGGCGCTCGTCGGCGACGGTGACCACCGACGCGTTCTGATGCCGGTGCGGCCGGCGTCATGAAAGTGGTCGTCGTCACGATTGACGGGCAGGTGAGGGCCGCCGACGACAGGTGAGGGGGCACCGCAGGCCCCTTGGCGGCGACGACCCGCCGGGCGTCACCCTCCGCGGCCGGAGGGAGCGTCCCGGTCACGCCGTCGGCGCGCCGCCGCATGCCGGAACTTTCGTCTCACGGGAACAAGCAGGCCGCGATCACGCGTTTCCGATAGTGCGCACGCGCAAGCCAACGAACATCATCATGCCGCTAAGACATGAAGGGAGGGAGGTGTCCTCATGCCGCGAAACGCCGCTGCGGCCGTGTCCGCAGGGCCCACGACGCCGTTCGAGGAGCTTCTCGACCGTGGCCGTTCTCAGGGGCGCCTCTCGCTCACCGAGGTGCGAAGGGTACTCCAGGACGCCGGTATCACCCCCACGCAGGGCCGCTCGATCATCCGCGAACTGACCGACGCCGGCGTGCGGCTGGCCGGCGACGACGAGGCCGAGACCACGTCTACCAAGAAGCGTACGGCCACTGTCAAGAAGGGCAAGGCCTCCCGCGCCACCGCCTCGGCGTCCCGCGCCGGGACCGGCGAGACCACCGATGCCGGCACCTCCACCGAGACCTCCACCAAGACCTCCCGGACGTCGGACACCTCCACGCGGTCGGAGGCGAAGGCCACCCGCGCGACCGCGCGCGGGCCGGAGACGGAGGCCGCGGCGGACATCCCCGCCGACGCCGCCCTGGACGACCTGCGGGCCACCGAGGCCGAGACCGAGGCCGACGACTTCGCCGTCGACACCCTCACCGACCTGGACGACCAGTCGTCGGTCATGGGCGACTCGGTGCACACCTACCTCAAGGCGATCGGCCGCCGCCAGCTGCTCACCGCCTCGCAGGAGGTGGAGCTGGCCAAGCGCATCGAGGCGGGCCTGTACGCCGAGCACAAGCTGGAGACCGAAAAGCGGCTGTCGGCCCGTGCCCGCGAGGAGCTCGAACTGATCGCCGAAGACGGGCGGCGCGCCAAGGCGCACATGCTGGAGGCGAACCTCCGGCTGGTCGTGTCCGTGGCGAAGAAGTACGCCGACCGGGGCCTGTCGCTGCTCGACGTCGTGCAGGAGGGCAACCTCGGCCTGATCCGCGCGGTCGAGAAATTCGACTACACCAAGGGCTACAAGTTCTCCACGTACGCGATGTGGTGGATCCGGCAGGCGATCCAGCGCGGCTTCGCCGACTCGGCGCGCACCATCCGGCTGCCGGTGCACGTGCTGGAGATGCTGAGCAAGCTCAGCCGGGTCGAGCGCGACATGCACCAGCGCCTCGGTCGCGAGCCGACTCCCGAGGAGCTGGCCGTGGAGCTGGACAAGAGCCCGGCCCAGGTGCAGGAGCTGCTGCGCACGAGCCGGCAGCCGATCAGCCTCGACTCCACGATCGGCGAGGACGGCGAGACCCGTATCGGCGACCTCATCGAGGACACCGATACGCTGGAGGCGTCCGAGCTCGTCGACCGCCAGCTCATGGCCGACCAGCTCCGGCGCGCACTGTCGGTGCTGTCGCCGCGCGAGGAGAAGATCATGGCGATGCGGTTCGGGCTGTACGACGGCACGCCGCGCACGCTGGACGAGATCGGCAAGCACCTCGGGCTGACCCGCGAGCGGATCCGCCAGCTCGAGAAGGAGTCGCTGTCCAAGCTGCGGCACCCGAGCAACGCCCGGCAGCTGCTCGACTTCGCCAGCTGACCTGCGACACGGGCGCCGGGCCCTGCCGGACCACCGGCGGGGCCCGCGCCGTCTCAGCGCCCGTGGCCGGCCTCCGCCGGTCTTCGACGCGGCCGTCATGCGTGAGGGCCAGTGCAGATCCCGCAGGCCGCCACCGGTCCGGCCGGCTGGTTCGGCACGGCTGACCGGTCCGCGCTGATCCGGTGGACCGGCGGCCGGCGATCAGGTTCGCCGGAAGACGGCGGGTACCGGACCCGGCGGCCTTACGGTGGCCAGCCCGCGCGGGCGGCCGGACGTCCGGCGCGACGCGGTGCCGCCGTCCACCTCGTCGTAGCGGCGGAGGATCAGCCGCGCCACCGCGTCGTGCGCGCCCACCGGCACGCCGACGACGTCCGCGCCCGCGGCGGCGGCCCGGTCGTGGAAGTGGCCGGGCCAGCAGGTAGGAGGCGACCGCGACCGACCGCGCGCCGCGCTCCCGCAGCTCCGCGACCACGTCGGACAGCGACGCTTCCGCCGGGCCGGCGAAGCCGTGCCGCACCGGACGCCGCAACCTGCGGGCCAGCAGGCCCGCCGCCGCCACGGTGTCCGCGACGCCCGCCGGATCGGACGTGTCGGCCGCGCCGAGCACGACCGCGTCCGCGAACCGGCCGGCGCCGGGGCGTTCGGCCAGCGCGGCGGCCGGCAGCGGCTGCGGCCCCAGCGGCCGGGCCACCCGCACGTGCGGGCCGACACGGCCGGGGATGTCGACCCGTGCGTGGTAGCCGCGGCCGAGCATGAACGGCGACGATCAGCGCCGCCGGGCCGGAGCGCAGGCCCGCCGGCGCGTCCTCCAGCACGGGCGCGGTGATCTCGGCGTACGACTCGACGACCGCCGCCCCAGCCGCAGCTGCCGTACCCGGGCCGGTAGCGCGCGGATCGTCGCGGCACCGGCCGGGTCCCGTGTGCCGTGCCCCACCGCCGGCAGCGTCACCGCGGCGGCCCCGGCCGTGCGTGCGCGCATCGCGGCAGGCTCCGCCCGGCCCCGGGCGGATCCGGGGACGGTGACGCATCAGGGCTTCGAGGGGATACGGTCACGCCGGCCCGCGGCCGACGGCCACGCGCCGGCGCCCGGCCGGACCTCGCCGGAATGACTCGGCAGGGCGCCGTCGCGGAGCGGGTCATGCCGGGTCCCGGCGGGGGGTGCTCACCCGGGGCGGCGACGCGGCAGGCGTGCGCGCGGCCGCCGGCCGCGAGCTCGTCGAGCGCGGCGCGGACTGCGGGCGCTCGCGGGGAGGCTGCTTCCGCACCGGCTCGCAGGCCAGCCGATAGCCGCGCTTGACCACCGTCTCGACCAGCTCCTCGGCGCCGTGCCGCGGTGCGGCCGCATGAGCGGGGTGGTCAGCCGGTCCTGCGCGCGCAGCAGATCGCCCGCCGTCCAGCCCTTCTGGCACAGCGCACCCCTGCCGGAAGCGTCCCCGCCGGAACCGTTCCGGCGGGGACCTGCTGCTCACGCTGTTGTGGAAGCTTCTGCGCCCGGCGCAGCCGCAGCGCG
>JBEHYF010000104.1:0-18931 GCA_048498315.1 Actinomycetota bacterium
CGGGTGAGCGGGAGCCCGGGTTCGGGTGAGCGGTGGCTCAGGCGCGGGTGAGCGGTGGCTCGGCGAGGGTGCGGCCGACGACCGGAGGCAGGTCGCGCATGATCTTGGCGAGCTCGCGCAGGTCGCCGTCCACGAGGGCCTGCGGGCCGTCGCAGAGGGCCTTCTCCGGGTGCGGGTGCACGTCGATGATCACACCGTCGGCGCCGGCCGCGACGGCCGCGCGGGTCAGCGGCAGTACGAGGTCGCGGCGGCCGCCGGAGTGCGACGGATCGATGATCACCGGAAGGTGCGACAGCCGCTGGGCGACCGGGACGGCCGAGATGTCGAGGGTGTTGCGGGTGGCCTTCTCGAACGTGCGGATGCCGCGCTCGCACAGCACGATGTCCAGGTTGCCGCGCTGGGCGACGTACTCGGCCGCCATCAGCCACTCCTCGATCGTGGCGTTCATGCCGCGCTTGAGCATGACCGGCTTCCCGCCCCCGCCGACCGCCTGCAGCAGCGCGAAGTTCTGCATGTTGCGGGTGCCGATCTGCAGCATGTCGGCGTACGAGGCGACCAGCTCGACGTCGTGCGCGTCCACGACCTCGGTGACGATCGGCAGCCCGGTCTCCGCCCGCACGTCGGCGAGGATGCGCAGGCCCTTCTCGCCGAGCCCCTGGAACGCGTACGGCGAGGTGCGCGGCTTGAACGCGCCGCCGCGCAGCAGGGTCGCGCCGGCCGCCTGGGCCATCCGCGCGGCCTGGAGGGTCTGGTCCGCCGTCTCCACGGCGCACGGCCCGGCGATCAAGGTCACCGTGCCCGGGCCGATCGGCACGCCGCCGACCCGCACGACCGAGCGGTCGGGGTGGTTCTCCCGGCTGACGAGCTTGTACGGCACGGAGATCCGGACGACGTCCGCGACCCCGCGCATGGCGTGCAGGTTCAACGAGCCGAACTGCTCGACGTCTCCCACCAGCCCGATGACGGTCCGGCTCACGCCGCGGCTGACGAACGCCTCGCCGCCGGCGGCCTCGACGCGCTCGACGACGGCTCGGACATCGGACTCCTCCGCCTCGACGGACATGACCACGACCATGGTGCTCCCCTCGGTTTTCAGCTGATTTCACGGCCGGAAACGACGAATGCCCCGGACCCATCGGGCCCGGGGCATCTGTCAGTGGTCGCCTTAGCGCAGCGTCTTCCTGGCAGCCACCCGTGTCCCGGGCCCGCCATAGGTAAAGAAGAAGACGTCGCTCACGCGCGACAGCCTAGCCGATCCGGCGGCCGGGCGCCGGGGAGGGGCTGGCCGCGTCGCGTCGGCGGGGGATGGCAGTATGGCCGCGATGACCAAGAGCGGGCATTCCCAGAGCCGGGGACGACGAAGTGGCCGGACCTGACGAACGCCTGCCGCCCGGACAGTACATCCCGCGTGGGTGGCCGGTCCTGCACTACGGCCCGGTGCCGAAGTTCCGCCCCGAGAACTGGGACCTGCGGGTGTACGGCGCGACCGCGTCGGGCGGCGCGTACCGCTGGACCTGGCCGGAGATCCTCGCCCTGCCCCGCACGACGGTCACCGCCGACCTCCACTGCGTCACGAAGTTCACCGTCCCCGACCTGCGCTGGGAGGGGGTCCGGGCGGCGCTGATCGCCGACCTCGCGCCGCCGGCCGACGACACCACCCACGTCATGCTGTGGGCCGAGTACGGCTACAGCGCCAACATCCGCATCTCCGACTTCCTCGCCGAGACCACACTGCTGGCCACCCGCTGCTGCGGCGAGCCGCTGACCCCCGACCACGGGGCGCCGCTGCGCGTCGTGGTGCCGCACCTGTACGGCTGGAAGAGCGTCAAGTGGCTGCGGGCCATCGAGTACCTCACCGCCGACCGCCGCGGCTTCTGGGAGGAGCGCGGTTACCACGACATCGCCGACCCGTGGCGGGAGCAGCGGTACTCCTACCAGGAGGACGCCCCGCCGGGGTGACGCGGCGGGCGAGTGTGACCGAAACCGCTCCAGCAGCGTGTCCGAACGATTACCGTCAGTGGCCATGTTCGCGACTTCGGCCGGCGTCCTGCTCGTGGCGGCCGCCACGCTGGCCGCCGGCGTCGCCGGCTGGTCGCTGCGCTCGATCTGGCAGCGCACCGGCCGCGGGGCGCCCGGCGGCGAGGCGTCCTTCGCCGCCCTGCACACCATCTCGCTGGCATCGGCGTCGCTGCGCTCCGGGCTGACCGAGGAGTCGGCCCGCAAGGCCGTCCGCCACCTGCGGGCGCTGCTCGGCGTCCCCGCGATGGCGGTCACCGACACCGAGCGGCTGCTCGCCTGGGAGGGCGCGGGTGACGTGCACGCCGAGGCCGCCCTGCTGTTCGCCGCACAGGTGGTCTCGACCGGCCGGCCGCGCGTGATCACCCCGGAGCTCGTCGCCTGCGCCGAGCCGGCCTGCCCGGTACGGGTCGCGGTGGTCGCCCCGCTGACGGTCGAGGGCCGGGTGGCCGGCACCTTGGCCGCGTACGGCGAGGGGGTTCGCGACGAGCGGCTGCAGAACATCGGGGAGGTCGCCCGCTGGGTGTCCGGTCAGCTGGAGCTGGCCGAGCTCGACTCCTCCAAGAGCCGCCTGATGGAGGCGGAGCTGAAGGCGCTGCGCGCGCAGATCTCCCCCCACTTCGTCTACAACTGCCTGACCACGATCGCCTCGTTCATGCGCACCGACCCTGACCGCGCCCGCGACCTGCTGGTCGACTTCGCCGACTTCGCGCGCTACTCGTTCCGTGACCCGCGCGACTTCACCACGCTCGCCGAGGAACTGCGGTCCATCGACCGTTACCTGCTGCTCGAACGCGCCCGGTTCGGCGAGGAGCGGCTGCGGACCACCGTCGAGATCGCGCCGGAGGTGCTGCCGGTCGCGGTGCCGTTCCTGTCGCTCCAACCGCTCGTGGAGAACGCCATCCGGCACGGCATGCAGTCGCGGACCGGCCGGTTCCACGTGCGCATCGTCGCCCGCGACGCCGGCGCCGAGGCGGCGATCAGCGTGGAGGACGATGGGGTCGGCATGGACCCGTGCCGCCTGCGCAGGCTGCTCGCGGAGGGCGGCGGGGGCGGCTCCCAGGGCGGCATCGGGCTGGTGAACGTCGACAACCGCCTGCGCCAGGTGTACGGCGAGGACTACGGCCTGGTCATCGAGACTGCTGTGGGGGCGGGGATGAAGGTGAGTTTCCGGGTGCCCAAAAGCCACACACAGGTGCCGTAACGGTGAGAAGAAACGACTGCTCAGAGAAACGGCTTGCATGCGGAAGGTAAAGGAGGCAGTCTCCTGCCATGCTTCGCGTGCTCGCAGCGGACGATGAGGCCCCCGCGCTGGAGGAGCTCACCTATCTGCTGCGGCGCCACCCGCGCGTGGCCGACGTCCGGGCGGCGCGCGACGCCGCCGACGCCCTCCGCGACATCGGCAAGGTGATCAAAAAGGGAGAGCGGCTCGACGCGGTCTTCATCGACATCTGCATGCCGGGGCTCGACGGGCTCGACTTCGCCCGGCTCGTCATGGGCTTCGCCGAGCCGCCCGCCGTCGTCTTCGTCACCGCGCACGACGAATACGCGGTGACGGCGTTCGAGTTCGGCGTCGTCGACTACCTGCTCAAGCCGGTCGACCCCGGCCGCCTTGACGAGGCCGTGCGCCGCGTCGAGACGGCCGCGCGCCGCTCCGCCGCGGCCGATCCGCGTCCGGAGGAGCCGGCCGCCGACGAGACGATCCCGGTCGAGCTCGGCGGCCGCACCCGCCTCATCTCCCGTGCCGCCGTCACCCACGCCGAGACGCACGGCGACTACATCCGGCTCCACACGGCCGAGGGCAGCTACCTGGTGCGCATGCCGCTGGCCACCCTCGCCGAGCGCTGGCAGGACGCCGGGTTCATCCGCATCCACCGCAAGACCCTCGTCGCCGCCGGGCACATCAGCGAGCTGCGCTTCCACGATGGCCGGGCGATGGTGCAGGTCGGCGACCGGCTGCTTCCGGTCAGCCGCCGGCACACCCGCGAGGTCCGGGACCTTTTCGTCCGCCGCTTCCGGCAGGAGGCCCGCCGCACCAGATGACCGAGCGCGTCACCGTCACCTCCCCTCGCAAGCGTGCGGGCCGCGCGCCGCGCCACCGGCCGTGCGGTGGGTGGGCGGGGCCCGCCGCCGGTCCGATCCGCGTCCTCGTGCGGGAGCAGGCCCGGCTCGCCCTCGGCACGTGCGCGATCGTCGCCCTGGTCATCGGCGGCCTGCCGGTGCTGTTCGCCTGCGAGCCCGGGCTGTCGCGGGTCCGGGTGCTCGGGGTGCGCCTGCCGTGGCTGATCCTCTGCGTGGGCGTGCCGGTCGTGTGGGTCGCCACCGCGCGGCGGCACGTGCGCCTCGCCGAGCGCGCCGAGCGCGACTTCGCCGCCCGCGATCTCCCGATTCGCGGCCGGGCGGAAGGCCACGTCCCCGCGCCGGAATTCCCCGCGCGCGGCTTAGGGGAGCTGGATCTCCCGGCGCGGGGCTCAGGAGGGCAGGGCTTAGGAAAGGCGCGGGGCTCAGGAGAGCGGGGTCTCCGGGTGCGGGGCTTTTCGGCGTACGGCCTCCCCGCGCATCGCCGCACGCTGCATGGCTCGGCGCCGCCCGATTCCGCGGCGCGAAGCTCCGCTGAGGTGGACGTGGCCGCGCGGGACCTCGCCGAGGCGGCACGGCCCGAGTGAAAGCCCCGCGGGCCGCCGTCCCGGCCGCCGCCCGGCGCGATCACGGGCCGGCACCCGCCGTGCCCCTCACGGAATCCGGTGAGGAGAACGCATGATCACGATGCTGGCCCTGGCGCTGCTCGTCGCGTCCCTGGCCAGCGTGTCGGCGCGCGGCCGTCCCGCCTGCGCGTCGGATTTCCACGCCGCCGCGCGCGAGGTGTCGCCCTGGTGGAACGCCTCGGCGATCAGCGGCGAGTACATCTCGGCCGCGGCGTTCCTCGGCATGGCGGGGCTGGTGCTCGCCTACGGCGCCGACATGCTGTGGCTGCCCATCGGCGCCGCCGCCGGTCACGTCGTGCTGCTCGCGCTCGTGACGGCCCCCGTACGCCGCTCCGGCGCCTATACGCTCTCGGACTTCGCCGAATGGCGGCTGGCCTCCCGCACGGTGCGCGGCGCGGTCAGCGCCTGCGTCGTCGTGATCGGCTGGTTCTACCTGCTGCCCCAGTTCCAGGGCGCCGGGGTGACCCTGTCGGTGATCAGCGGGCTTCCGGTGTGGACGGGCTGGCTCGTCGTCGTGCTCGCGGTCGCCGTGCTGGTGCTGCCCGGTGGCGTTTGCAGCATCACCGGCGTGCAGGCCGTGCAGTTCTGGCTCAAGCTGATGGCGGTGGCGATCCCGGGCCTCGTCTTCGTCGCCGTCTGGCGCCTGCACGACGACGCCGACGCGGCCCGCGCGCCGTACTTCCACCGGACCACGACCGTGACGGCCGGGGCCAGCGCCGCCATCCGCCTGAGCGCGCCTGCCGCCGTCGCCGTGACCGGCGTGCTCGACGGCCGCCGCCACCACGGCGAGCGGATCCGCCTCGGTGCCGGGCGGCACCGGGTGCGGGCCGGCACCCGGCTCGGCTTCCCGGCCGGCGCGGCCGTCCCGCACACGCCACGGCTGGCGCTGCTGCGCGGCGACCGCTGGGCGACGCCGTTCGCCGGCGGGCGCGAACACCCGCTCGCGGCGACGTACTCGGTGCTGCTCGCCACCGCCCTCGGCACCATGGGCCTGCCGCAGATCATGGTGCGCTTCTACACGAACGCCTGCGGCCGCACGGCCCGCCGCACGGGCGGCATCGTCGTCATGATGCTGGCGCTGTTCTACCTGTTCCCGGCGTTCTTCGGAACGCTCGGCCGGGTGTACACGCCGGAGCTGCTGATGACCGGCGACACCGATGCGACCCTGCTCGTGCTGCCGCACCGCATCGTGCCCGGCATCACCGGCGACCTGCTGACGGCGCTCATCGCGGCCGGGGCGTTCGCCGCGTTCACCTCGACCTCGTGCGGCGTCGTCGTCGCCGTCTCCGGCGGCCTGTCCCGGCGTTTCCTCGGCGGCGGCGTCCGCGGCTTCCGCGCGTCAGTGCTGCTGGCGATGGCCGTGCCGCTGCTGGTCGCGCCGTGGGCGTGCACACCCCAGTCGACCGCGCTGGTGACCGTCGCGTTCGCCGTGTCGGCGTCGTCGCTGTGCCCGCTGCTCGTGCTGGGCGTGTGGTGGTGGCGGCTGACGCCGCCGGGCGCGGTGGCGGGCGTGCTGGCCGGTGCGGTGCCCGCCACCGCCGCCGGGCTGGTCCGCGTGCTCCGCGACGGGCACCCCGCCACGGGCTGGATCGGAACCCTGATCGAACAGCCCGCGCTGGTCACCGTGCCGATCGCGTTCGCGGTGATGATCGCCGTGTCGTTGCTGACGCCCGGACGGGTGCCGGGCGGCGTCGACCGGGCGATGGTGCGCATGCACCTGCCGGAGGAGGCGGTGGAGCGCCCCGCCTGACGCCGTTCGTCGCGCCGGATCGACCGTCCGGGCCGCTGTTACCGAACGTATGCCGCTTGCGACGAACCGTTTACCGAGGCAAGGCCGTAATGGGTTTCGCGCGGGGACGCCGGGACTCTAGTGTTTCGGCACGACGACGTTCTCGGACGGCCGCCAGGCTCCAACTCGGGGGGGTGGATGCCAGGCGGCGCCTGGGTGCTGCTGAACGGTCGGGGGGTTGTTCAGCAGCACCCAGGCCTCTGCGTGTCCGCCCGCCGGCTCTCCCCGGCAGCTCACGACGGGGCCGTCTCCTCGCCGGACGGTGAGACGTCCCCGCACCCGCGCGAGCGGGCGAGGCCTCGCGGTGGGCGGGAGACCCGGGCTGCTGCGCGCCGCCGGGTCAGCCGTCGCGGAGCCGTTTCAGGGTGTCGATGTCGGCGCGGTGCGGCTCGGGGTCGCGGCCCGGCGTCTCGATGACCAGGGGCACGCCGCGGCTCACCGGGTGGCTGAAGAACGCGGCGAACGGCTCCGTCCCGATCAGGCCCTTGCCGATGTTCTCGTGCCGGTCGCGGCACGACCCGCAGGGGTCCTTGGAGTCGTTGGCGTGGATGAGCTTCAGGCGTTCGGCGCCCACGGTGTCGGCGAGTGCGTCGAGCGTGGCCGCCACGCCGCCCGGCGCGGCCAGGTCGTGCCCGGCCGCGAACGCGTGGCAGGTGTCGAGGCAGACGCCGGCGTGCGGATGCCGGTCGATGGCGTCCAGGTAGGGGCCCAGGTCCTCGACGGCGGCGCACAGCATCTGCCCCTGCCCGGCCATCGGCTCAAGCAGGAGATCCGGGCCGCTGTCGGGAATCTCGTCCAGCAGCGGCAGCAGGTGCTCGCGCACCTGGCGCATCGCGTCGTCGCGCGGCTGTGAGACGGCCGAGCCGGTGTGCACGACGACGCCGCGGGCGCCGATCTCGGCGCCGCGCGACAGCGCGTGCCGGATCGAGGCGACGGAGTTGGCCAGCGTCTCGGGATTGGGCGACCCGAGGTTGATGAGGTACGGAGCGTGCACGAAGACCGGCATGCCGTGCTGCTCGGAGTGTGCGCGCAGCCGGTCGTCCTCGGCGGGCCGGCCCGCGGCGAGCGCCCAGCCCCGCGGGTTGCTGACGAAGACCTGGATCGTCTCCGCGCCGATGGCGTCGGCGTAGCGCAGCCCGCCGGTGGCAAGGCCGCCCGCCACCGGGACGTGGGCGCCGATGAGGTTACTCGGTTCACTGGCCATGGCAGAGCCAGCCTAGTGCGGGGGCGGCGGCCGGCCCGTACGACTCGCGGCCGGGCCGCCCGGCCGCCCGTAGGTGACGGATGGCCGGGCCGCACGGCCCCGCGGGTGACGGATCGCCGGACGGCGACGGCCCGCGACTCGGCACGGACATCGCCTCGCCGGGCGGCGACGCGTCCGAGCGGTCCGGCTCTGTCGGCCGCACGCCGGGCACCGCGCGGGACGCGGTCCTAGTGCGAGATGGTGACCGTCGAGCCCTTCGGCAGCTGGGTGCCCGGCGGCGGGTTCTCGTTGGTCACCGGATCCTTGGGGTTGCCGTTCTGCACCTGAACGTCGAACCCGGCCGCGCGCAGGTTGTGCCGCGCCATCGCGATCGGCTGGTTCCGGACGTCGGGCACGGCGGCGGGGGAGGTGTCCTGGTTCATCCCGGCGCGGATCCGACAGAGGAGATCCCAGGGCGCGCACTGGTTGTTCTTGGTGACGACCAGCTGGACCTGCTGGCCCGGGTTGACGGGCTGGCCCGCCGGCGGGTTCTGCCCGACGACGGTGTTCGGCTGCTGGCCGCCGGCCGGGTCCTGTTCCTGCCACTGGACGTTCAGCCCGAGCTTGGCCAGCGTCTGGGCGGCCTTGTCGCGTGGCTGGTTGACGAGGTTCGGCATCAGGATGCCCGCGCTCACCACGAGCGTCACCGGGTCGTCGGGGTTCTGCTTCTCGCCCGCCGGTGGCTTGGTCTTGATCACCGAGCCGCGCGGTACGGTGGTGCTGCCCTGCTGGATCTCTTCGCCGGGCTGCAGGCCGGCCTGCTGCAGCATCTGCTTCGCCTCGTCGAGCGGGTGGCCCTTGACGTCGGGAATGACGACGGGCGCCTTTCCCTTCGACAGGATGAGGGTGAGCAGAGTGCCCTTCTTGACCTTGGTGCCCGCCGGCGGCCGCACCTCGGCGACCTGGTCCTTCGGCACGGTCTGGTCGTAGCGGGACCCGCCGATCTTGACCTTCAGGCCGACCTTGGCGGCCTCGATCCGGGCGGCGTCCTCGGACAGGCCGGTGAGCTTCGGCACGCGCTCGGTGTTGCCGACGGTCTGGAACCACACCAGCCCCCCGATGACGAGCAGGAGGGCGACGCCGGCGGCGATCAGGCCGTACCGGCCCGGCGGGCGGAAGAGACGCTCGCGCAGCGTCGGCGGCTCGCCCGGCTCGTTGCGGATCGCCACCGTGTGCGGGTTCAGCGTCTGCGTCGCCCCCGGCGGTGGCGGTCCGTACGGAACTCCCACGGGCGCCCCGAGCGCCTGCGTCGCGCCCTCGGGGACGGGCGGGCGGGGACCGGAGTCGGGCCGCAGCGGTGACCGCGGAATCGGTGAGGCGTCGGCGAGGGTCGCGTCGACGCCCTGCGGGAGCGTGCGGTACACCTCCGCCGCCGCGGCGAGGAAGTGGTCGGCGTCGGCCGGGCGGCGCGCCGGGTCGCGGTTGGTGGCGCTCGCGACCAGCGCGTCGATCTGTGGCGGGAGGCCGGGGATGACGCTCGACGGCAGCGGCACCGTCTCGTTGACGTGCTTGTAGGCGACGGCCAGCGGGGTGCTGCCGCGGTACGGCTGCCCGCCGGTGACCAGCTCGAAGAGCATGATGCCGGCGGCGTACACGTCGGTGCGGGCGTCGGCGTCGCCGGTGAGCACCTGCTCGGGGGCGAGGTAGCCGACGGTCCCGATGATCATGCCGGTCTTGGTCTGCTTGCTCGAGGTCTCGGCGCGGGCGAGCCCGAAATCGGCGACCTTCACCTGGCCGTCGGCGGTGAGCAGGACGTTCTCGGGCTTGACGTCGCGATGGATCAGCCCGGCCCGGTGCGCGGCGCCGAGCGCGGCCAGGATGGGCTGGAGCAGCCCCAGGGCCTCGTGCGGGCCGAGCCGGCCGCGCTCGTTGAGCAGGTCGCGCAGCGTGCGGCCGGGCACGTGCTCCATCGCGAGGAAGACGTGCCCCTTGTCGGTGCCCTGGTCGTAGACCGCGACGACGTTGGGGTGCGAGAGCGCCGCGGCGTGCTTGGCCTCGCCGATGAAGCGGCGGACGAAGTCGGCGTCCGTCGCCAGGTTGGCGTGCATCACCTTCAGCGCCACCGTGCGGTCCAGTTTGGTGTCGTGACCTTCATAGACCGTGGCCATGCCACCGCGGGCGATACGGGACCGTACGAGGTAGCGCCCGTCGAGCACCTGCCCGACGAGGGGGTCCGCAACCGTCGTATCCATCAGGGGGAGTGTATTAGGGATCCAGCCCGATACTCGTCACCCATGGAGATAAACCTCAATCCTTCCCGAGATCGGCGTGCGCGAATCGCCGCGCACGCACCGGAGACCGGGCCGCCGAACCCGCCGGACGAGCCTGCGGACCGCGCGTGCGCCGTCTCCGGAGCCCGCGTCCGGCGCGGTGGCGCGACCGTGCGGGCCTCGGCCCGCCGTGCCGCCGCCCGTCCGGCCCGCGAGTCCGGAACGGCACGGTCATGTCACACAGCGGCCTGCCGGGCCGCCTCGCCGAGCCGGCCCGCCGTGCTCACCCTGCCGCGGTCAGCCCTTCCCAGGGCGAGGACGCCCGGGCGTGGTGCCGCTTGGGGATCCGGCCGGCGAGACGGGCCAGCCGGCCGGCCTCGACCGCGTGCCGCATCGCCCGGGCCATCAGGACCGGCTCGCGGGCCCGGGTGACCGCCGTGGCCAGCAGGACGGCGTCGCAGCCCAGCTCCATGGCGAGGGCCGCGTCGCTGGCGGTGCCCAGGCCGGCGTCGAGGATCACCGGGACCCCCGCGCGCTCCACGATCAACTCGATGTTGTGCGGGTTGCGGATGCCCAGCCCGGAACCGATGGGGGAGCCGAGCGGCATGACGGCGGCGCAGCCGGCCTGTTCGAGCCGGTGCGCCAGCACAGGGTCGTCGTTGGTGTACGGGAGCACGACGAACCCGGCGTCGACGAGTTGCTCGGCCGCGTCGAGCAGCTCGATCGGATCGGGCAGGAGCGTTCGCTCGTCCGCGATCACCTCCAGCTTGACCCAGGTGGTGCCGAGCGCCTCGCGGGCCATCTTGGCGGTCAGCACCGCCTCGCCGGCGGTGAAGCAGCCGGCGGTGTTGGGCAGCACCCGGATCTTGCGGCGTTCGAGGACGTCGAGCACGGAGCCGGGGGCGGACGGGTCGACGCGGCGCATCGCGACCGTCGTCAGCTCGGTTCCGGAGGCGACCAGGGCCTCCTCCATGACGCTCATGCTCGGCGCGCCGCCAGTGCCCATGATCAGCCGGGAGCCGAACTCCTCGCCGGCGATGACCAGCGGGTCCGGGTTCTCCGCCGGCCGAGGGGATTCTTCGGGGTTTCGCGGCATTCTCAACCTCCCTGGACGGCGGTCAGCACCTCGATGCGGTCCGCCTCGCGCACGATCGTGGTCCGCCAGTCGGCGCGCGGCACGACCTGGTCGTTCAGCGCGACCGCCACGCCGGCCGGCCGCGCGGTCAGTTCGGCGACGACGGCGGCGACGGTGGCGCCGTCGGGGGCTTCCCGCTCGGCGCCGTTGACGATGATCTTCACTGTCAGAACCTTCCGGGTGCGAACGGCCGGATGATCTCCGGCGGCGTTCCGGTCGCCAGCATCTCGGCCATCGCGTCCGCCGTCACCGGCGTGAGCAGCACCCCGTTGCGGAAGTGGCCGGCGGCCAGCAGCAGGCCGGGCACCTCCGTGGCGCCCAGAAGCGGGGCGTTGTCCGGCGAGCCCGGCCGCAGGCCCGCCGACACCTCCTCGAACGCCAGCTCGGTGACGCCGGGCACCAGCTCGCGGGCGTCCCGCAGCAGCTCCCAGATCCCGCCGGCGGTGACGGTCGTGTCGTAGCCCTTCTCCTCCTGGGTGGCGCCGATGACGAGTTCGCCGTCGGCGCGGGGCACCAGGTACACCGGGGAGCCCTGGACGAGGCCGCGCACGGTGACGCCGATGAGCGGCTCGGGGCCGCGCAGGCGCAGCACCTGGCCCTTGACCGGGCGGACCGGCGGCACGGCGTCCGGCGGCAGGCCCTTGACCTCGTGGCTCCACGGCCCGGCCGCCAAGACGACCCGGTCGCCGCGCAGCACGGCGCCGCCGGCGAGGCGGACGCCGGCCGCGCGGTCGCCGTCGAAGACGATCTCGGCCGCGCGGTCGCGCACCAGCGTGCCGCCGAGCCGGTCCAGCGCGGCCAGCAGCGCCGCGGACAGCCGCCGCGGGTCGATCGAGCCGTCGTCGGGGGCGAACAGCCCGCCGCGCACCGACGGTGCCAGCATGGGCTCGCGCCGGCGGCACTCCCGGCCGGTGAGGACCTCGGTCGCGACGCCCAGCGACTCCTGGAAGCGGCGCAGGTCGTCGAGGACGGCCAGGTCGCCCGAGTCGAGCGCGACCTGGAGGATCCCGTCGCGGCGCAGGCCGGTCTCCAGGCCGGAGACCTCCTCCAGCTCGGCCGCGAACGCGGGGTAGCGGTCGCGGGAGGCAAGGCCGAGGTGGAGCAGCTCCTCCTCGCCGTAGCTCAGCTCGCTCACGGGGGTGAGCATCCCGGCCGCGACGCGGGACGCCCTGCTCGCGGGCTCCGGATCGACGACCGTGACGCCGATGCCGCGGGCGAGGGACCGCCAGGCGATGCCGAGGCCGATGAGACCGCCGCCCACGATGATCACGTGCACCCTGTCTGCTCCCTTCGCCGGCATGATCCGGATCAGGTCCAGAGCTCGCCGGTGACGGGGGCCGCACGGGCGAGCTCATGCGGTCGGCGGCCGATATCCGCCCTCTCAGCCCGGTTCGCCGGACTCCCGCGCTTACCCGCCTAGCGTACGTCTTCCGGCCTGTCCTAGGGTCGCGGGCATGGAACGGCTGATCATCGCAGGTGGCGGGCTCGCCGCCGTGCGCACCGCCGAGGCGCTGCGGGCCCGCGGCCACGCCGGCCGCCTCACGATCGTCGGCGCCGAACCGCACCGGCCGTACGACCGGCCGCCGCTGTCGAAGGCGGTGCTGCGCGGGGAGACCGACGACACGACGGTCGAGGCCGACTGGACGGCGCTCGACTGCGAGCTGCTGCTCGGGCACCGCGCGACCGGTCTGGGCGAGGCGCTGGAGACCACCGCCGGCCCGCTCGGCTTCGACGGCCTGGTGATCGCCACCGGCGCGACGCCGATCCGCCTGCCCGGCGACGGCCCCCAGCATGTGCTGCGCACCATCGACGACGCCCGCGCGCTGCGCGCCGCGCTGCGGGCCGGCGCCCGCGTGGTGATCGTGGGCGCGGGCTGGATCGGCGCGGAGGTCGCCACCGCCGCGGCGAAGGCCGGCTGCCGCGTCACCGTCCTGGAGGCCGCCGACGCGCCACTGACCGGCGCGCTGGGCGCCGCGGTCGGCTCCCGGACGGCGCGCTGGTACGAGGAGGCCGGCGTCGAACTGCGGCCCGGCCTCAAAGTGGCCTCCGTCGGCACGGGCGGTCTCGACCTTGCCGGCGGCGGGTCGATCGAGGCCGACGCCGTCGTCACCGCCATCGGCGTGCGGCCCGCGACCGCCTGGCTGGAGGGCACCGGGCTGCCGGTCGAGGACGGCGTCGTGGTGGACGAGGGCATGCGCACCGGCCGGCCGGGCGTGTTCGCGGTGGGCGACTGCGCCGCCTGGTGGTCGCCGCGGTTCGGCCGGCGGCTCCGCGTGGAGCACTGGGACACCGCGCTGAACGCCCCGGACGTCGTGGCCGCCAACCTCCTCGGCGGCGACGAGGCCTACGACGCGGTGCCGTACATCTGGTCGGAGCAGTTCGGGCACATGGTCCAGTACGCCGGCCATCACCCGGTCGCCGACACGATGGTCTGGCGTGGCGACCCGGCCGCGGGCGGCTGGTCGGCCTGCTGGCTCCGCGGCGACCGGCTGGTGGCCCTGGCGGCCGTCGATCGGCCCCGCGACCTGGTCCAGGGACGGCGTATCATCGCAGCTCAGAAGGCGATTGATGCGACACGACTTGCCGATCCGGGCATACCGGTCAAGGAGGCCGTGCACGAGTGAGGGTTTCAACAGGTGCCGATGGTGGTAGGCAGGCTTCCGTGACGCACACCGTTGCCGACATCGAGATCGACCGACAGACCGACGCACTGGTGGGCGAATGGCTCACCCTGCCCGAGGTGGCCGACCGGCTCGGCCTCGATCTCAAGCGAGTGAAGCAGCTTCTTCGCGACCACAAGCTCCTCGGGGCGCAGCGCGCCGAGGGGCTGTGCGTGCCGGCGGCCTTCATCAAGGACGGCCAGCCCCTGAAGGGCCTTCAGGGCACGCTCACCGTGCTCGCCGACGCGGGCTTTGACACCGCCGAGGCGCTGCGCTGGCTGTTCACCGAAGACGCGTCGCTTCCCGGCACGCCGGTGCAGGCGCTGATGAAGCATCGGGCCAAGGAGATCAACCGGCGCGCCCAGGCGCTGGCCCTTTGACCCGCGAGGGCGGTCGGCTCCTCGCCCCGCCGCAGACGACGAAGGGCGCCGGAGTGCGCAGGCACCTGCCATCGGAACGCGCCGTGGCGCTGCGGGCCAGGCTCGAGCGGGCCCGTCTGTACCTCTGCATGGACGCCCGCGAGGCCCAGGGCGACCTCGCGGACTTCCTCGACGCCGCGCTCGCCGGCGGCGTCGACATCGTGCAACTGCGGCAGAAGGGCCTCGAGGCGCGCCAGGAGATCGAGTACCTGTCGGTCTTCCGTGCGGCCTGCGACCGGCACGGCGCGCTGCTGGCGGTCAACGACCGCGCGGACATCGCGCACGCGGTACGGGCCGACGTGCTCCATCTCGGCCAGGACGACCTGCCGGTGCCGGCCGCCCGCGCCATCGTGGGCCAGGACATGCTGATCGGCCGCTCGACGCATTCGCCGGAGCAGGCGGCGGACGCCGCCGTCGAGCCGGGCGTCGACTACTTCTGCGCGGGCCCGACGTGGCCTACGCCGACCAAGCCCGGCCGTCCCGCGGCGGGCCTCGGCCTGCTGGAGTACATCGCCCGGCGCGGCTCCGTCCGGCCCTGGTTCGCGATCGGCGGCATCGACGCCGCCACCCTCGACCAGGTCCTGGACGCCGGGGCACGGCGCGTCGTCGTCGTGCGGGCGATCACCGAGGCGGACGACCCGCGGGCCGCCGCGGCCGACCTGTCCCGCCGCCTGCGCGCCCGCGCCGGCGAGCGCTGACGGATCGCCGGGCGCTGACGACGGATCGGAGCGGTGTCACGGCGCGGGGCGCCGCAGCGGCGGCCCGGACGCGCTGCGGGCACCGGCCGTGCGGCCGGCCCGGCGGCGGGGTCGGCGCGCAGCGCGCGGCGGGGCGACGAGCATCAGGTGCCGCCGGCGGCGGGACCCACGGTCGGCGCGTCCGTGTCGGCCGCCCGCGCGGTCACCGCGGGACCGGTGGACGCCGTGCCGGCGGCCGCCGGCACGGCCAGGAGGATGGGGCCACCGGTCTGCACCGCATCGTGGCGGCCTCCTCCTCGCGAGCGCGGGCCGTGGGAGCGCTTTCCAAGCCGTTCCGAGGAGGGCGGTCCGCCGTCGAAGGATCCCCGGCCCGTACGCCCGGTGCGCGCCGCCGGCCGGGGCGGAGGGAGGATCGCCGATCCGGCCGGGACGTGACTCTCAGCGCGCCCGCGGAGGGGCCGGCCTGCCCCGTGGCCTTGGTGGCGTCGGTGAACAGGTTCCAGCGCGCTCGCGGAGGGGCCGCCGGCTCACGGACGTGCCCGGCGATGGACGAGAATGGGGCCGTGATCGCCATTCCTGACGACGAGCGCCCCGTGCGGCTGTCCGACGATGAGCTGGTCGTGCTGCCCGACCAGACGCGTGACGAGTCCGAGATCGGGTGGGGCGGATACCCCGACGATGACGACGACGCCCGCCTGCTGGAGGAGCGGCCGCCGCACTGGTAGCGCGGTGCCGGCGGGTCCGGCCGCCCGTGCGCGCCGGACCCGCCGGGGAAGAGCTCCCGCCCGATACGGGTCCGGGAGCTCTTCCGCAGGGGTTCGGTTCGTCGGCGGACGCCCGCGGGCCGAAGGGCTCAGGGGTGGGTCGGCAGGCTCAGGCCCAGAAGGAAGCCGGCCAGCGACACGAGCAGCAGCGCGAGGATCAGTCTCCGGTTGCGCCGGGGCCGCCGCCGCGGCGCTGCTGGGGCGCGTACGGGGCGTACGGGCTCGGAGACGCGCTGCGGGGACGTCTGCAGCATCATGCGAACATTCGGTCGGTCATGCGTTCCTTTGTAGACCAGGCGATATCCGATTGTCCGGCGAACGCGGATCTTCCGCCTGAAAGGCGGCCATCGGCGGCCGGTCAGAGGCGCCGGGCCGTCGCGGCGATCGCCAGTTCCGACAGTGCCGCCCGGGCCTCGGAGGTGAGGGGTGCGGACGCCAGGGCGTCGGACGCCTCGGCCGCGTAACGGTCGATCATCTGCTCGCAGGCGGCCAGCGCGCCGGTGTCGACGATGATCGACCGCAGCAGCGCGATGCCGTCGGCGTCCAGGTCCGGATCGCCGAGCAGGCGTTCGACCGCGCCGGCCTGGGCCCGGTCCGCCCGCTCCAGGGCGAGCGCTACGAGCACCGTGCGCTTGCCCTCGCGCAGGTCGTCGCCGGCCGGCTTGCCGGTCTCGGCCGGGTCGCCGAACACCCCCAGCACGTCGTCGCGGAGCTGGAAGGCGATGCCGAGCGGCAGCCCGTACGCGCCCAGCGTCTCGATCGAGGGGGACCCGGCAAGGGCCGCGCCGAGCTGCAGCGGCCGCTCGACGGTGTACATGGCGGATTTGTAACGAACCACCCGCAGTGCCGCCTCGACCCCGGACTCACGGGGACCGCGCGCCTGGCTCAGCAGGTCGAGGTACTGCCCGCACATCACCTCGGTGCGCATGAGGTCGAACACCGGCCGCCCGCGCCGCAGCGCGGCGCCGGGCAGCCCGCTGCCCTGGAACATCTCGTCGCTCCAGGTGAGGCAGACATCGCCGAGCAGGATCGCCGCGCCCGCCCCGAAAGAGGCGGCCGAGCCCCGCCAGCCGGCCTGGGCGTGCAGCGACTCGAACCGGCGGTGCGCGGAGGGCTGGCCGCGCCGGGTGTCGCTGGCGTCCATGACGTCGTCGTGGATCAACGCGCTCGCCTGCAAGAGCTCCAGCGACGCCGCCGCGGTGAAGATCTCCGGCCGGTCCTCGCCGCCCGCGCCGCGCCAGCCCCAGTAGCAGAACGCCGGCCGCAGCCGCTTCCCGCCGACCAGCAGCGCGTCGAGCGCGGTCAGCAGGGCACCCAGGTCGGCGGCGATGCCGCGCAGCACCGGACGCTGGCGGTCGACGAACGCGTGCAGCGCCTCATCGACCTCCTTGCGAACGCGGCTCGGGTCCATGTGTTGGAGACTAGTGGTCACCGATCGATGCCCCGTTACCCTGGGGGTCATGAACTCCGTGCGCCCCACGATCCGGGACGTGCTCGCCGCCGGTGGGCCGACGTTCTCCTTCGAGTTCTTCCCGCCCAAGACCGAGCAGGGTGCACGGAACCTCTGGCAGGCAATCCGCCGCCTCGAGGTGCTCCAGCCGACCTTCGTCTCGGTGACGTACGGCGCCGGCGGCAGTACCCGCGATCGCACGGTGGAGATCGTCGAGCGCATCGCGACCGACACGACGCTGCGGCCGGTCGCTCATTTCACCGCGGTGAACCACTCCATGTTCGAGCTGCGGCAGCTCATCGGCAGGTTCGTCGCCGCCGGCGTGCGCGACCTGCTGGCGCTGCGCGGCGACCCGCCGGGCGACCCGATGGGGGAGTGGGTCAAGCACCCGGAGGGCGTCGAGTACGCCGAGGAACTGGTCCGGCTGATCAAGTCGTCCGGTGATTTCAGCGTCGGCGTCGCGGCCTTCCCGTACAAGCACCCCCGTTCGCCCGACATCGAGAGCGACACCCGCTACTTCGTGCGCAAGTGCCGGGCGGGGGCCGACTACGCGATCACGCAGATGTTCTTCCGCGCCGACGACTACCTGCGGCTGCGCGACCGCGTGGCGGCGCACGGCTGCGACGTGCCGATCATCCCGGGCATCATGCCGGTCACGCGGTTCAGCACCATCGAACGCTCCGAGCAGCTCAGCGGCGCGCCGTTCCCGCCGGAGCTGGCCGAGCGGTTCGAGGCGGTCGCCGACGACCCCGAGGCGGTGCGCCGGCTCGGCATCGACCAGGCTGTGGCGCTGTGCCGGCGGCTGCTCGACGAGGGCGCGCCGGGCATCCACTTCATCACCTTCAACAGCTCCACCGCGACCCGCGAGGTCTACTCCCGGCTGGAGGTGAGCGGCAGGCGCGCGCCCATCACGGCGTAGCGCGGCCCGCCCCCCGGAAACGTGAAGCCGGTGAGCAGGTCGGTCAGGCCCAGCGACCGGTACAGGTGACGTGCGGGCGTCTGCGCGTCGAGCGTCGACAGCACCACCGTGCGCTCGGCGCGACCGGCGCACAGCGTGGTGATCAGCGCCCGGCCGAGCCCGTGGCCCTGGTCATCGGGGTGCACGTGCAGCTCGGCCACCTCGAACGTGTCGCCGAGCCACTCGCGGGCGTGCGCGGGACCGCCGGCGTCGGTCAGCGCCTGCAGTACCACGTCGTGCCACCACTGTCCCTGCTCGCCGTGGAAGCCGTATGCGAAGCCGGCGACGCAGCGCCGCCGCGTGGCGACGAACGCGCGGAAGCCGGGGTACGAGGCGTGCCGCTGCATGATCGTGCGGCGGCCCGGCATCTGCTCGGGCGGCGGCCGCATCGCCGCGGCGTACGTGGCCAGCATCGCGTCGAGTCGGCGGAAGAACACTCGCCGGTCGATCTGCCGGATCTGCGGTTCGCTCTCTCGGCGGGCTCTGAACGCTGGTTTCACCTGACTCACTCGGGTAGGTAGGGCGGGATCTTCGGAAACGCCTCGTCAATGTCCCACAGGATCGTGGCCGTCGCCTTTCTAACCCTGCCCGCCGTGCCGCGAGTTCCCCGTTCCCCGGCGTGCGCCGCGGCACCCTGCCACCGGCTTCGGCGGCCGCCCGGACCTGAGGCGGCCGCCCGGATCCGCGGAGCGTCCGCGGCCGACCGCGGGCCGGACGGCGACCGGATCGCGGCCGTTCGACCGTCTTGTGACCCGTGACCTCGGCCGCGGGTGCTCTGTCGCGCACAGCGGCGACATCGGCGGCGTCGTCAGCAGGCTCGCCGTCCGGACCACCTGCCCGCCGCGCCCGGCCGGAGTTCGTCGCCGCGGTCCGCCCGGCCTGCC
>JBEHYF010000105.1:0-18903 GCA_048498315.1 Actinomycetota bacterium
CCCCCCCGGACCCCCCCCGCCGTGCGGCCGGCATCCATCCGGCGCCCGGCCGGCCGCACCGGTGCACGGTGCCTCCGGTCATCGGCAGCCGTTGAAGGTCGGCCTGCGGGAGCCGGGTGCCGCCGGACTGTGCACCGGCCTCGCGAAGGCGACCAGATCCGGCGGCCCGCAGGGGTCGGTGACGGCGCCGAGTGGCGGCGGGTCGTATCGCGCTCGTTCCCTCAGCAGGAACATTTTCCGGCTGAGGGAACAGCGCAGCTTCGAGCCGGCCTCACGCGGGCTCGCCGGCGCGGTGGCGGCCTCGGGCACCGGCGGGCGGCACGGCCGGCGCTGTCCGTGGCGGCCCTTCCGCCGCCATCCTGCGGATCGTCTCCATATCGGCCTCCGTCAGCTCCAGCCCCGGCGCGGCGACGACGGCGTGGACCGTCTTGCCGTCGCGGCGGTATCGGACCCAGCGGGCCACGGCCAGCGCGGCGACGATGGACAGGCCGCGGCCGGTCTCGGCGAGCGCGTCACCGCCGCGCGGCTCCGGGAGCGGGCGCGGGTCGGGGTCCGCGACGCACACGTGCGTCCATCGCTCGGTGGCCGCCATGCCGAGGCGCAGCGCCCGATCCTGATACCGCCAGCCCGTGACCGGCCCGTCGGCGACCATCGCCCGGGCCGCGCTCAGCGCGTTCGTCAGCAGCTCCGACGCGACGAGGACGATCGTGTGCGCGTGGTCGGGATTCGCCGCGTGGCCGGAGATGACGTCCTCGGCGAACCGGCGGCCGGCGGCAACCGAGGCGTCGCGCGCCCGCAGTGCCAGCCACGATGGCGTCATCCCGTCGCATCCGGTGCTCATCGTGTTCATGTCGTCACTCATTGTGCTCGTTTTCGAGACAAGGGTGACCTCGCCGCGTTACGTTCGCACCGTTCCCCGGAAGATCTGGAATTCGAGTGCGGCCGGAGGCGAGGACGTGAACGTCAACGAATCACCTGACCCGCGGCTCAACCTCTACGCCGCTATCGCCTTCTACCTGCGGTTCCATCGCATGCAGCGAGGCCAGTCCGGCGACGTGGTCGCCGGGTGGCTGAACCGCTCCCGGTCCTCGATTTCCAGACTCGAGAACGGCGAGTAGGTAATGGAGAGCATTCGATGACGGCATCCGTCGTATGGCGCAAGAGCAGTCGGAGCGCGCAGGGCACGTCCGACCAGTGCGTTGAGGTGGCGCAGCTCCGCCAAACCGTTGGTTCTCAGAGCGGTACGGCGTACGGAATGGAGAGCGTGCGATGACGACCGGCTCCGTTTGGCGAAAGAGCAGTCGAAGCACGGAGGGGACCTCCGGCGAATGCGTTGAGGTGGCGCGACTTTGCGAAGCCGTCGCACCTCGGGGCTGCACGGGTTCCGGCCCTGGTCGTGTGTCCGCTTCAGAGGAGACTTCACCCGGCGCCTGATCGGCGCAGTCGACGCCTCCCGGCGCAGAGGAGAAATCGTGGCCGGCGGACGCACCGACGCCGGCGGTGCGGTCGGGAGGCGGGCCTTACGCCCGGTGTGCGGGCTGAGCCGCCGGCGGCCCCACCTGACCGCCGCGGAAGAGCATCGGCCGGGCCGGCGGCGCCGCGCTCGTCCGGCACGCGCCGCGACCAGCGCCCGGCCGTGCCCCTGCGCGGCTCACGCGGCGAGGTGCACCTTCTCCGGGCTCGCCTCGGGCGGGCTCACGGGCACGACGAACCGGCGCATCGGTACGAATCGGGCGCTCGCCGCGATGGCCAGCGCCAGTACGACGGCGACGCCCAGCGCGATGCGCAGGGAGGCGGCGTCGGCGAGGAAGCCGATCACCACCGGGCCGAGCACGAGGCCGCCGTAGCCCATCGCGCCGACCTGGCCGACCGCCGGGGCGGACCGTCCGGGCGCGACCGTGCCGGCGACCGAGATGGTGATCGGGACGACGGTGCAGACGGCCAGCCCGGCGAGCCAGAAGCCGCCGAGTGCGACCGCGGTTCCCGGCGCGGCCACGACGACCGACATGGCCGCGGCGGTCGCCAGTCCCGCGTACGTGAGCAGGCGGCGGGTGCCGGCGTGGGCGCGGATCCGGTCCCCGAACAGCCGACCGGCCAGCATGGCCGCCTCGAACAGCGGATAGCCGAGCGCCGCCACGGACTGGGCCGCGCCGAGTTCGCGATTCAGGTACAGGCCGCTCCAGTCGGCGATCGTGCCCTCCAGCATGAACGCGGTGAAGGCGAGCGCGCCGACGAGGTACACCGCGCGCGGCAGCCGCGTGCGCTCACGGCCCTCGGACAGGGGCGCCGGCTCCGCGACGTACGTACGGCCGAGGGCCAGCGCCGCGGGCAGGGTGAGGGCGGCGCCGCCGAGGAGCGTCGATCCGAACGACAGGCCGGCCGAGGCGGCCAGCGAGCCGAGCAGGCCGCCGGAGATGGCTCCGGCGCACCAGCCGGCGTGCATGCCGTTCATGACGGGGCGGCCGTAGCCGCGCTCCACCACGCTGCCCTGCGCGTTCATGCCGACGTCGGTCAGCCCGAACGTCATTCCGAACAGCATCACCGCGGCGTACAGCAGTGGCCGGTCCGGCGCGAGCCCGACCAGCGCCAGGCTGACCGCGGTCAGCGGCGCGGCCGCGCGCAGGACGGGGGCGCTGCCGAGGCGGCCCATGACGCCCCGCAGGCCCCGCATCGCGATGATGGCGCCGATGCCCCACAGCAGGATGGCGACGCCGACCTCGCCTTCTCCCATCCCGAACTCGTCGGTGAGCGCCGGGGTGCGCGACACCCAGACGCCGCAGACCACGCCGGCCAGGGCGAACGTGAGGACGGTGCCCACACGGCCCCGGACGAGGGCGCGGGACGTCATGATCTCACCTCTTTCTTCGCACGCGCGGAACGACCGGCACCCGCCGGGCACCGGTCCGTCTTCTCGATCAGGCCGCCGGAGCGGCCGGGCCGCTATAGCAGGGCGAGCAGCCGGTCGCGCAGCGTCTCGAGCTGCGCCTCGTCGTACCGGCCGGGGTCGTGCATGACGACCTCCCACAGCCCTTCGGCGGCCAGCCGCGCGATCCGCGCGGCGACCGGATCCGGGTCGTCGCCAGGGTCGACGTCATGCCAGCGGTGCATCGCCTCGCGGACCTGGGCGAGCAGCGCCGGGTCGGTCGCGGCGGCGCTCACCGTGGCCCATCGTCGGAACAGCCGCGACTGGTCGCGATCCATCACGACGGCGAAGTTCGCCGCGACGAACGCGCGGGTGTACGACCCCGGGCCGCCGGTGTCATAGGCGGCGATCAGCGCGTCGAACTCCTCGATCAGTCGCTCCACCAGCCCCCGGATGAGGGCCTCCTTGCTGGGGAAGTGGTAGAGGAGCCCGCCCTTGCTCACCCCGGCGCGCTCGGCGACCGCGGCCAGCGTGAGCGCCTGGGTGCCCTGCTCGCACAGCAGGGCCTCGGCCGCATCGAGGAGGGCGTCGCGCTTCATGACGCTCCGACTATACCGTCCGGACGGTACAGCTCACGAACCGGAGTGCTCCGGACCGGACGACCACCCGGCCGGGGGCGGCCGGGTCGTCGCCCGCTGTGGGCCGCGCGGATAGCCTGCGAGAGGAACCCTGTG
Organism: Actinomycetota bacterium; assembly: GCA_048498315.1. GTDB lineage: Bacteria > Actinomycetota > Actinomycetes > Streptosporangiales > Streptosporangiaceae > Actinoallomurus. The sequence goes on from JBEHYF010000105.1 coordinate 3,598, forward strand.
GTACTCCCACTAGGCTGAGGCGGTCATGGCTTACCTGGATCATGCGGCGACCACGCCGATGCTGCCCGAGTCCATCGAGGCGATGACGGCCGAGCTCGCCCGCGTCGGCAACCCCTCGTCGCTGCACGCCGCGGGCCGCCGGGCGCGTCGCGTCGTCGAGGAGTCACGCGAGATCATCGCCGAGGCCCTCGGGGCCCGGCCCAGCGAGGTCGTGTTCACCAGCGGCGGCACCGAGGCCGACAACCTCGCCGTGAAGGGCCTGTACTGGGCGCGCCGCAGCGCCGACCCGGCCCGCGACCGGGTGCTGGTCAGCGCGCTCGAACACCACGCGATCCTCGACTCCGCCCAGTGGCTGGCCGATCGCGAGGGCGCCCGCGTCGAGCACCTGGCCGTCGACGAGCACGGCCGGGTACAGCCCGAGACGCTGCGCGCGGCCGTCGAGCGCGACCCCGCCTCCGTGGCCGTCGTCAGCGTCATGTGGGCCAACAACGAGGTCGGCACGGTCCAGCCCGTCGAGGAACTCGCCGCGATCTGCCGGGAGCACGGCATCCCGTTCCACACCGACGCGGTGCAGGCTGTCGCGCAGCTCCCGGTCACCTTCACGACCGACGCGATGACCATCACCGGGCACAAGATCGGCGGGCCGGTCGGCGCGGGCGCCCTGCTGCTCGCCCGCGGCGTCGACCCGGTCCCCGTGCTGCACGGCGGGGGGCAGGAGCGCGACGTCCGCTCCGGCACGCTGGACGCCGCCGCCATCGCCGGCTTCGCCGCCGCCGTACGCACCGCGGTGCCGCGCCGCGACGCGGAGGCCGAGCGGCTGGCCGGGCTCCGCGACGACCTGATCGAACGGGTCCAGGCCGTCGTGCCCGACGCCGTCCTCAACGGCGACCCCCGCAACCGCCTGCCCGGCAACGCGCACCTGTCGTTCCCCGGCTGTGAGGGCGACGCGCTGCTCATGCTGCTCGACGCGCAGGGCGTCGAGTGCTCGACCGGCTCGGCCTGCTCGGCCGGCGTCGCCGAGCCGAGCCACGTGCTGCTCGCCATGGGCGCCGACCTCGCCCGCGCCCGCGGCTCGCTGCGCTTCTCGCTCGGCCACACCTCGACGAAGGCCGACGTCGATGCGGTCGTCGACGCGATCGGCCCGGCCGTCGAACGCGCCCGCCGCGCCGCCGCCTCCTGATGCCGGCCTGCGCCCGCCCTGACCGGCCGCCAGGGTACGCGCCCGCCCCCGGCGGGCCGTCCGAGCCGGAGCCGGTCCTGACCGGCCGGCCGATCTGATCCTGACGGGCTGCCAGAGTCGCTCAGGGCCGGTCAGGGCCGGTAGGGCTCCAGGGTGCGCCAGGCCGGGTCGGGCTGCGTCGCCACCTTCGCCCGTCCCTCCGGCCAGCCGGCCGCGAGCTGGTCCAACTCGGCGACCGCGCCCGACTCCGGGTCGACGTACACGTGGAAGATCCGCTTGCCGTCACCGGTCTCGCGCGCGGCCAGCACACCATGGTCGCCGAGTGCGTCGATCGCCTTCTCGAAGTCGCGCAGCGCGGACGCCGACGGCTCGACCGGCAGCCGGTCGGGGTTGGCGTGCGCGTACGGCACCGACACCGTGACGTACAGCTCGCACAGCGGATGGTCCTGCCGGTGCAGCGGGAACCTGACGGCGACCTGGGCGGTGTGCCCGAGTGGCGTGCGCCCCTCGCCGGTCAGCCACGCCGGCTCGGCGAACGGCGCGGCGACCTGCTCGACCACCGCGGGCAGCGTGGCGGGCGGCAGCGCGTCCATCGGCTCGTCGGTCACCGCCGTGACCGTGCCGACCCAGCGGGCGACGTCGTCCTCGCCCAGCGCCGCGTCGAGCACCCGCCGGGTCAGCGCGAGCTGCACGTCCTCGGGGACGAACAGGAAGTCGGGATGGTAGGCGGCGACGTCGACGCGGGCACGGCGGGCGTCGGCGCGCAGACCGAGCCGGACGTAGTCGAGGTCGAACTCGTGCTCCTCGACCTGCGCCTTCCCGGTGAGCATCGCCGGGTCGGCGGCCCGCGCCGGACGGTACCGCCAGCCGTCGCCGCCGGGCGCCGACCGCGCCCAGCGTTCGGCGATGCCGCGCAGCTCGCCCACGCCCCCACCGGTCACCGTCAGGCTCCGTCCGGGGCCCAGCTCCCATTCGAGGTCGGGGTGCATCGCCTCGACGTGCTCGGTCAGCTCCTCGGCGACGTCGGCGGGCACGCCGTCGTCCAGGCGTGCGCGCGCCGTCGGCCACCACTCCCAGAAGCGGGCGATCGCGAGGCTGTGCGCGGGGGTGCCAGAAGAGCGCCGGAAGATTCCCATAGTGCGGGTAACCTAGCAGACCTGCACAGACACGCTTGCATACCGCACCAGGTCGCCGGCTGTCAAACGACCAGCCCTCATGACTGTGTGTAATTGGTTGGTTGCACGGTTCGTTGCATCGGGCAGGCACGGAGGCCCCAGCGGACACCAGCGGTGGCGGCAGCCGGCCGGTGTCAATGGCGAGCATTCAGACCGCCATCGTGGCCACCACGGTTACCTCCGGAGGCAGGGACGTCCGTCTCCTGAGCACACACGACCGCTCCCTCGCGACGAGCGGCACGCGGGCCGGTGCCGCGCGGGAGCGGGAGCTATTCGCCAGGTAGGCGCGTAACTCCTCGGCCGTCATCGCATCGAACCGCGACAGGGCCACGCCGACATATCGGAGCTGGTCCGTGTCGCCGGTGGCGAGGTATACCGGCCGGCCGCCGGTCCACCGCCACAACGGCAGGCCGTTGATATCGCCGGTACGTGTCCAATTCGGCACCGCCCCCGTGTGATCCGGCGCCGGCCGGTGCAGTGCGAGCGCCTTTCGTGCTGCGGCCGGATAGCGGCGGACCAGGCGGTCGAGCTGGAGCAGTTCGCACGCCGACGTCACGGCCGGTAGACCGAACTCGTCGACCGCTGCGTAGAAGCCGGCTACGGATTCCATGACCTTCCGGGCGAAGGGGTCGTCAGGAGCAACGGCGGTATCCCTCACGGACGCGGCACCGCCAATCCGACGACGCGGCCGATGCGCCCGACAAGCGCCGGGAGGTCATCGACGGTCAGGGGTTCGCCGTTCGCACCCGTGATCGGCTTGCCCCAACTCCAGTGCCAGCGGAGCATCCCGGCATCGTCCGGTCGGCAGGAAACGCGCTCGGACATGTGCCCGGCGCCGTGATGGACGTTCACGAGGATTTCGTGCCCGTAGCGCTCCGCTGTGAGCTTGCCGGACGCTTGCAGCGCCTCCGCCAGTCGCTGTGCATGCCGTAGCGCCTCGCCCGGTATCGGTGTTGTCGTCATCGGTCGGCCTCCCTGCCTGAATCTCGCTATCAGCGTGGCGGCAGGCGGGTTAGGGTGGGAAGACGTAACACGCACACGCGGAGTTGTGAAGAGTCACGCGCCACGCCGTGAAGGGCTTGTGAGGAAGGTGTGAGGATGGCCGCCGAAGATCGTCGGACATGGCTCGACTTCTTCGCTGATGAACTGCGCGCATGGCGTGAGCGTCGGGAGATGACGCAAGAACAACTGGCGAAGTTGATCAGCTATAGCCCTAGCACGGTCGCCATGGTCGAGACCGCGACTCGGAAGCCGAAGCCGGACTTCATCAGGCGATGTGATGAGGCGCTGGATACCGGCGGCGCGTTAATGCGCCTATACGACGAGCTGGTCAGCCGGGAGCTTGCGCCGGATTGGCTCGATAGGTGGCGGCGGATAGAAGACGGTGCGGTGTCACTGAACTACTTCGAAATCTTCGTAATTCCCGGAATCCTGCAAACGTCAGAGTACGCCGCGGCTGGGCGCTGGGAGCCGTGCATCGGGAGCTTCAGTGTCGCTTCGAGCACGCGGATTAGATTCCGCCATTTCCCTTTGCGGCTCCTGCGGGCGGCCGCCTGCTGTTCACCCCCGACAGCATGGGAGGTGCCGGGTGCTGCAGGAGACAACCGATCGTGAGGAGATCATCGAGCGGGTCGCCGCCCTCGACATCGGCAAAGCCGAACTCGTGTGCTGTATCCGGGTTCCGCATGAGGACCGGCCGGGCCGGCGCCTGCAGGAGGTGGAGACCTACTCGGCGATGACCCGCTCGCTGCTCGCCATGGCCGATCACCTGCGCTGTCTGGGCGTGACCCGGGTGGTCATGGAGGCCACCTCCGACTACTGGAAGCCCGTCTTTTACGTGCTGGAGGCCGCCGGGTTCGAGACCTGGCTGGTCAACGCTCGCGAGGTCAAGCACCTGCCGGGCCGGCCCAAGACCGACCGGCTGGACGCGGTGTGGCTTGCAAGGTCGCCGAACGGCAGATGATCCGTCCCAGCTTCGTGCCACCGCCGCAGATCCGCCGGCTGCGGGATGTCACCCGTTACCGGATCGATCTGGTCGAGACCAGCACCGCGGAAAAACAGCGGGTGGAGAAACTGCTGGAAGACGCCCAGATCAAGCTCAGCGTGGTCGCATCCGACATCTTCGGGGTCTCGGGCCGGGACATGATGGCCGCGCTCATCGCCGGGGAACGCGACCCCAAGGTGCTGGCGCAAATGGCCCGCTCCCGGATGCGCGGCAAGATCACCGCGTTGGAGGAGGCCTTCACCGGTCACTTCACCGGCCATCACGCGTTCCTGCCGGCCAAGATGCTGGCGCGGATCGACGCGATCGACGCTGACATCGCCGAGCTCGACACCAAGATCGAGGAGCTGATCGCCACTTTCGCGGCGGCGGCCGATCGCCTGGATGAGATTCCCGGCATCGGCCACACCGCCGCCGCGATCATCATCTCCGAGATCGGGGTCGACATGGAACGCTTCCCCACCGCCGGTCACCTGGCCTCCTGGGCCAAGTTCACCCCCGGGGTGAAGGAGTCCGCCGGCAAGAAGAAGGGCAAAGGCTCCACCGGACACGGCAACCGCTACCTGGCCCGCATCCTCGGCGAGGCCGCGGTCGCCGCGTCCAAGACCGACAGCTTCCTCGGCGAACGCTACCGCCGCATCGCCCGCCGCCGGGGCAAGAAGAAAGCCATCGTCGCGATCAGCCGCTCCATGCTGACCATCATCTGGCACCTGCTGTCCGACCCCGACGCCCACTACACCGACCTGGGATCAGACTTCTTCGACAAGCGGATCAACCCCGAACGTCGCAAACAAGCCCACATCCACCAGCTCGAGGCTCTCGGTTACAGAGTCACCATCGAACCAGCTGCCTGACCTGCGACAACACCCAACCCGGCACCATCACCGTCCCGCCGGGCACTGCCGCATGCCCCGCTGAGCACCGATTTTCGGATTAGGCCGTGGCCGCCACGTTGATCAACGTCGTGTGAGGCGCGTACCACCGGGACCAGTTGTCCTTGCCCCCGACGAGGCCGCGTCGCCACGCCGCGGCAGTGGCGTCCGCGATCCACCGGCCGCGACCAGGAGCGCGTACCCTCGGTGGAGTCATGACTCTTCGCGTACTCGCCGCCATGTCCGGCGGTGTCGACTCCGCCGTCGCGGCCGCGCGGGCGGCCGAGGCCGGGCATGAGGTGACCGGCGTCCACCTCGCCCTGTCGTCGAACCCGAAGTCCTACCGCACCGGCGCGCGCGGCTGCTGCACGCTGGAGGACGCCCGTGACGCGCGCCGGGCCGCCGACGTGATCGGCATTCCGTTCTACGTGTGGGACATGGCCGAGCGGTTCGACCGTGACGTGGTGCAGGACTTCGTCAGGGAGTACGCGGCCGGCCGTACGCCCAACCCGTGCCTGCGCTGCAACGAGAAGATCAAGTTCCAGGCGCTGCTGGACCGCGCGCTCGCGCTCGGCTTCGACGCCGTCTGCACCGGCCACCACGCGCGGCTGGAGGGTGGCGTGCTGCGCCGCAGCGTCGACATGGGCAAGGACCAGTCGTACGTGCTGGCGGTCTGCACCCGCGAGCAGCTCGCGCACGCGATGTTCCCGCTCGGCGACACCACCAAGGCGGAGGTCCGGCGCGAGGCGGAACGGCGCGGCCTCGGGGTGGCCGACAAGCCGGACAGCCACGACATCTGCTTCATCGCCGACGGCGATACCCGCAAGTTCCTGACCGACCGGCTCGGCGCGGTGAAGGGTCCGATCGTCGACACCTCCGGCGAGGTCCTCGGCGAGCACGACGGCGCGTACGTGTTCACGGTCGGGCAGCGGCAGGGCTTGCGGCTCGGCCGCCCGGCGCCCGACGGCCGCCCCCGCTACGTCCTGGACATCTCCCCGGCCACCAACACCGTCACGGTCGGCCCGCGCGAGGCGCTCGATGTCAACGAGATCCACGGCGAGCGCCCGGTCTGGCTCGCCGACCCGCTGACCGAGCCGTACGACTGCCGGGTGCAGCTGCGCGCGCACGGGGAGGTGCACGCCTGCACGGCGGTGCTCGACGGCGGCGTGCTGCGGATCTCGCTGCGCGCACCGGCCAGGGGAGTGGCCAAGGGCCAGGCCGCGGTCCTGTACGACGGCGACCGCGTGCTCGGCTCGGCCACGATCGCCGCGACGTTCGCCGGGCGGGCGCTCCGGGCCTGACCCCCTGCGGCGGGCGCGTCGGGCGTATCCGGCCGGCGACGCCGCGCCGGGCGGCGTGACGAGCCGGGCGGCGTGACGAGCCGGGCGACGCGGCAGGCCGTCCGCACGGAGCGGGGGCCGGCGGGCGGATCGCGGTGCGGCGACGAATTCCGCGCACACCGGGAGGTGGCGGTGCCGAGTCATGATCAAGCGCCGGGGTAAGGTCGAAGAATGAGATTCGGTGTCTCCACCTTCGTGACGGACGAGGGCATCGGCCCCGCGGACCTGGGGCGTGCCCTGGAAGAGCGCGGTTTCGGCTCGCTGTTCGTGGCCGAGCACACGCACATCCCGGTGAGCCGGGAGACCCCGTATCCGGGGGGCGGGGAGCTGCCGCGCGTGTACTACCGGACGCTCGACCCGATCGTGAGCCTCACCGCGGCCGCGGTGGTGACCGAACGGCTGTCGCTGGGCACCGGGATCGCGCTGATCCCGCAGCGCGACCCGATCGTGTTCGCCAAGGAGATCGCCTCGCTCGACCTGATCTCCGGCGGGCGCGCGGTCGTCGGCATCGGCGGCGGCTGGAACCGCGAGGAGATGCGCGACCACGGCACCGACCCGAAGACCCGGATGGCGGTGATGCGCGAGCGCGTCCTCGCCATGAAGGAGCTGTGGACCAAGGACGAGGCCGAGTTCCACGGCGAGTTCGTCGACTTCGACGCCACGTACTCCTGGCCGAAGCCGGTGCGGACGCCGCCGATCCTCGTCGGTGGATGGGGGCCGAAGACCTTCGATCGTGTCCTGGAGTATGGCGACGGCTGGCTGCCCATCGCCGGTCAGGACGTCGACGCCCTCGCCCGGGGGATCGCGGACCTGCGCGAGCGTGCCGGACGGCACGTGCCGGTCACCGTGTACGCGACCCCCGCCAAGCGGGAGATCATCGAGCGGCTCACCGCCGCCGGCGTGGACGAGATCCTGCTCTTCCTGCCGACCAAGCCGGCCGACGAGACCCGGCGCCGTCTCGACGCGATGGCCGAGCTGATCGCCTGAGCGGCACGGCGTCGACGTCCGGACCAGGCCGTCGACCTCAGGTCCGCCGTCTATGAGACGGGACGGACCGCGCCGGTGACGGCTTTCCGTGCCTCTGGAGAGCGGTATCCGCGGCCTGCTCGACAGGAGCATGGCCGTTCCGGGACCGGGCTCGGTGCCGGGGGCGAGGGGCCCGCGGCTCCAGGAGGAAGAGCGGAAACGCACCGCCTGGCTCACCGAGGATGAGGGCGTGCGGGGCGGCACCGATGATGTCGTTCCCAAGGCCGTTGGCTGAGTGGTTGGCTGATTCTTACGTCAGGGCTGACACGCCGGGCAACGCCCGGCCCGCCCGCTTTGGTTTATGGGAGGTGTTCGGGTCGTGTCCCCGATAGGGCGCATCCTCAGGAGCGTATCGGCGGCGACTCTCGCTCTGGGACTGGCCGGGGTCACCGGGGCCACCGGGCTCGTCGGTGCACCGGCTGATGCGGCGGCGCTGCCCAAGCCTCGCAGTGAGGAGTGGTGGTTCGTCGCCTGGGACATCCAGAACCGGGTGTGGCAACTCACACAAGGCCAAGGGGTGACCGTCGCAGTCGTCGACTCCGGCGTCAACGCTCGGCTCCCCGAACTGCGCAATGTCGTGCTCCCTGGCGCCGACGCCCGCCACGGGGGCACCAGTAACGGCTGGACGGACTTCGACAAGACGGGCGGGCACGGCACCGGGATGGCGGGTCTCATCGCCGGCCAGGGCGGCCCGAGCGGAATGGTCGGCATCGCACCCAGAGCGAAGATCCTGCCGATCGTCACCGATGGCCTCGTCACCTCGATCGCTCAGGGAATCCGGGACGCCGCCGATCGCGGCGCCCAGGTCATCAACGTCTCGCAGGCCTCTCCATACCCCGGCGGTTGCCCGGTGAGCGCGCAGACGGCGGTCTCGTACGCGATCTCCAAGGGTGCGGTGGTCGTCGCGTCGATGGGGAACTCCGGGAACACCACGAACGACACCGAGGTTCCTGCCTCGTGCGCCGGCGTGCTGGCGGTCGGCGCGATCACGGACAACAAGCTGGCCTGGACGAAAACCCAGCGCCAGCCGTACGTCTCGGTGGCCGCGCCGGGCGTCGGCATCGGTCTGCTGATGAATGACGGGTCCTTCAACAACCACTTCGACGGCACCAGCCAGGCGTCTGCGTTGGCCGCCGGGGCGGTCGCGCTCATCCGGTCGAAGTTCCCGCAGTTGTCGCCACGCCAGGTCGTTCAGAAGATCATCAACACCACGGTCGACGCCGGGCCGCCGGGGCATGACAACCTGACCGGCGCCGGTGCGATGGTCCCGATCTTCGCGCTGACCAGGGATGTCCCGCCGGACGCACCGAACCCGACGTTCCAGCGGCTCGACGCCTGGCGTGCCCAGAACCCGTTGCTCGCCAATCCGTCCGGTACCGCAAGCGCGAAGCCGTCCGATACCGCAAGCGCGAAGCCGTCCGCGCGGGCCGAGCACGGCTCCGCCGGCGGCAGCGGCATCGTGTTCGTGATCTTGGGCGCGGTGGTCCTCGTCGTGGTGGTCGTGGTCGTGCTCGCCGTGAAGGGCCGGCGCCGCGGTCCCCAGCCGGTGGCACAGCAGCCGCTGTTCCCGGGTGGCCCGGTGCCGTACCAGGCGCCGCCGATGCCATACGGCGGGCCACAGCCACCGTTGCCGGGTGGCTCGGGACCGTACCAGGGACCACCGATGCCGTATCGCGGGCCGCAGCAGCCGCAGAGCCCACCGCCGTCCTTTGAGCCTCCGCCGGGCCCGCCGCCTTCGTCCCGGGGGCCGGCCGATCCGGGAGCACCGCCGCACTGAGGGATCTGTGAACGCGCGCTTTTGGCCCACCGCCGTGGCCGGTGGCGGAAGCGCGCCTGGTCCAGCACCGCGATGTGGGTGGACAGGTTCTAGGCTTTCCGGCGTGCCTGATCTTCCGTGGAGTTCCGGGGCCGCCACCGGTGTCGGGTCGCATCCCGGTGGTGATCCCGCCGAGGCGCTGCGGGTCGTCCTCGGTGAGCTGCCCGACCTGCCGTATCTGCCCGAGCTGCCCGCCCGCGGGCCGGGAGCGGACATGGCCGGCCGGGCCGCGGCGATGCTGGTCGAGCTGCCGGTCGAGCTGTGGCCGTCCGGCTGGCGGCTCGCCGGCCGGCCGGGCCGGGACACCGCCCGGGCCCAGAGCATGCTCGCGCGGGACCTCGACGCGCTGGAGGAACTGGCGGGAGAGTACGAGGGGCCGTTCAAGGTTCAGGTCGCCGGCCCGTGGACGCTGGCCGCCTCGATCGAACTGCCCTCCGGCAACCGGGTCCTCGCCGACCCGGGTGCCGTACGCGACCTGGCCGCCTCGCTGGCGGAGGGGATCGCCGCGCACGTCCGCGAGGTACGCCACCGCCTTCCGCAGGCGAACATCCTGCTCCAGCTCGACGAACCCGGCCTGCCCGGGGTGCTGGCGGGCACGGTGCCCACGGCGAGCGGCTTCTCCCGGCTCCCGGCGGTCGAGGCGTCTCTCGCCGAAGACGGCTTGCGCCGGGTGATCGAGGCGGCGGGCGCGTTCCCGATCGTGCACTGCTGCGCGCCGCAGACGCCGTACCGCCTGCTGCGGTCGGCCGGGGCGAAGGCGATCTCGGTCGACGCCGCGCTGCTGCGCCGCCAGGACGAGGAGGCGATCGGCGAGGCCGTCGAGGCGGGCATCGGATTCCTCGTCGGCGTGATCCCCGGCACCGATACCGCCCTGCCCAAACCGGCCGACTCGCTCGCACGGGTCCAGGAGCTGTCGCGGCGGCTCGGCTTCTCGCCGAAGACCCTCGCCGAGGGTGTCGCCGTCACCCCCGCATGCGGCCTGGCCGGAGCATCGCCCGCGTACGTCCGCGCGGCGCTCAAGCACTGCCACGAGGCCGCCCGCATTCTGCGCGAGTCAGCTGAGGATTAGGAGGGCGGACGGTCGTCGTCCCCGAACTCTCTCGGGGCGACGCGTTCAGCCACTCGAAACCAGGACGCGCCAGGAGGGCTCCCGGTTGCCTCGCGCATTCCGCATCGCCGGCGTGTCGCTCCGGCAGCGGACATGTCGGGCCTGGTCACGGCACCCGCCGCGCGTCTCGAGTGTCACCCCCACGCGAGAGACTATTGTTCAGCGGCACTCGTACGGCAGGGAGAGACACGTGACCACAGGCGTACCCGAGGCGGCCCGGCGGCGCCACGCCCAGCTGGCGCAGGAGCTCGACGAGGCCAACTACCGCTACTACGTGCTCGACTCTCCGACGATCAGCGACGCCGAGTACGACCGGCTGATGCGGGAGATCCGCGAGCTGGAGGCCGAGCATCCCGAGCTGGTCACGCCGGAATCGCCGACGCAGCGGGTCGGCGCGCCGATCATGACCGAGTTCGAGACGGTCGAGCACCTGACGCGGATGCAGAGCCTCGACAACGCGTTCAGCACCGACGACCTGTCGGCCTGGCTGACCCGTGCGGAGAGGGAGGTCGGCGCGGTCGCGCGGTTCCTGTGCGAGCTGAAGATCGACGGGCTGGCGGTCAGCCTCACGTACGAGAACGGCCGGCTGGTCCGCGGCGCGACCCGCGGCGACGGGCGCACCGGTGAAGACGTCACCAACAACATCCGCACGATCGAGACGATCCCGCACCGGCTCGACGGCGGCGACGTGCCCGAGCTGCTGGAGGTCCGCGGCGAGGTGTACCTCCCGGTGGAGGCCTTCGAACGGCTCAACGAGGAGATGGTCGACACGGGCCGGGGGCCGTTCGCCAACCCGCGCAACGCGGCGGCCGGGTCGCTGCGGCAGAAGGACCCTCGGGTGACCGCGCGGCGGCCGCTCAGCATGATCGTGCACGGGTTCGGCATGTGGGAGGGCGGCCGGCACCCCGACAGCCAGTCCGACTCGTACGAGCTCATGCGGTCGTTCGGGCTGCCGGTCAGCGACCGCTACAGGGTGGTCGGCGGGCTCGACGAGGTCCGCGCCTACATCGAGCACTACGGCGAGCACCGGCACGAGCCGGAGTACGAGATCGACGGCGTCGTGGTCAAGGTCGACCAGCTCGCGCTGCAGCGGCGGCTCGGGTCCACGAGCCGGGCGCCGCGCTGGGCGATCGCCTACAAGTACCCGCCCGAGGAGGTCAACACCAGGCTCCTCGACATCAAGGTCGGGGTCGGCCGCACCGGGCGGGTCACGCCGTACGGCGTGATGGAGCCGATCAAGGTGGCGGGCTCCACGGTAGCGTACGCGACGCTGCACAACGCCGACGAGGTCAAGCGCAAGGGCGTGCTGATCGGCGACACCGTGGTGCTGCGCAAGGCCGGCGATGTCATCCCTGAGATCGTCGGGCCGGTGGTCGACCTGCGCGACGGGTCGGAGCGGGAGTTCGTGATGCCGGTGACGTGCCCGGAGTGCGGCACCGAGCTGCGCCGCGAGAAGGAGAGCGACGTCGACATCCGCTGCCCCAACGCGCGGCACTGCCCGGCGCAGCTCCGCGAGCGGCTGTACTTCGTGGCGAGCCGCAACGCGCTCGACATCGAGGCGCTGGGGTACGTCGCGGCGACCGCGCTCACGCAGCCAATGGAGCCGCACGAGCCGCCGGTCAAGAACGAGGGCGACCTGTTCCTGCTCGACCGGGAGCGGCTCAAGGAGATCAAGACGGTGGTGCGCGAGCAGCGCACCGGCCTGCCCAAGATCGACCCGAAGACGGGCAAGGAGAAGGTCGTCACCTTCTTCGCCACCAAGGCGGGCGAGCTGAAGAAGACGACCGAGAAGCTGTTCGAGGAGCTGGAGAAGGCGAAGAAGCAGCCGCTGTGGCGGGTGCTGGTGGCGCTGTCGATCCGGCACGTCGGGCCGACCGCCGCGCAGGCGCTGGCCCGGGAGTTCCGTTCGCTCGACCGCATCATCGAGGCCTCGGAGGAGGAGCTGACCCAGGTCGAGGACGTCGGCCCGACGATCGCCGCGTCCGTCAAGGAGTGGTTCGCGGTCGACTGGCATCGCGAGATCGTCGAGAAGTGGCGCCGGGCCGGCGTGCGCATGGCCGATGAAGGCGGCGACGGCCCCCGGCCGCTCGAGGGCGTCACCGTCGTGATCACCGGGTCGCTGGAGGGCTTCAGCCGCGACTCGGCCACCGAGGCGGTGCAGAACCTCGGCGGCAAGGTGTCGAGCTCGGTGTCGAAGAAGACCGCCTTCGTGGTACACGGGGAGAGCCCAGGCTCCAAGTACGACAAAGCAGTCAAACTACGCGTACCGCTCCTCGATGAAGCGGGGTTCCGGGTACTGCTCGAAAAAGGGCCGGATGCGGCCAAGGAGCGGGCGACGGTCGCGGAGGGCTGATTCCCGGATCGCGTGGGCTGCCTGACCTGCGAGGGGATACTGTACGGTATCGATCGATTACCTGTGGGTAGACGGACGTTCGAGTCCAGGCGTAACGGAACGTGCGCAATCGGTTCCGTGATGTCGCTCGGACGTCGTAGTCTCCACTCAGCACTACCTGTGTCCGTCCAAACACCATCGCCGCCCCCAAGGCGCAATGTTTGGGTGTAACCCCTCGAGGACGTGATGAAGGACCCGAACAACACACGGGACACGATCCCCCGGCGTGGCTCACCGCTGTGGGCCTACGTCGTCAGTGTCACCGCGGTCGGCGTCGCGGCCCTCGGCATCTCGCTCGCCTTCCTCACCGTCGCGGACCTGCGGAGGCTCGTCGACGGCCCGCTGTTCTGGATCCTAGCCTGCCTCATCGTCGGCGGCGAGCTGAAGCCGATCATCACGCCGGGCTCCACCGAGACCAACGGCGCGACCGTCTCGACCACATTCACGTTCGCCACCCTGCTGTACGCGGGGATCCCCACGGCCCTGTTCCTGCAGGCCGTCGCCACCGTGGCCACCGGGCTCCTGCGCCGCCGCGCGCTGCACCGCACCGCCTTCAACGTCGGGCAGTACACCCTCAGCTTCGCCGCCTCCGGCACGATACTGCTGCTGTTCGGCAAGACCGCCTCGCCCTCGCACCCGTGGGTGCCCGACGGCTCCGACCTGCTCGCCATGCTGCTGGCCGGCGTGGCGTACTTCCTGGTCAACCAGGCCCTCGTCAACGCCGCCGTCGCGCTGCACGAGCGCGGATCGATCATCAAGGCCATCCGCTGGAACCTGGCCCTGCAGCTCCTCGTGCACAGCGCGCTGCTCGGCCTCGCCCCGCTCGTCGCCGTCGCGATGAGCCGGTCGGCCGCGTTCGTGCCGCTGTTCGTGCTGCCGTTCATCGCCGTGTACATCAACGCGTCGGTCTCGGTCAGCCGCGAGCACCAGGCCCTGCACGACGCGCTGACCGGGCTGCCCAACCGCAAGCTGCTGATCGTGCGCACCGAGGAGGCGCTCACCGAGGCGCGGCACCAGGCCGAACGCCAAGCCGTCGCCGCGGGCGGCAAGGTGGGCGAGCCGCCCCGCCGGGTCGGCCTGTTCCTCCTCGACCTCGACCGGTTCAAGGAGGTCAACGACACCCTCGGGCATCCTACCGGCGACCGGCTGCTGCAGCTCGTCGCGCACCGGCTCACCCACAGCGTCCGTCCCGGCGACCTGGTCGCCCGGCTCGGCGGCGATGAGTTCGCGGTGCTGCTGCCGACCGTGCGCGACGCCCGCGGCGCCCGCGAGGTCGCGGCCCGGCTCCGTGCGGCGCTCAACGAGCCGGTCCGCCTCGACGGCATGACGTTCGACCTGGAGGCCAGCGTCGGCATCGCGCTGCACCCCGACCACGCGCCCGACTTCGAGCTGCTGATGCAGCGGGCCGACGTCGCCATGTACGTGGCGAAGGAAAGCCGTACGGGGGTGGAGATCTATTCGCCCGACCGCGACCGCAACTCGCCCGAGCGCCTTGACCGGCAGGGCCAGCTCCGCCGCGCCCTCGACCGCCGCGAGCTCGAGCTGTTCTTCCAGCCGAAGATCTTCCTCGGCGACGGCCGCCCGGTCGGCATGGAGGCGCTGCTGCGCTGGCGGCACCCGCAGAAGGGCCTGCTCACGCCCGAGCAGTTCCTGCCGATCGCCGAGCAGACCTACCTCATGCGCGGTATCACCGAGTTCGTCGTCGACGCCGCGCTCGCCCAGCTCGCCGAGTGGTGGAAGGCCGGCCTGTGCGTCCAGATCGCGATCAACGCGGCCGGCCGCGACCTGCTCGACTCGACGCTCACCGAGATGATCGCGGCGGGCCTGCTACGGCATGACGTGCCGCCGCACGCCCTGCAACTGGAGATCACCGAGCGCATCCTCATGACCGAGCCCGCATACGCCGCCGACACCGTCGAGGCGCTGGCCAAGCTCGGCATCCCGCTCAGCCTCGACGACTTCGGCACCGGCTACTCCTCGCTGGTACGGCTCAAGAGCCTCCCGGTCGAGGAGATCAAGATCGACGCGTCTTTCGTCAGCCGCCTGTGCGAGGCCGGCGACGACGCCGTCATCGTCCGGTCGATAATCGACCTGGTTCGCACGCTCGGCCTGCGATCGGTCGCCGAGGGCGTCGAGAACGCCGAGACCATGGCGATCCTGCGGCGCATGGGCTGCGACGCCGCCCAGGGGTACCACTTCCGGCCGCCGATGACCGCCACAGAGGCGACGGCCTGGCTGCGCGAGCGCGCCGCCCAGCTGCCGGCCCCGGAAGAGGCCGCGATCTGAGGCGCGGCGCCTCCCGCCGCTCCCGCCGCCGCCCGCGATCGCTCGGCGGGTCGCGGGCGGCGGCGGCTCATCCAGCAGCAACCCCGGCGGGCCCGCTGACCCCGTAACA
>JBEHYF010000106.1:0-18902 GCA_048498315.1 Actinomycetota bacterium
TTCTGCTGCCTCCGGCCCGCGCCGCCGGGAGGCCCCGGCCCGGCCTCCGGCCCGCGCCGACGCTCACCAGGGGACCGGGCCGTCCGCGTCGAAGTAGCCGCCGGTCGGGCCGTCGGGGCCGAGCAACGCCATCCGCACGATGATCTCGGCACCCTCCTCGACGGTCTGGGTGCCGGTGTTCCCGTTCAGGTCCGTGGCGGTGTAGCCGGGCTCGACGGCGTTGATCCGCATCCGCGGGAACGCCTTCGCGTACTGCACGGTGACCATGTTGACGGCGGCCTTCGACGCCGGGTAGGCGATCCCCGGGTAGGCGTAGGCCGGGGTGCCCTCCGCCGTGACCCGGGCGAGCGAGCCCAGGCCGCTGCTCACGTTGACCACCACCGGCGCGGCGGACCGCGCCAGCAACGGCAGGAACGCGTGGGTGACGCGGACCACGCCGAACACGTTGGTCTCGAACAGCGATCGCATGAGGCCGGCGGTGGTGCCGGCGGCGCCGACCACCTCGTTGCCGTCGCCGCGGCCCTCGATGCCGGCGTTGTTGACCAGCACGTCCAGCCCGCCATCGGCCTCGATGGTCTTGGCCGCCGCGGCGACGGACGCGTCGTCGGTCACGTCGATGAGGACCATCCGCGCGCCGAGACGCTCGGCCGCCCGGTGCCCGCGTCCGGCGTCCCGGCTGCCGACGTAGACGGTGTGGCCGGCCGCGACGAGCCGGCGTGCGGTCTCGAAGCCGAGGCCCTTGTTGGCCCCGGTGATCAGTGTCGTCGTCATGCCTCCACGGTGCGCCGATGCGCCGGGGGGTACCAGGCGTCCCGCCTTCCTGGGACAACCGGTACCAGGCGTGCCCGCGGCCGGCGGTGCAGACTGGGGGCATGGCGACGGCGGAGTTCGGCGCGGCTGTGCGCCGATGGCGCGACCGGCTGCGGCCCGAGGCGGCCGGGCTGCCCGCCGGCGGGGACCGGCGCGCGGCCGGGCTACGCCGCGAGGAACTCGCCCTGCTGGCCGGGATCTCCGTCGACTACGTCACGCGTCTCGAACAGGGCCGCGCGTCCAACCCGTCGTCGCAGGTCGTCGAGGCGCTGGCCCGGGCGCTGCGGCTGTCGGGGACGGAGCGCGCCCACCTGTTCCGGCTTGCGGGGCTGGCACCGCCGGGGCCGGAGACCGTGCCGGCGTACGTCACCCCGAGCGTCCAGCGGCTGCTGGACCGCCTGAGCGGCACCCCGGTCGCGGTCTTCGACGCGGCCTGGACGCTCCTCACGGCCAACGCCCCGTACGCGGCACTGATGGGCGACCCGTCCGCACGGCGTGGCAACGAGCGCAACGGCGTGTGGTGGAACTTCGTCGGCCCGGGCGGCCCGGTCCGGTACACCCCGGAGGCCCAGTGCGCGTTCGAGGCGGCCCTGGTCGCCGACCTGCGCGCGGCCGCCGGCCGCTACCCGGCCGACCGGAATCTGCGGCGTCTGATCGAGGAACTGCGCGCGAACAGCACGCGGTTCGCCGAGCTGTGGGATTCGGGCGTGGTCGGCCGCCACGAGGCCGCCCGCAAGACCATCGACCACCCGCGGGTGGGCCCGCTGACGCTCGACTGCGACGTGCTCGCCGTGGCCGGGAGCGACCTGCGCATCATGGTCTACACGGCCGAGCCCGGCACCGAGGACGCCGAACGTCTCGCGCTGCTCACCGTGCTCGGCATCCAGGCGCCCGCCGGGTAGCCGGGCCCGGGCCGGCCCGCGGCCCCACGGGGCGGCGGCCACCGCGCCGCACGGCACGCCGTACGTCCTTCGACGCCGGTACGAACGGGGAGAACGGCACCCCTCCCGCGCCGCGATCCGGAGGACGGGCATGCGGCGCGCCACGCGCCGCCGGCCACCGACGACGACAGGCGGCGGCCACCGCGGGCATGCGCCGCCGTGGCGGTGCCCCGCGGTCAGCCGCGCTCGGACCACTCCTGGGCCATCGTCGTGACGCGCGCGGCGGCGTCCCGTGCGGGCGCGCCGCGCCCGACCGCGAGCCCGAGCAGGTAGGCCGTCAGCGGCGCGGCCGGGCGTGCGACCCCGTGCGCGACGTCCCGCGCGACGCTGAGGATCAGGTCACGGTCGACGTCCGCGAGATCGATCCTCAGCTCCGCGCAGGCCGCCTCGATCCACTCGTTGAGCACTGTTCTCCTCGATCATCCGGGACGCCGTGACGACGTCGTCCTCCGTGTCGCAGTCGTACCACGCGGGCAGCGGCCGCGCCGCCGGGCGCAGGCGGACCGGACGCAGCGGAGCCATGAGGCCGCGCAGCGACGCGCCCGGGTAGCCGTCGAACGCGGCGCGCAGTTCTTCGGTCCGCCAAGCACCGGCCAGCCACTGCGGCCGGCCGTCCTCGTCGTCGAGGATCGCGCCGCTGTGCCCGCGGGCCGCGCAGCGCAGTTCCTCGACGTCCGCGTGGGTGAGGAAGGGCAGGTCGGCGGCGAGCACCGCCACCAGCGGCGCGCGCACGGCGGCGAGCCCGGCGCGGAGGGCGGGCACCGGCCCGCCGCCGGGCGGGTCCTCGCGCACGACGACCGCGGCGGGCAGCTCCGGCCGGGCGGGACCCACGAGCACGATCCGGGTGGCGTCCGCCACCGCCGCGCCGACCCGGGCCACGAGCGAGCGGCCGCCCACGACCAGCCCGGGCTTGTCGGCTCCGTGAAGGCGCCGCGCCCCGCCGCCCGCCAGGATCACCGCGTCGTAGCGGGAGACCGCCTCATCCGGACGCCTCAGCTCGTCCGGACGCCCCATGTCCTCCGCGTGCCCCATATCCTCCAGACACCCCATGTCATCCAGACGTCCCACGTCGTCCGGTTCGGCCGTCGTCATGGGTGCTTCTGCCGTTCTCCCGCCCGTACCCGCCGGGGTTGCGCTCGGGCGACTCGGACCTGGCTCGCCGGGACCCGCACGCGGGACACGCCCCGGGCCGGGACGTCGACATACCGGGTGCCGCTCTCGGTACCGTCGGCGACCTCGGACGGGCGCACCCCGGTGGCGAAGCCGATCACGAACGGGTCCTGCGAACGCCAGACCGCCGCGAAGCCCGCGTGACCGCCGGCCTCGTGGTCGGGCGGCACGGCGACCTCGACCCGGTGTTCCTGCGGCTGCTCGGCCACGCCGTCCTTCCCTACCCGCCGATCCATGGGCCGGCCTATCCGCCGATCGCCGACATCGGGCGTGCCGGCTGGAGGAACGCCGGGTCGTCGATGCCGTGCCCGGCGCGCTTGGCGGCGACGGCGGCGCGCCATTGGTCGGCGAGCTCGTCGTCGGAGGCGCCGGAGCGGAGCGCGGTACGCAGGTCGGATTCCTCGCGGGCGAACAGGCAGTTGCGGATCTGGCCGTCGGCGGTGAGCCGCACCCGGTTGCAGGCGCCGCAGAACGGCCGGGTGACCGCGCCGATGACGCCGACCCGCGTGGGGCCGCCGTCGACCACGAACATCTCGGCCGGGGTGCTGCCGCGCTCCTCCCCGTCATCGGGGCGTAGTGTGAACTCCGCGGACAGCCGGTCGAGGATCTCGTCGGCCGTGACCATGTTCTCCCGCCGCCAGCCGTGCTGGGCGTCCAGCGGCATCTGCTCGATGAAGCGGAGCTGGTAGCCGTGCTCCAGGCAGTACCGCAGGAGCGCACCCGCCTCATGGTCGTTGACGCCGCGCATCAGCACGGCGTTGACCTTCACCGGCCGCAGCCCGGCGCGCTGTGCCGCGGCCAGGCCGGCCAGCACGTCGTCCAGCCGGTCGCGGTGCGCGAGCTGCTTGAAGACGTCCCGGTCGAGGGTGTCGAGCGAGACGTTGACCCGGTCGAGCCCGGCGTCGCGCAGCGGCCCGGCGAGCCGCGCGAGGCCGATGCCGTTCGTGGTGAGCGACACCTGCGGGCGGGGGCGCAGCGCGGTGGTCCGCGCCACGATGCCGGTGAGGTTCTTGCGCAGCAGAGGCTCGCCGCCGGTGTAGCGGACCTCCGTGATGCCGAGCCGCTCCACCCCGATCGCCACGAGCCGGACCACCTCATCGTCGGTGAGCACGTCGGGTTTGGGCAGCCAGTCGAGCCCCTCGGGAGGCATGCAGTAGCTGCACCGGAGATTGCAGCGGTCGGTGAGAGAGACCCGCAGGTCGGTCGCCACCCGGCCGAAGCCGTCAATGAGCAAGGACGACTCCCTCCGTGTCGTGCCGATCACCCCAGCCTATGCCGTGATCCGGCGGCCTTCACAGGCTGGTGCCGGCGCGGTCCGCTCGGCGATCATGGGGTCATGGCCGCCGAATTCGAATTCACCGGAGTACGGGAGAAGATCGCGGTCCGCGTGTGGCCGGCCGCCGAGCCGCGCCGCGTGGTCGTGCTGGCGCACGGTTACGGCGAGCACATCGGCCGGTACGAGCACGTCGCGGACGTGCTGGTCCGGCACGGCGCCGCGGTGTACGGGCCCGACCACATGGGGCACGGCCGCTCCGGCGGCGAACGAGTGCTGATCAACGACTTCGAGGACGTCGTCACGGACCTGCACACCGTGACCGAACGGGCCCGCGCCGCGCATCCCGGGCTGCCCGTGGTGCTGATCGGCCACTCCATGGGCGGGATGATCGCGGCCCGGTACGCTCAGCGGTACGGCGACGGGCTCGCCGCGCTGGTGCTGTCCGGGCCGGTGCTGGGACCGTGGATCGCGATCACCACCCTGCTGGAGCTGGAGGAGATCCCCGACATCCCGATAGACACGGCGACGCTGTCCCGCGACCCGCGGGTCGGCGCGGCCTACGCCGCCGACCCGCTGGTGTGGCACGGGCCGTTCAAGCGGCCCACGGTCGAGGCGTTCGACCGCTGCCTGGCCGCGATCTCCTCCGGCGGGCGCCTCGGTGCCCTGCCCACTCTGTGGGTGCACGGAGCGGCCGACGAGCTGGTGCCGCTCGCCGGCACCCGCACCGGCATCGAGGAGATCCGCGGCGACCGGCTCACCGAGATCATCTACCCCGGGGCGCGGCACGAGGTCTTCAACGAGACGAACCGCGACGAGGTGCTGGCGGATCTGACGGCCTTCATCGACGAGGTCCTCGGGACGCCGTCCGCCTGACCGCCTGGCCGCCGTCCCGCCCGGGGCCGGGCGTCGCGGACGGTGGCCGTCGGCGCGCTCCGGGGTGTTCGCGGGCGGGCGGCGGGGCGCGGCTCCGGCGCAGGCGGCACCGGCCCGCCGCCGGGCGTCACGGCGCGTACGTGCCTCGGCGGACCGTGTCCGGACGGGGAGGCGGCGGGCCCGCGCCGGCTGCCGCCCACGCGCCCAACCTCCGCCGGACCCGCGCGGAACCTGCGCCGGCCGCGCCGGGCACGGGCCGTGGCGAGGCACGGCACGCCGGGCCGCGCTCCGGCCGGGTCGCCGCCCCGGCCGGAGCGGAGGACTAGCCCTTCACGCAGACGAGCTGGCGCAGGTGCGCGATCACCTCGACCAGGTCCGACTGCGCCTCGATGACCGACTCGATGTCCTTGTACGCGCCGGGAATCTCATCGATCACACCGGCGTCCTTGCGGCACTCGACGCCCTTCGTCTGCTCGACGAGGTCCTCGACGGTGAAGGACCGCTTGGCCTGGTTGCGGCTCATCCGGCGGCCGGCGCCGTGGGAGGCGGAGTTGAACGCCTTCTCGTTGCCGAGGCCGCGCACGATGTAGGTGCCGGTCGCCATCGAGCCGGGGATGATGCCCAGGTCGCCGTCGCCGGCCCGGATCGCGCCCTTGCGGGTGACGAGCACGTCGACGCCGTCGTAGGTCTCCTCCGCCACGTAGTTGTGGTGGCAGGAGATGACGTCGTCCCAGCGGACCCGCCGGCCGGCGAAGAACCGCGTGACGACGTTCTGGCTGAGCGCCATCATCACGGCGCGGTTGCGCCGCGCGTAGTCCTGCGCCCAGAACAGGTCCCGGCGGTACTCCTCCATCTCCCGCGTCCCGCTGATGAACACGGCCAGGTCGCGGTCGGGCAGATCCTTGTTGTGCGGCAGCCGCGTCGCCGTCTCGATGTGGTACTCGGCGAGCTCCTTGCCGATGTTGCGGGAGCCGGAGTGCAGAACGAGCCACACCGAGCCCTCGTCGTCGGCGCACACCTCCAGGAAGTGGTTGCCGGAGCCGAGCGTGCCCATCTGGGCGGTGGCCTTGCCCCGCCGCGACCGCGCCACCGGCGCGAGCTCGTCGTAGCGCCGCCAGAACTCGTACCAGCCGCGTTCCTTCAGGCCCGGCACGGCGGACGGGTCGACGGGCGTCTTGTGCGCCCCGCGCCCCACCGGCACCGCCTGCTCGATCTTCGCGCGCAGGCGGCCCAGGTCGTCCGGCAGGTCGTCGACGGTGAGGCTGGACTTCACCGCGGTCATGCCGCAGCCGATGTCGACGCCGACCGCGGCCGGGGCGACGGCGTCCCGCATCGCGATGACCGAGCCGACGGTCGCGCCCTTGCCGTAGTGCACGTCGGGCATGACGGCGACGCCGTGGACCCATGGCAGGGTCGCGACGTTGCGCAACTGGTCGAGCGCCCCCGCCTCGACCTCGGCGGGGTCCGTCCACATCCGGATCGGGACGTGGCCGCCCTTGAGCGTGCGGTACGGCATCACCATCTCCTCTCCAAGATCGGCGGCGAGCCGCGGTATCCATGAGGCCAGAGGCGGCATGCCCGGTTCAACCGAATTAACCGGCGGTGACGGCGGATTCCGGGGTCGGCGGATCCGGCGGCCGTTCGGGCGAGCCCGGCGGTCAGCAGACCCGGCGGCCGTCGCCGTCGCGCTCGGTGAGCCCCCGCCGGTCGAGGTGTTCCAGCAGCGGCACCGCGACGCGGCGGGTGGTGTCGAGGGCCTTGCGCGCATCGCTCACCGTGAACGGCTGCGGCAGCGCGGCGAGCACGCGCGCGGCCTCCACGTCGGCGCCCGGTAGCAGCACGACGCCATCGGCGATCCGCAGCAGCGCGCCCGCCCGTACGGCCGCCGCGAGCGCCTTCGCCGACAGGCCGAGCTCGGCCAGCCGGTCGGCCTCCGGCGCGCGGAACGGCGCCTTCTCCAGGTCGGCCCGAAGCGTGGCCACGGCATCGGCGATCGGCCCGGGCAGGCCGGTCGCGGCGGGCCCGTGCACGCGCCCGCCGTCCAGCCGCAGCGGGGGGACGGCGAGCGCGTCGACGAGGCGGCGGTCGGGCAGATCCAGCAGGGCGCGGGCGGCCTCCACCGGCAGGCCCGGGTTGAGCGGGTCGGCGGCGGCATGGCGCTCGACCTCCTCGGCGAGCCGCCGGCGCAGCGACGCCCAGTGGTCCGGGTCGGCGAGCCAGTCGCCGGCGACCGGTTCCCCGGCGGGCACGACGCCCATCGCCGCCAGCTCGCCGCGCCGCACGACACCGAGCCGGCGCAGCAGCGTGGCGGCGTCCGGCACGCCGGACGCCAGCTCGCGGGCGCGCGCCGCCGCGGCACCCCGGCGCCGCAGGGCCGGCGGGCGCACGTCCAGGACGGTCAGCCCCGCGACGCGCCGGGCACCGGGATCGCGCAGCAGCGCACGGTCGCCGACGTGCAGGGGCAACGCGCGGGCGAGCGCGAGGCGCGCGGTGTCGTCGCCGAGGGCGCGCAGCCGGGCCGGCACCGCCGCCGAGCCGATGTGCAGCACCGGTTCGCGCGGCAGGTCGGCGACCGGGATGCCGTCCACGCGCACGTCGACGGCGTCGGTCACCGTCCACTCGTCGCTGGTCAGGGCCATGCCGCGGGCGACCTCGTCGCGGTCGACGCCGCGCAGGTTGATCGCGACGCGGGCGACGGCGGGCACCGCGCCGGCGGCCTCGCGCAGCGCCTGCAGGCCGCGCACCCTGACCGGACGGCCGTCGAGGAGCAGCTCCTGACCCGCCCGCACGGTGCCGGCCGGCAGCGTGCCGGTCACGACCGTGCCGCTGCCCTTGATGGTGAACGCCCGGTCGACCCAGATCCGCACCGGCGCCTCCAGGTCCGGGGCGGGCAGCCGGGCCATGAGCCGGTCGAGGGCGGCGCGCAGCTCGGGCAGGCCCGCGCCGGTGGCGCCGCTGACCGCGACCGTCTCCACGTCCGCGAGGCCGGTGGCGGCGAGGTACGTCATCGCCTCCGCCTGCGCCAGTTCGGGGTCGGCGAGGTCGGACCGCGTGACGACGAGCAGCCCGTCACGGACGCCGAGGGCGTCGATCGCCGCGAGGTGCTCGGCGGACTGCGGCATCCAGCCCTCGTCGGCCGCGACGACGAACATGACCGCCGGCGCCGGACCCACGCCGGCCAGCATGTTCGTGACGAACCGCTCGTGGCCCGGCACGTCGACGAACGCGATCCGCTCCCCCGACGGCAGGCTCGTCCAGGCGAAACCGAGGTCGATCGTCATGCCCCGGCGGCGCTCCTCGGCCCACCGGTCGGGCTCCATCCCGGTCAGCGCCCGCACCAGCGTGGACTTGCCGTGGTCGACGTGTCCCGCCGTGGCGATGACGTGCATCAGCGGCCCCCCTCCGCCCCGATCGCCCGCGCGACCCGGCGCGCGAGGTCCTCGTCGTCCAGCTCCGCCGGCACGGCGCGCAGGTCGAGCAGCAGGCGCCCCGCCTCGACACGGCCGACGATCCCGGCTCGGCGGAGCGGTGCGGCGTACGTCTCGGGCAGGCTCACGGCCGCGCTGGGCAGGCCGACGCCCGGCGCGCCACCGCCGCCGACCCACGCGGTCGAGTCGACGGCCAGGGCGTCGTACTCGGTGAGCGCCTTGGCGACACGCTCGGCGCGCCGCCGCAACACGCCGGGGTCGGCGTGCAGGGCGGCGGCGGTCGGCGTCACCGGCCCCCGCACGCTCGCCTCCAGCGCGGCCAGGGTGAGCTTGTCGACGCGCAGCGCGCGGGCGAGCGGATGGCGGCGCAGCCGCTCGACCAGTTCCGCCCGGCCCAGCAGAAGGCCGGCCTGCGGGCCGCCGAGCAGCTTGTCGCCGCTCGCGGTGACCAGGTCGGCGCCGTCGGCCAGCGCGGTGGCGGCGTCCGGCTCGTCGGGCAGCAGCGGCTCGGGCGCGAGCAGACCAGAGCCGATGTCGGCGACGACGGGGACCCCGAGGCCGGCCAGCTCGCGTACCGACGCCTGCGCGGTGAAGCCCTCGATGCGGAAGTTGGACGGGTGGACCTTCAGTATGAAGCCGGTGTCGGGCCCGACGGCGTCGGCGTAGTCCGCGGCGGTCGTGCGGTTGGTGGTGCCGACCTCGCGCAGCCGCGCGCCGGTCGAGGTGAGCAGGCCCGGCAGGCGGAAGCCGTCGCCGATCTCCACCATCTCGCCGCGGCTGATCACGATCTCGCGGCCGGCCGCCAGGGCCGTCGCGGCCAGGACGAGCGCGGCGGCGTTGTTGTTGACGACGTGGACCGCCTCGGCCGCCGGGCACGCCGCGGCCAGCGCCGCCAGGGCGCCCCGCCCGCGGCGGTCGCGGCGGCCGGTCGCCAGGTCGAACTCCACGTCGGTGCAGCCGGCCGCGGCCAGCATCGCTTCTCGGGCGGCGGCCGACAGCGGCGCGCGGCCCAGGTTCGTGTGCAGCAGCACGCCGGTCGCGTTGATCACCGGGCGCAGGCTCGTGGCGTACAGCGGCAGGGCCGCGACGGCGTCGTCGGCGACCCGTTCGGGCGGGATCTCCCCGCGCCGGGCGCGCTCCTGTGCCGCGTTGATGACGGACTTGACGGTGGCCCGCCCGAGGCGACCCGCCGCCTCGACGAGACGCGGATCGGCGAGCAGGACGTCCGTACGCGGAACGCGGCGGCGAGAGTCCATGCCAGAAACCTACGACCCCGGAACGGGTGCCGCCACGCACCGTCGCGTTTCGCGACCGCGTCGCACGCCGGTGCCGCGGTGCCTTGCCGCCGGCTATGCGGTCGCCTGTGCAAGACGAGGCCGGACGACGCTTCAAGACGGGCATTGACGCCATTGGAAGGACGAAGCCCCCTCCATCCGGCGCGATGGGACGGAGGGGGCGACACCGAATCTCAGCGACGCTCGCCCGGACACCGGCCACCGGGCCGGGGAGCGCCGGCATATCTCAACCGGCCAGGTTCACCGAGTGGGCGCATTCGAGCAATCGCCCGGAATGTGCTCGACGGAAGCGACTTCGACGCAGTTGGCATTCGCCATGCTGCGCGAACTCTTTCTCCAGTCCAGGCCGGGACATGTACGAAGTTCCCGCAAAGATCCATACCTCCTTTCATTGGGATGTCCACACATCTCGGGCGACCCTGGAGATCAGGTCCAAGGATTCGGCAGGCCCGAGCGCCTCTGCCGCGAGTCGTTCGAAACTGAGGCCGTGCCGGTAGGTTTCGGTCTCTTCTTCCAGATATGAGCATCCGTTCATATGCTCGATATAGACGACATCACGTACCGCCATTCCACCGACAGGCGGAAAACGCAGAAGCGTGAAGGACCCGGTAGCGATTGGGTGGGGCCCATCAAAGGGAAGCACTTGGAGGGTGACGTTGGGAAGCTGCGAGGACTCCTGAAGGCGCGCCATCTGCGCCCGCATGACCTGCGCGTCGCCATAGCGGCGGAGCAGGATCGCCTGGTCGAGGACGATATGCAGCCGCAGTGGCTGCTCGCGAGTGAGCACGGCCTGGCGTGCCAATCGCGTCTTCACCCGCGCGTCGACGCGACTGGGCGGGATCACTTCGGTCGAATGCGACCATTCCTCGACGGCGAGCGCATACGCCTCGGTCTGCAGGAGCCCGGGGACCACCTGGGTCTCCCATTGACGGATCTCCTCAGCCTCCATCTCCAGGCCGATATACGACGCGTACTGTTCGGGCAGCGCGTCAGAATAGGCCTCCCACCAGCCCTTTCGTACGGCGTCTCGGGCGAGCTGCAGGAGCTGGTCGCGGTGGTCTCCGTCGATGCCGTACAGATCCAACAAGCTCCTCACGTCACCTAGACGGGGGGCTTGGCGGGCATTTTCGAGGCGGCTCACTTTGGAGGCCGACCACCCGAGGCGGTCGGCGACCTCGTCGCCGGTCAATTGAGCTCTTTCACGGAGGCGGCGAAGCTCAGCTGCCAGTCTGCGGTTACGAACCGTGCCACTTCCGGGCCCGGGCACCCTGATCCTTTCTCAGCCTGGCCGGGCGGGGAGCCCTCAGCCGAGCTTTTAACCTCGCAGAAGACCGTTATATAGGCAGTCCGTAATGATGTCAAGGAAAGCGCCTACAAGGTTCACTGAAACTTGCGACATAATACACCGCAGCGGACAGTGTCGCAGGGCGCCGGGCGGTCACCGGCGACCGGCGAAACCGGGCTTCCGCCGCGAACTCCGAGGTCACGGATCCGGCGGCCGCGTCGTGGTGAGGCCGCGACCGGCCGACCATCGCGGACCGGCCGCCATCCCACACCGCCGGTCCGCGCTCACCCCCGTGCCGGACACGACGCGCTCCACCGGCGGCCGGCGGTCCGTCACGGCCGCCAGGTTCGGGTGATGTTCCACGTCCGAAATCCCCCCGAGCCGCCGGACGCGCTACGCGACCCGCGGAGCCGCTCTCCGCCCATCTCGACCATTACCGGGACGCCCTGGGGCGCAAGGTCGACGGCTGTCGGATACGGTCCGCCCGGCCCCGGCACATCGGCCGCCGGCACGGGAGCGCGCCGCCCGGCCGCCGCGTGCCGGGCGGCGTGCGATCCGGGCGCCCGGCAGGGCCCGGCCACGCTCAGAGGGTGATGAGCAGCGCGGTCGCGTCATCGTGCGGTTTGGCGCCCGCCGGCGGCCGGGCGCGCTCGGCCGCCCGTACCGACTCGATGAGGTGGTGCGGACCGCGCGACCGCAGGGCGGCGAGCAGCCCCGCCCAGTCGTGGCCGTAGTGGTCGACCAGCCTCGTCACCCCGTCGGTGAACATCGCCACCACGTCCACCTCCGCGGCCGGGAAGGTCGCGGTCACCGCCTCGTACGCCGCCTCCGGCACGGCGCCGGCGACCCAGAACCCGCCCGGCCGGTTGCGGTGCGCGCGCACCTGCTCCAGCGTGTACGGGCGACCGCCGGGCAGCCGCTCCAGTCGATCGTCGTCCACCACGCCGACCGAGCCGTCGCGGCGCCGCACCACGACCGGCGAGTCGGCCAGCACCAGGCATTCGAGCGCGTCGCCGCGGCGGCGCGTCATCGCCACGGTCGAGGACGGGTTGTCGGGGTTCGCCAGGTCGCATCCTCCGCCGTGCGCCTCGCGGACCTCCTCGATCGCCCCGGCCAGGACGTCCGCCAGGGTGCCGCTCGGCGCGCCCGCCAGCCGTGCCGCGAGCGCCCCGGCGAGGCGCCGCACCAGCCAGGCCACGTCGTGCCGGCAGCCGGTCTCGGCGCCGTCGGCCGCGGTGGCGCCGTCCAGCACCACCGCCCATTCCGGGCCGGCCACGACGTAGTCCTCGTTGACCGGCCGTCCCGGAGCCGGCCGGGTGGCGTACGTGACGGACATCGGCCGTTCCGCCGGGTGGTCGGTGGTCGCCATATCGCGGTGATGGTACCGGCCGTGGCGATCCGGGCCCGCGAGCGTCCGGCCGTGGGCGGCGGACCGGAGGCTCCGGCGCCGCGGGTCGGTACCGGCCCGACGGCCTCAAGGCGCCGCGCTGTCTTGGCGCGCGAACGGAAACCGGCCGGCAAGGCCGCCGCAGGCGCGGCCCCCTCTGCGCCGAATGCCGCGATGCGCAACCCGGCGCGGCGCTGACGACCTTCGCCGGCTTCCGGAAGGCGCGCTGGAGCTTCAGGCGCCGGCCACCTGGATCGGCATGGACGGGTCGTCGTGGTCCTGCGAGGTGGTCTGCACGTCCACGTCGTCGGGGGCACCGGTGAGGTTCACGGGCGTCCAGCCTTCCCGATCCACAGCGGCGATGAAGGCTTCGACCACCTTGGGGTCGAAGTGCGTGCCGGCGCAGCGGCGCAGTTCCGCGACCGCCTCCTCGACGGGGCGGGCCGCCCGGTAGGAGCGGGTCGAGGTCATGCAGTCGAACGCGTCGGCGACGGCGATGATGCGGGCGAACTCCGGGATCTCCGCCCCGGCCAGGCCCATCGGGTAGCCCAGGCCGTCGACGCGTTCGTGATGGTGCATGATCCCGGCGAGCGCCTCGTCGAGGAACCCGATGTCGCGGACGATCTGCAGGCCGCACATCGGGTGCAGCTGGATCGCGGCGTACTCCTCTTCCGTGAGCCTCCCCGCCTTCTGCAGGACCTGGGTCGGAACGCCGAGCTTGCCGACGTCGTGGAGCATGCCGGCGTAGCGGATGGCCTTGACGCGCTCGGCCCGCATGCCGATCTGCCGGGCGGTCATGACGGAGCCGCGGGAGACGCGTTCGCTGTGGCCGCGGGTGTAGTAGTCCTTGGTCTCCACGGCCTGGCAGAGCGCGGCGATGGTGGCGGCGTGCGCCTGCTCCTGAGCGTTGAACTGCGTGAACGCCCACTGGGCGATGAGCAGCGGAGTGAGGACCAGGACCGCCGCGAACGGCCCGACGGCCGGCCAGGTCCCGGCGATGAGCAGGCCGATCATGCCGAACCCGAGGCAGCTGGGAACGACCAGCCGCCCCGCGGACAGCACCTCGCGCCAGGTGCCCTGCCGGCTGATCAGCAGCGCGGCGCCCATCAGCAGAACGTTGACCGTGACGTAGGTGACGAGGGCCGCGGTGAACGGGCCGATCACATGCCGGCTCCAGTCGGTCTCGCCCAGCCGGTAGGGATGGCCCCCGGCCGCCTGGAAGACGGCCCCGGCGGTGTATCCGCTGATGGCGTACTGGGCACCGTTGAACAGCCGCTTGATGACGGCGACGTTGCGCCGGGGCGCGAGGGTGGCCGTGACGCCGATGAGGGCGGCCCCCACGGGACCGGCGAGGACGACCGCGGCCAGTCCCGACGCGAACGCCATGCTGACCCGTGCGCGCCGGGTGAGGGTGGTGGAGCAGGACTCGGTGACGATGAACAGGGCCGCGAGGACGGCGACGCGGGGCCAGCAGATGCCGGTTAACGAGGAGGTGGCGACGATGCCGGCGGCGAGCGCGATGATCGTGCCCGCGTAGGCCTTCGCGGGGAGCGGGAGCCCTCGCATCCGGGGGTCCTTTCGGCTGCGGAGTGGTCAGGCTGAACTGTAACCAGAGTGTCACACTCCGCGTCCGACGGCGAGGCCATGGCGCAGCCGTCACGGGCAGCGGCGGACACGACCGCGGGCTCGGCGTCTCGGGCGCGTGAACATCCCTTCACGGAACCGCGCACCGGAACGGTGATCAGATACTTGATCTCCATCTGCTCCCGCCGGAAGGAGCGCGTCGTATCGCACCCGGCGGCACAGTGCCTGGAGTACTCCGCGTGTGGCGTTGATCCGTTTGTGGTCGTCTCCTGCGCAATGCGCACAGCCAAGGCCACAATAGTGGTCATGCGGGGTGGCAGGGGCTGGTGGCCGTGGCTGGCGGCCTTAGGGGTGACGGCCCTGATGCTGGTGTTGATCATGGTGACGTTCGCCCCTTTGAGCGGCAAGGACGGGTTGCAGAACGCGGCGAATCGCGCACAGCTGACCGGAGGCTTACTGATCGCTGCCGCGGTCCCCACCGTCGCCGTGCTGGGCTGGGCCCGGCGACGCTCACGCGAACTCCGTACCGCGGCCGCACCGACCACCGACACACTGACCCGCGCCAAGGACGTGCTGGCCGGGCTGGTGGCGCAGCAGTGGAGGGACGAGGCGCGGCTGCGGTCCTTGGGTGATCCCGATCCGATCCCGGTGCGGTGGCGTACCCCCGCGCCGAACTCGCGCACCGCCGCGGTGATGGATCACCTGACCAACATCGAACCAGGTGACGCGACGGATCAGGGGCGGACCGCTTCCAGCGCCGACATCGCCGCGCTGGCCGACCGGTTCCGCCGTCTTCGACGGCGCCGCCTGGTGATCTTGGGCGGGCCGGGGATGGGCAAGACCACCCTGGCGGTGCAGCTCCTGCTGCACCTGCTGGCCACCCGCACTCGGCACCCCGATGAACCGGTCCCGGTGCTGCTGCCGGTGGCCGGCTGGGACACCGAGCAGTACCCCCGGCTGCAGGACTGGCTGGCCGACCGGCTCGCCCGCGACTACCCGGCATTACGTGCGCCCGGGCTCGGCGTCGGCGTCGCGCGGGCCCTGACCGGGCGCGGGCACATCCTGCCGGTCCTGGACGGGCTGGACGAGCTGCCCTCACCGGCCCAGGTCAAGGTGATCACCGCGCTGAACCGGTCCCTGAGCGGTGAGGACCAGCTCATCCTCACCAGCCGCACCCCCGAGTTCACCACCGCGGTCACCACGGCCGGGGACGTGATCACCTCCGCCGCCGTGCTACAGCCACACCTGCTGGACCCCGTGGCCGCCGCCGGCTGCCTCACCCGCTGCCTGCCCCCCAACCCAGGACCGGCCTGGCGGCGCATCCTCACCGAACTCCGTACCATGCCCCCGGCCGACCCGGCCGCGGCTGGTCCGGCGGCATGCGGACCGGGCGCGGCGCTGGCCGAGGTCGCCGCCACGCCGCTGGGACTGTGGCTGTTGCGCACCGTCTATATCGCGCCCGGCGCCGACCCCACCACCCTGACCGACCCCGCTCGCTTCCCCACCTCTGCCGCCCTGCGGGCACACCTGTTCGACCAGCTCATCCCCGCCATGATCGCCACCCGCGAGCGGAGGCGTACGGGAATCGAACCCGCCGACGACGCCGGGCGCCGTCCATTGGTTTTGAAGACCAAGAGGGCCACCAGGCTCCTACACGCCTCCGGGGGTGAGCCTACTCAGGACGTGCCGGCGCCGCGCCACAGCAGGGCACGTTCGACGGCCGCCCAGGTGGTGGAGGTGAGGAGGTACAGGCCGGCCGCGAGCGGGACGTACGCGGCGACCGCGACGGTGCCGAAGGGGAGCAGGCGGGGGATCAGGCCGGCCAGGCCGGGAGGCGGCGTCCGGCCTGCGAAGACGCGGCGCGACGTCCACCAGGCGACGGCGGCGAGGAGCGCGAACAGGCCGAGGAATACGAGGGTGTGCGGGCCGGCCGGGCCGGCGGCGCCGGCCGCGAACAGCCAGCGCTCGCCGAGCGGCACGCCGAACAGCGACCGCGCCAGCAGCAGGTTGGCGTGGCCGCCGATCGCCGGGGACAGGAAGAGGCGGTACACGACGCTGAAGACCGGGATCTGCAGCAGTGCCGGGCCGATCCCGGCGAACATCGACGTACCCTCGGCACGGTAGAGCGCCGTCACCTCCTGGTGTGCGCGGACCGGGTCGTTCCGGTAGCGCCGGCGGAGCGTTTCGACCTGGGGCGCGAGTG
Source organism: Actinomycetota bacterium (assembly GCA_048498315.1). GTDB lineage: Bacteria > Actinomycetota > Actinomycetes > Streptosporangiales > Streptosporangiaceae > Actinoallomurus. Next base: position 16,253 of record JBEHYF010000106.1, read on the forward strand.
CGAGCCGGGCGCGGTCCGCGGCGGCCTGGCGGCGGGCGAGCGGGTGGAGGGCGAGGCGGACCGCGGCGGTGAAGACGACGATGGCGAGGGCGGTGCCGAGCCCGCCCGCGATCGGATGCAGGGCGGCGGCCAGCGCGGTGACGAGGTGGTACGCGACGCCGACGGCGGCGTCGAACGGAGCGAACATCGAAGAACAGGACCCTTCGGCTTGCCGGTGACAGGACGGTCGAGGGCCGCTCGATCCTGAATCGCGCGCATGCGTCGCCGGGCGCGGTGGCGTCCGATGTTCCGCCGCGGCGGTCGGCGCCGCGGGCACCACGGCATCGCGGGCACCGGGCACCGCGGCATCGCGAGCGCCGCGAGCATCGTGGCGCCGTCGTGCGCGGCGTGGTGCGCCGATCAACGCGCATGCCACGAAGCGCCGTACGTGATGCGGTGGGCGGGATGCCGGGCCGCTGACGGCGTACGCGGCGGGGGCGGCGGGCGCGCGGGAGGTCAGGCGAAGGCGGCCGGAAGGGCCGGTGCCGGGGCTCTGGGGTGCGGGCGACCGGCGGCGGCCGGGTCCCGCAGGCGGGCGAGGGAGGAGCTGCGAGCGCGGGCGCGCAGGTCGGCGGCGCGCATCGGAGACGCGTCGGTGGCCGGCGACGCGGGGCGGGTCGCCAGCAGGGCGACGACCAGGCCGGCGACGGCCAGCGCCGCCGCCAGCAGCACGGCCGACGGCGTGAGCGCGTCGGCGAGCTGCCAGCACGTGATCAAGGCCGCCACGGCGACGGCGAGAACCCGGGTCACGGTGGTGAGACGTGTGGCGGGGCCGCGCGGTTCCCGGCGATCGCCGGCGGGATACGGCCGCGATAGGTTCGTTACCATTGCAACGGTTCTCTGGGAGGCCCGTGATGGACTACCGCCTTACCCAGTACGCGCACGGCGGCGGCTGCGCCTGCAAGATTCCGCCGGGTGAGCTGGAGGAGGTCGTGGCCGATCTGATCGCCGACGACCGCCCGGACGACCTGATCGTGGGGCTGGACGACGGCGACGACGCGGCGGTCGTGCGGATCCATGACGACCGTGCGGTCGTGGCGACCGCCGACTTCTTCACGCCGGTCGTCGACGACGCCTACGACTGGGGGCGGATCGCGGCGGCGAACGCACTGTCGGACGTGTACGCGGTCGGCGGCACGCCGCTGGTCGCGGTGAACCTCCTGGGCTGGCCGCGGGAGACGCTGCCGATGGGACTGGCGCGCGAGGTGCTGCGCGGCGGGCTGGACGTGGCGCGGCAGGCCGGCTGCCACGTGGCGGGCGGCCACAGCGTGGACGACCCGGAGCCGAAGTACGGCATGGCGGTGACCGGCCTTGCCGATCCGGCGCGGCTGCTGCGGCTGGACGCGGGCAAGCCCGGGATGCCGCTGTCGCTGACCAAGCCGCTGGGCATCGGGGTGCTGAACACGCGGCACAAGGCCACCGGCGAGGTGTTCGAGCAGGCGATCGCGACGATGACGACGCTGAACGCGGCGGCCTCTCGGGCGGCGCTGGAGGCCGGCCACACGTGCGCCACCGACGTCACCGGGTTCGGGCTGCTGGGGCACCTGTACAAGATGGCCCGGGCGAGCGGAGTGACCGCGGTGGTCGACGTGGCGGCCGTGCCGTTCGTCGACGGCGCGCGTGAAGCGGTGCGCGACGGGTACGTGTCCGGCGGTACCCGCCGCAACCTGGGGTGGGTGACGCCGCACACCGATTTCGGCGGCGTGCCGGAGGAGGACCGGCTGCTGCTCGCCGACGCGCAGACGTCCGGCGGCATGCTCATCGCCGGCGAGGTGCCGGGCGCGCCGGTCGTCGGCGAGCTCGTCGCGCGGACGACGCACGCGCTGGTGGTTCGCTGACGGGAGGCCGGGCCGGACGTCCCGTTCCGACGGCCGCCGCGGAGCATCCTGGGGGACCCGTCGTGGCCACGTCGACGCGGGAGAAGGCCGCCGGACGCACGTTCCTGAGCCATCCCCGCGGGCTGGCGACGCTCTTCATGACGGAGATGTGGGAGCGTTTCAGCTACTACGGCATGCGCACGATCCTCGTGCTCTTCCTGACCGCGACGGTCGCCCACGCCGGGCTGGGGCTGCCGGCGGGCACGGCGAAGGCGCCGGTCGGCGTGTACCTCAGCATGGTGTACCTGGTCGCGCTGCCGGGCGGGTGGATCGCCGACCGGCTGCTGGGCGCCCGCGCCTCGGTGCTGTACGGCGGCTTCGTCATCATGCTCGGCCACATATCGATGGCCGTTCCGGGCGGCGCGGCGTTCGTCTACCTCGGGCTGAACTCGCGGGATCCGTCCATTCGAAGCCGGCGTCATAGGTTAAAGCCCGGTTTGCCAAGCGCGCTGCGAGCTAGTTGGCTAGAGGCATTTCGCGGGGTACGCAACGAGGGGGCGGTTGTCCGTGCACGAAACACCGGAGGGTTACGGCCAGGCACCCTATCCTCACCAACCGGAGGGCCAGGGCGGTTACCCTCCCCAGCAGCCGTTCCCGGGCCGGCCCGGCCAGGGCCAGGGGTATCCCGGCGAGGGCGCGCCGCCGTACGGGGGCGGGACCCCTTATGGAGGTCAGCAGCAGCCACCGCCGCCTCCCGGCGGCCCGTGGGGTCCCGGCGGCTTCGGTCTCCCCGG
>JBEHYF010000107.1:0-18693 GCA_048498315.1 Actinomycetota bacterium
GCCCGATAGTAGGCGTCATGATGACTGACGCCGCCTACAGTGTGGCAGGTTCGGATCCGGCGCGGCTCCTGCTCCGTTCCGGGTATTGGGACGACGCGCTGCGCGTGCTCCCCGGAGACGCGGCCGCCCTGCGTGCGGAGATCCTCGCCGACCGGTTCTGGTGGCGGCTGGACGACGCGGCCGCAGCGGAGGCCGCCGTCGCCGCGCTGGCGTCCGAGGACCGCACCCTTGCCCGGTATCTCGACGCGCAGCTCGCCTACACCCGGGCGCTGTTCGGGGTCGCCTCCCGGCCCGGCGACGCCGGCCGTGCCCGCGAGGGGTTCGCGGTCGCGGCGGGCGACGAGCGTCTCGCGGGCTGGGCGACGTTCTGGTCCGGCGTCCTCGCCGACCACCTCGACCGCGCCCCGGGGAAGGCGGTCCCCGCCTACAAGGACGCCCTCGCGCAGGCGGAACGGCGGGATGACCCGATGCTGGAGTCCTACGCCCTCCGGCACCTGGGCGACCACGCCCTGCGCGGAGGCGACGGCTCCGGACTCGACCTGCTACGCCGGTCGTACCACCTCCGCGCCGCCCTCGGCGCCCGCCCGCAGACCGCCGCCGCGGCCGCCACGCTCGCCGCCGAGCTCCCGCCCGGGCCGGAGGCCGACCTGCTCAGGGAGAGCGCCGCCCGCACGGCCCGCGAACTCGGGCTGACCTGGCTGCTCCAGTCCCTCTGAACGACGTCACGCCCGGCGAGCCGTACACGGGCGCCCGCCGTCGGCTCAGCCCGCCGGCTGGCAGTGGCGGGGCTCAGCGCAGTGGCGGGGCCTTGCGGATGGAGCCGCGGTAGGTGGCGGCGTCATAGCGGCGCTCGCCCTCGTCGAGCTTGGCGTGTGCGGCCCGGACGAGGTCGACGCCGAGGACGTCGGCCAGCCGGACGAGGTAGAGGGTGACGTCGGCCAGTTCCGAACGGACCCGCGGCCCCGCCTCGGGGTCGTCCATGACCCGTGCCGACTCCTCGGGCGTCAGCCACTGGAGTTCCGCCAGCAGCTCGCCGGCCTCACCGGCCAGCGCCATCGCGAGGTTCTTCGGGGTGTGGAACTGCTCACAGTCGCGGGCCGCGGCGAACTGTTCCGCAGAGTATGAGCTTTCTTTTCGATCTCGATCCATTCGGCGAACCAGGTCGGGACGGCGAGGCGGCGGGTGCCTGCCTTGATCGATTTCCACAGGCGGTGGAAGGCGCCGCTGGTCTCGAAGTACGTGTCAAGGTCGATGGCGAACTGCTCGGAAGGGGCCTTCTCGCCCAGCTCGACCGGGCCGATCCACTGGCCCGTACAGCCCAGGATCTCGCCCAGGCGATTCTACGAGATTTCCGCCTTTTCGCGATAGGTGCGCAGTTCCGAGCCGAAGTGGCCGATGAGCAAGCCCGGGTCCGGGTCGCGCGGGGGACGGGATATCGGAACCTCCAAGCACGGGACGGGTTTCGGTGGCGCGGAAGGCGGTTGCGTTGCGGTGGGCGACGCTTTGTGGCCGACAGTAATCGTAAAGCGGCACGCTGGGCCGTGTAGCCGGAAAGACGGCGAAGAGAGCGGACATCTGAATGGAAATGTACGAATACCCGAAAAGGATCACTTCTTCCGTGAATGCGCTCGTGGCGGCGCTCGGCGAGCGCGGGCTCGCCGCCGAGGCGGTCGGCGCGAGCGCCGTACGGGCCGCGAACCGTGCCGCCGACCCGCCGCCGGGCGCGCCCGGCTCGGCGCGGCTCGGCCCGGGGCTGTGGCAGACGGTCGCCTGCCGCCCCGGCGAGGACGCTCGGGCTCACCCGCGACGCGCCTCCGGAGTACGAGCTTCTCGGCCCGGCGGACGACGTGCGGGCGGCGGCGGACCGGATCGCCCGGGTGTTGCGGCGGCGGGATGACACGCCGGAGGCGGCCGGGTGAGCGCCGACCGCACGCTCGTCGACACCGAGGCGATCGCGCTGACGGTGGCCGTACTGTGCCGCCGCTTTCCCGGGGCCACGGTCTGGTACGGCCGCGGCGCTGGTGGGCGATGATCCGGGCGTCCGGGCGATGGCGGCTGGTGGAGGCGGCCTGCCCGGACGAGCTGACGCGGACGATGCTGGAGCACCTCCGGGCGTCCTGGCCGTGCGGCGGCGCGGGCCGTACGGCCCTGGTGAACGACCCCTCGATCCATCCGGCCGTCGTGGCCGCGGCGGTAGGCGGTGCGGTCGTCGCCTCCGGCGCGAGCAACTGACGTCGACCACGTCGCCGCCCAGAGCGGCCCCGCCGTCTCCGCCCAGGGCCCGCGGGGCCGTTCGCGACCGGGGCGGGACCCCGGGAAAACGCGGGCGATACACGGGCAGACTGGTGCCATGGGGGAGCTCGACGAGCTGCGCGGGGAGGGCTGGCGGCGACTGCTGGCCGCGGCCCGCCGCCGGCTGGAACGGACCGGCGGCGAACCCGTCGGGTCGCTCGGGCTCACCGACCCCACCGATGAGGAGCTGGGCGCCGTCGCCCGGATCGCCGGTCGCCCGCCTGGCGTCGCCCGGCCGAGGCGGGTGACCGTCCGCATGACCGAGCTCGACGGCGCGCTGCGCCGGGTGTACGGGGTCGGCCTGCTCACCGCCCTGGCCCGGCTGGACGCGCCCGAGCTACCGACCGGCACCGCCGCCGCGTTGCAGGCGGCGCTGCGCGGCCGGCACGCGGGCGAGGGGTGGTACGCGGCCTGGCTGGGCCGGCTGTCCCGCGACGGAACGGCGGCCCGGCTCGTACGGGAGGGGAACGGCACGCTGCTCGGCCTCGCCGCCGCGGTGCTGGACCGGCTGCCCGGCCGGGACCTTCCGCTGCCGGTGCTGGCGGAGTGGGCGACCGGCGACGCCGCCGCCCTGTACGGCACGCCGCTGGCGGACCTGGTGCTGCGGGCGCTGCGGCTCTGGCAGGGCGCGGTGCCCGGTACCGGCCGGTCCGCCGAGGAGGTGATCTGGGCCGATGCCGGCGTGGTCGCCGACGACCTGGCCAGCCAGGTCCTGGTGCTCGGGCTGCGGGTGCGCGATGGACACCGGCTCGCGCGCCGGCTGGACGACGCGGCGTGCGCCGGGCTCCCGGCACGGCTGACGCTGCACGAGCTGATGGCCGTCCCGCCGGTCCCCGTCGCCGAGCGTGTGTTCGTCTGCCAGAGCGCGCAGGTGATGCGGGCGGCGGCCGCCCGGCTCGGCTCCCGGTGCCCGCCCCTGGTGTGCACGGAGGGCCCGGTGTCGGTGGCGTGCCGCCGGCTGCTCACGGCAGCCGTCGACGGCGGCGCGCGGGTACGGTGGCGCACCGACTTCGACTGGCCGGGGCTGCGGTCGACCGCCGCCGCCACGCACCGGTATGCCGCTAGTCCTTGGCGCATGGGGGCGGCCGACTACCTGGCGGCGGTCACGGCCGCCGACGAGCCGCTGACCGGCCCGCCCACCGCCTCGCCCTGGGACGAGCGGCTCGCCGCCGAGATGGCCCGCGCGCGCCGCGCCGTCCGCGAGGAGCGTCTCCTGCCCGTCCTCCTCGCCGACCTGCGGGCGGCCGGCGCCGCGCTCCGCTGACGTCGCGCACCCCTGGGCGGAGGGTGTGGCCGAGCGGTCGCGTGCGGCCCGCGCGACGTGGCGGCCCGTGCGACGTGCGAGGGCGGCCCGTTTTCGCACACAAGGTGCGAAGGGTGCTGTCGTCCGCGGACGAAAGCCACATCACCACCGATGCGCAGCCGCTGGCCTAGGCCATCGGTCCCGGTCGGCATCGGGACCCGGGGACCTGGCGGCGTACGGGCCGGTGATCGATCATTGGCGGGTCCCCCGGTAGACCGGGCGGGCCTCCCGGGCGGTGACCGGATGACCGGTCGCGCTCGGTCGCGCAGGCCGTCCGGCGACGTCCCCACGCCTGTGCCGGGAGACACAGCCCGCGCGGTGTGGCTACGGCCGCCGGGCCGAGGGCCGCGCCGGTCCGGCGGTGCGGCCCTCCCCAGCCCGCGCGGTCCTTCCACCTCAGCGTCGGCGCGGCGTCGCCTCGCACACGTACGTCGCCTGCCGCAGGCCCGCCGCTCACCCCCTTCCGGCCGGTGTGGCGGTCGCGGTGCTCTTGCCACCGCCGGCGTCGTGGTCGGCGTTTCGCGCACGTACGCCGCTCGCCCCCGCCGCGCCGTTCGTCACCGGGCCGGCGCCATTCGCCCGGTCGGTGTGGAGGTCAAGTCTCGTCTAGGGAGCCGTCCCACGCCCAGGCGAGGGCGCGGGGCAGGCCCCAGTACCCCAGGCTCGTCAGGCGCTGGTCGGGGTCGAGCGCGCCGAGCTCCTCCCACACGGGAACGATCAGCCCGAAGCCCAGCTCGATCTGCTCGCGGTCGTCCGCCTCGTAGCCGGTGTCGACCTCGGGGCACCGGTCGGCGAAGTCGAACAGGTCGCGGGGCAGTGCGCGGGCGCCGACGCCGGCGCGGGCCAGGCCGATGACGGCGCCCGCCCAGTCGGCGTGCTGCAGCGTCATGAGCGCGCCCTCCTCGTGGCTGCCCAGACCGGACTCGCCGTTCATGGCGATGAGAGCGCCCGCGGCCTGCGGCCACAGCTCCTCGTCGTCGGCGGGCGGCCGGCCGTGCCACCCCGCGGCGGCGGCCAGGTGGTGGTACGGCCAGTCGGCGAGGCCGGTGCGGATGCGCTCGGCGGCTGCGCGGAGCGGACCGGCGGGGGCGGCGGAGTTCACCACGTCGGGCAGCGCCTCGCGCAGGAGACGCACCGCTGCCTTATCGGTCTCCTGCCACTCGCGCAGGAACTCGTCCGCGTCGAAGTCGAGGAGGTCGTCGTAGTCTCCCACATCGCTCGTCGGCAGCCGTGTGACGTTGTCACGCTCGTCGCTCACGTTTCCCGACTGTACTGGCGGCGAGTGACAGGCCGCGCCGCTCGCGTGGCGGCCCGGCCGTGGCGCCGCCGTGGGGTGCGGGTCAGGTGCCGGGGCGCACCAGCGGGAACGGGATGGTCTCGCGGATGTTCCGGCTGGTCAGCGTGATGAGAAGGCGGTCGACGCCCATGCCCATGCCGCCGGACGGGGGCATGCCGTACTCGAGGGCGCGCAGGAAGTCTTCGTCGAGGTCCATGGCCTCCGGGTCGCCGCCCGCGGCGAGGAGGGATTGCTCGGTGAGGTTGCGGCGCTGCACGATAGGGTCGGTCAGCTCCGAGTACGCGGTGCCGAGTTCGAGGCCGAAGACGATGAGGTCCCACTTCTCGGCGAGGAGCGGGTTGTCGCGGTGCGGGCGGGTCAGCGGCGAGGTCACGGCCGGGTAGTCGCGGACGAACGTCGGCGCCCGCAGCGTGGACTCCACCAGCGCCTCGAACAGCTCCTGCACGAGCTTGCCCTGTTCCCAGGACGGGTCGTAGCCCAGGCCGACGCGGTCGGCGTGCTTCTGCACGGTGCGCAGATGCGTCGCGGGCGTGACCTGCTCGCCGAGCGCGTCGGACACCGACCCGTACACGGTGACCTCCCGCCACGGCTCGGCGAAGTCGTACTCGACGCCGTCGCGGACGACGACGGTCGTGCCGGTGGCCGCCCGCGCCGCCGCGATGACGAGCCGCCGGGTGAGGTCGGCCATCGTGTCGTAGTCGCCGTACGGCTCGTACGCCTCGAGCATCGTGAACTCGGGGTTGTGGCGGGGTGAGACGCCCTCGTTGCGGAAGTTGCGGTTCAGCTCGAACACCTTGCCGACGCCGCCGACGAGCAGGCGCTTGAGGTACAGCTCCGGGGCGATCCGCAGGTAGAGGTTCATGTTGTAGGCGTTCATCTTGGTGACGAACGGCCGGGCCGCGGCGCCGCCGTGCACGGGCTGCAGCATCGGCGTCTCGACCTCCAGGAAGCCTCGCTCCCGCAGCGTGTCGCGCAGGGCGGTGATGACGTCGCAGCGCATGCGGAGCATCCGGCGGCTCTCGTCGTTCACGATGAGGTCGACGTACCGCTGGCGGACACGGCTCTCGTCGGACAGCGCGCCGCGCCCCGAGCCGCGCCGCGCCGGCGTGACGGCCGAGGGCAGCGGATGCAGGCACTTGGCGGTGAAGGTCCACGACGACGCCAGGACGGACAGCTCGCCGGTGCGGGAGGTGACGACCTCGCCGCGCACGCCGACTTGGTCGCCGAGGTCGACGAGTTGCTTCCAGCGGCGCAGCGACTCGATGCCGACGGCGTCGGCGGCCAGCATGACCTGCAGGTCGCCGGTCTCGTCGCGCAGCTGCGCGAAGATGAGCCGGCCGTGCTCGCGGGCCAGGACGACGCGGCCGGCCACCGCGACCCGCTCGCCGGTGTGCGTGCCCGGGGCCGGCTCGCCGAACCGCTCGCGTACCTGCGCGGCGGTGGCGGTGCGCTCGTAGCCGAGCGGGTACGGGTCGATGCCCGCGTCGCGCAGCCGCTCCAGCTTGGCGTGCCGTACCCGTTCCTGCTCGGACAGGCGCCGCCGCGGTATGCGGGCGGCGTCTGCGGACTCCTGGATGGCCTTGATGCGGGCGACGAGTTCGGGGGATGGCGACGGGGTGGCGAGCCGGCGGCGGAACAGCGTCGGCAGGAAGCCCTCGGCCCGGGCCATGGCCAGCCCGATCCGCACCAGGTCGCGGTTCTGCGGGTAGCAGACGAACCGCGGCGTCCAGACCGGGTTGTACTTGGCGTTCGCCAGGAACAGCGACTCAAGCTGCCAGAACTTCGAGGCGATCGACAGCAGCCGGTACATCAGGCGGCTGATGGGCCCGGCGCCGATCGAGGAGCCGCGCTCGAACACCGACCGCAGCATCGCGAAGTTCAGCGACACGCGGGTGACGCCGACGAGCGGGGCGCTCTCGGCGAGCCTGGCCACCATGAACTCGTTGAGGCCGTTCTCGGCCTCGCGGTCGCGGCGCATCAGATCCAGCGACAGGCCGGTGCGCCCCCACGGCACGAAGCTGAGCAGGCCGCGCCGCCGCCCGGCTGCGTCGAACGCCTCGACCATCACGCAGCGGTCGTCGGTGGGGTCGCCGAGGCGGCCCAGCGCCATTGAGAAGCCCCGCTCGGTGCCGCCGTCGCGCCACCGGTCGCCGTCGATGATCAGCTCGGCCATCTCGTCGGCCGGGATCGCGCCGTGCCGGCGGATCCGCACCGTGTACCCGGCCCGCTCGATGCGGCGCACGGCCTGGCGGACCTGCCGCATGTCGCGGCCCTCCAGGTTGAACTCGCGCAGGTCGAGGATGGCCTCGTCGCCGAGTTCGAGCGCGTCGAGCCCGCACCGGCCGTACGCTGCCGCGGCCCGCTCGCTCGCCCCGATCACGCCGGGGATCCAGGCGTGCGCGCGGCACTCGGCGAGCCATTCGCGGATCGCGGCGTCCCACGCCTCGGGCGCGCCGAGAGGGTCGCCGCTGGCGAGGCTGACCGAGCCCTCGACGCGGTAGGCGATCGCGGCCCGGCCGTTCGGGGCGAGGATGATGTCCTTGTCACGGCGCAGCGCGAAGTAGCCGAGGGAGTCCTGGTCGCCCCACTCGGTGAGCAGGGCGCGGGCCGGCAGCTCCTCGTCCGGGGTGAGCACCGCGAGCCGCTGCCCGGGCCGGAACAGCGCCCACACGGTGATGACGAGCAGCCCGCTGCCGAGCACGCCGAGGATGCCGTCGACCCAGCCCGGCACGTCGACGTTCAGGGTCTGGCCGGTGACGCCGGCGCCCAGGAGCGTCTGCAGCCCCACGTAGAACAGGTGCGTCCACGCCGCGCCGCGCGGGTCGCGGTCGGTGAGGAACACCAGGCTGGTGCCGATGAGCCCGTCGAAGACGAGCAGGCCGGTGAAGACGAGGAGGGCGAGCCGGCGGTTCGCGCGGTCGGGCAACGCGGAGAACTCCCCGCGGGCGGCGACCAGCAGCGCCGTCGCCGCGCCGAACACGCCGGCCGTGATCAGCTCCCCGCCGCCGCCCACGGAGATGCCGGTGAGGGCCAGCAGCCCGAAGAACATCAGGAAGATCGCTACGCTGATCCGCCAGGCGGCCTTCTTGCGGCGGCGGACGCCGACCGACAGCAGGATGAACAGCAGGCCGTACGGCAGGCTCGGGAACCAGCCGAAGTAGACGAACGAGCGGAGCACCCAGATGTTGGACATCCACTCGATCAGGCCGGACGACAGCCACGTGAGCACCGACAGCACGCCCGATACCCTCAGGTACCAGAACAGGACGTCCGGTACGGCCTCGATGACCCGTCTCCAGGCCTGGCTCGCCTTCGTTCGCATCGCGTCCCAGTCGTCCATCGGCACGCTCTCTTTTGTACCGGGGATCGGGTGAGCGTCAGGCCAAAAGCAGGCTTCGGAGCGTCGGGCCGACCGACGGCCGCAGGGCTCGGTATCGTTCATGCACTATGCCGGAGAAACCCCTTCTCGCCCAGCGTTACCGCCTGCTCACCGAGGTGGGCCGCGGTGGCATGGGGACGGTCTGGCATGCCCGGGACGAGGCGCTCGGACGTGACGTCGCGGTCAAGGAGGTGATCCTGCCGCACGGCTTCTCCGACGAGGAGCGCGAGGTCCAGCACAAGCGCACCTTCCGTGAGGCGCGGACCGCGGCCCGGCTCAGCCATCCCGGCGTCGTCGCCGTCTACGACGTCGTCGAGGAGGACGGCCGGCCGTGGATCGTCATGGAACTGATCCGGGCCAGATCTCTCGAACAGATCATCAAGCAGGACGGGCCGCTGCCGCCGCGCCGCGCCGCCGAGATCGGCCGGCAGATGCTCGCCGCCCTCATGGCCGCGCACAAGGCCGGCATCCTGCACCGCGACGTCAAGCCCAGCAACGTCCTGGTCATCGACGAGCCGTTCACCCGCGCGGTGCTCACCGACTTCGGCATCGCGCGGGCGCAGAGCGACGCGACCCTCACCCAGACCGGCATGCTCATCGGCTCGCCGGCCTACATCGCGCCCGAACGGGCCCGCGGACGCCCCGCGGTGCCCGCCTCCGACCTGTGGTCGCTCGGCGCGACGCTGTATGCGGCCGTCGAGGGCAAGGCACCGTTCGAGCGTTCCGAGGCGATGGCCAGTCTCGTCGCGGTGCTCACCGAGGAGGTGCCGCCGCCGCAGCACGCCGGCCCGCTGGCCCCGCTGATCCGCGGCCTGCTCCGCAAGGACGCCGACACGCGGCTGAGCGCCGCCGAGGCGGCGGTGCTGCTCGACCGAGTGCTGATCGAGGAGCGCGCCGAGACGCGGCCGCTCGCGGCGGGCGGCGGGGCCTCCGCGGCCGAGACGGCGTCGGACGCGCCCGACGACGATGACGGCGACATGCCGGTCACCGGTCAGGTGATGACCCCGCCGGAACCGGAGGACGCCGGTGCCGAGGCCCCCGCCGATGACGCCCGTGGCGGTGGCATGGGGGCCTTCGCGGTCGCGGTCGCGCTCGTCCTGCTGCTCGCCGCCGGAATCCTCCTGACTTTCCTGCGCTGACTGCCGTGAACGGCGCCGACGGGTCATCCCGGCTCGGTATCGTCCTCAGCTATGCCATTGGGGGAGGGGACGGTACTCGGCGGACGTTATCGCCTGCTCTCGCGCGTCGGCCGCGGCGGCATGGGGGTGGTCTGGCACGCGCACGACGACGTGCTCGACCGTGACGTCGCCATCAAGGAGGTCCTCTTCCCGCCCGGCCTCAGCGACGCGGAGCACCACGTGCTGTACGAGCGCACGCTCCGCGAGGCGCGGTCGGCCGCACGGCTGAACCACCGCGGCATCGTCACCGTGCACGACGTGGTCGAGGAGGACGGCCGGCCCTGCATCGTCATGGAGCTGGTCCGGGCCCGCTCACTGCAGGAGGTCATCGACGACGACGGCCGCCTCGACCCGATCCAGACCGCCGAGGTCGGCATCCAGGCGCTGGCGGCACTGCGCGCCGCGCACGCCGCCGGCATCACCCACCGCGACGTCAAGCCGGCCAACGTGCTGCTGGCCGGATGGTCCGGCGACGAGCGCGTCTCGGCGGCCACGCGGGTCGTCATCACCGACTTCGGCATCGCCGCCATGGAGGGCGACGCCACCTTGACCCAGACGGGTCTCATCATGGGGTCGCCGGCCTATATCGCGCCCGAACGCGCCCAAGGGGAGAAGGCCACGCCCGCCTCCGACCTGTGGTCGCTCGGCGCGACGCTCTACGCGGCCTGCGAAGGCCGCGCACCGTACCACCGAACCGAAGCGATGGCGGCCATCACCGCGATCATGTCGGAGGAGCCGCCACCGCCTCGCCATGCCGGGCCACTGGCGCCGGTGCTCATGGGCCTGCTCGTCAAGGACCCGGCGCGGCGCATGAGCGCGGACGAGGCCGCCGAGGGCCTGCGGCGGGCCGCGCACAGCACCAGGCCGCTGCCGTCTCCCGGGGCGGCGGGCGGTGACGTGCCGTCCCAGGGCCTGCCGGGGAGCGCGAGCGGGCCGGTGGCGCCGGGCGCTGCCGGCGGCCGGCGCCGCGCCGTCGGTGGCCCGGAGGCGTACGGTCCGGAGGCGCATGACGCGGAGGGGTACGACGCGGAGGCTCATGGCCCGGACGCGTGCGGGCGGGGGACGTTGCCGGGCGACCGGGCCGGCGGTCGGGAGGCGTACGGGACGCAGGGGCACGGGACGTGGGCGGGCGGCCGGGCCGGCGGCGGCTCCGAGGACGAGCGGGAGCACCACGGCCCGGGGGCGTTCGACGCGCCGCCGGCCGGCGTCTCCTGGCAGGGCGTGGCCGCCGGGGAGCCGGCCGCGCCGGGCCGCGGCCGCCGGCGCGGCCGGGGCGCGGCGGCGGCCCTGACCGCGCTGACGGTCGCGGCGGCCGTGACCGTCCTGTTGCTCCGTCCTTGGAGCGGCTCGGGACACGCCACGGACGGCTCGGCCTCCGCGAGCCCGCCGTCGTCGCCGAGCACGGCGCCGGTGCCGCCCGGCTACCACATGGCGCGCGGCCCGCGCGGGTCGGCGATCGCGGTGCCGGACGGCTGGGCCCGGCATGTCCTGCCAGGCCGTGACTCGGTGGTCTGGTCCGACCCGGGCACCGGCGCGCAGATCCAGATCGACTGCACCGGGTGGGGCACCTCTGACCCGCACGAGCACTGGGTGCGGTTCGCCGAGAAGGCCGCGGCCGGGCCCAACCTGCCCGGCTTCAAGGCCGTCTGGAGCGGTGGCGACATGGTCTACCGGAACTGGCCTGCGGCCGACCTCGAATATGTGTGGAAGGGGGCACGGGGCCTGATGCACGGCTACGACCGCGGCATCAGCGCGAACGGCCGCCAGTACGCCGTGTTCGTCGCCGCGCCGCAGGCGCAGTGGGCCCGCTACCGCGCGGCTCTGGATGCCATCTACGCCACCTTCCAGCCGGACGGTTTCTGACCTCCCCACGCCGCTGACCAGCGACGTCGGGGCGGCCGCACGCTTTTTTCTCACAACATGTAGTTGATCGGCTGCATTCTGTCACGATTGGGTGCAGGGGTATGGAGGCGATTGCCGTCACGTGGAAGGGAGCTCCCGTGCATCCGACCGTGCGGGCGGCCTATCCGGCGGACCACGCCGCCGTCGCGCAGGCGCGCCGTTTCGTCCGCGACACGCTTCTCGGCTGGGGGGCCGATGACGCCGTCGACGACGCGGTCCTGCTGACCAGTGAGCTGGCCACCAACGCGATCACGCACGCGGAGACGCCGTTCGAGGTGATCTGCCGGGCGACCGACGACACCGTTCAGGTCGAGGTGGTCGACCACGAGCCCGGCCGGGTGCTGCCGGCGCCGGGCCGCGGCACCGGCGCCGACTGCGTCAACGGCCGCGGTCTGCTCATGCCGGTCCTGCTCGCCGCGGCATGGGGCGTCTCGTACACCGCCGATTCGAAGACCGTCTGGTTCCGGCTGGCCGCGCAGCCGACGTCCGAACCCAGGGCGCCCGAACCCTGGGCGTCCGCGCCGCCGGCATCGCTCGTGCCGCCGGCGCCCGCGGCGCGGGCCTGCTTACCACCGGGCTTACCACCGGCGCCCGGGTCCCGGCCGCCGGCCGTCCCATCGCCGCCCGCCGCCGCGCCGCAGGCCTCCGGGGCCCAGGCGGCGCCACCCGCGGCGTCGCCCGGGCCGGAGTCGCAGTGCGTCGGGCCGCAGGCGCCCGGGTCCCATGCCTCGCCGGCCGCCGCGCAGCGGGCATCCGAGGAAGGGGCGTCCGAGGTCCGGATGCCCGAGGTCCGGGCGTCCGGGGAATCGGCGACCGTGGTCGCCCGCAGCGTGGCGGCTCCCGGCACGCCCTCCGCGAGCGGCGTGACCGGCGCGCGGCCGGAGGGCGCGGTGCAGCTCGCGTGCGCCGACCGCGTCCACCATGGCTGGCTGAGCTTCCTGGCCGAGGCCGGCACGCTGCTCGCCGGCACCATCGACGAGTCCATGCTGCTCGCGCTGGCCGCGCAACTCGTCGTGCCGTGGCTGGCCCGCTGGTGCGCCTTCTTCGGCGTCACCGACCTCGGCAGGCTGGAGCTCACCCACGTCTGGCACGCCGACAAGCGCCGCATCGACGCGCTGCGCACACTGTTGGCCTCGGCGGCCCCGCCGCCGGTCGAGGGCGGCGCCACCGCGTGGGACGGCCTGCTCGGCCTCCCCGCGGACCTGCGGCGCGAGGCCGGCGGCGGCGAGGCGATCGCCGTCCCGCTGCGCGCCCGCTGGCATTCGTTCGGCACGCTCGTGCTCGGCGGCCCCGACGGTTCGCCCTTCCCGCACGAGCACCTCTGGCTCGTCGAGGATCTCGGCAACCGCATAGCCGTGGGTCTGGACAACGCCCGCATGTACACCCTGCAGCAGGCGGCCGGCCACGCCCTGCAGCACAGCCTGCTGCCCTGTGACGTGCCCGAGATCCCCGGCATCGAGCACAGCGTCGTCTACCGGCCGGCGGGCGAGGGCTGCGACGTCGGCGGTGACTTCTACGACGTGTTCCGGGCCGGGCCCGGCCGCTGGCGGTTCGCGATCGGCGACGTGTGCGGCACCGGCCCGCAGGCGGCCGCGGTGACCGGGCTGGCACGGCACGCGCTGCGGCTGCTCGCCGGCGAGGGGTACGGCGTCGCCGCCGTCCTGACGCGGCTCAACCAGGCGATCCTCGCCGAGGGCGGGCGAGGCCGGCTGATGACCCTGCTGCACGGCGAGCTGCGCCACCGCCGCGACGGGGTGCGTCTCACGCTGGTGTCGGCCGGGCACCCGCTGCCGCTGCGCCTCGACCCGGGCGGGCGGGTCACCGCGGTCGCGCGGGCCCAGCTTCTGCTGGGCGCGGTCGACGACGTCCGGTTCGACGAAGACGTCGTCGACCTGTCCGCGGGCGACGTGCTGCTGTGCGTCACCGACGGCGTGACCGAGCGCCGCGCCGCCGGCGGGCGGCTCCTCGACGACGACGACGGTTTGGCCCGCATGCTCGCTGGCTGGACCGGGCTCAGCGCCGGTGCGGTCGCCGAGCGCCTGCGGCAGACCGTCGAGTCGTTCGCGCCCGACCCGGCCTGCGACGACCTGGTCATCCTCGTGCTGCGCGTGCTCGAGCCGCTCCCCGGCCTGTACCGCCCGCTCGTCGGCCGCCGGCTCAGCCGGGCCGGCCGGGTTTGACCGGTCCTGTCCCGCCGGCTGCCAGGATGGGCCGGGTCGGCCGTGGCGTGGGGTTTCGCCGTCGTGCGGGCTCAGCCGAGCCAGCCGGGTTTGACCAGCCCCGTCTCGTACGCCAGCACGACGAGCTGGGCGCGGTCGCGGGCGTGTAGCTTGACCATCGTGCGGCTCACGTGGGTCTTGGCCGTCGC
The DNA here is from genome assembly GCA_048498315.1 of Actinomycetota bacterium. Lineage (GTDB taxonomy): Bacteria > Actinomycetota > Actinomycetes > Streptosporangiales > Streptosporangiaceae > Actinoallomurus. The sequence continues at coordinate 13,720 of JBEHYF010000107.1, forward strand.
CGGGCTGACGACCAGCCGGGCGGCGATCTCCTCGTTCGACAACCCCTCGGCGACCAGCGCCAGCACCTCGCGCTCGCGGTCGGTGAGGACGTTCAGCTCGGCCGCCGACCGCGGCTGCTTCGCCTTCGCCGCGAACTCCGCGATCAGCCGGCGGGTCACGCCGGGAGACAGCAGGGCGTCGCCCGCGGCGACCTCCCGCACGCCGCGCACCAGGTCGGCGGGCTCGGTGTCCTTGACGAGGAAGCCGGCCGCCCCGCCGCGCAGCGCCTCGAAGACATACTCGTCCAGCTCGAACGTCGTCAGGATCACGACCCGGGTACCGTTCAGGCGTTCGTCTCCGGCGATCCGCCGGGTGGCGGCCAGGCCGTCCAGCACCGGCATGCGGATGTCCATCAGCACGACGTCGGGGCGCTCGCTGCGGGTGAGCCGCAGCGCCTCCTCGCCGTCGCCGGCCTCCGCGACCACCTCGATGTCGGGCTGGGCGTCGAGCAGCGCGCGGAAACCGGCCCGTACGAGGGCCTGGTCGTCGGCGAGCAGTACCCGGATCACTCGATCTCCTCGTCCGTGGCTGAATCACCCTTGAGCGTGGTCGCGTCCCGCGGGTACGACGTGGAGGCGGACGGCCCGTGCAGGCCGCCGCCCCCGCGCCTTCGCCGGTCGGCGCGGCGTTCCGGTCGGCTGCGGGCCACCGGCAGCACGGCGCGGACGCGGAAGCCCCTGTGACCGGGCCGCGGCCCGGCGGCCAGCTCACCGCCGAGCGCGCTCACCCGCTCGCGCATGCCCGCGATGCCGTCCCCGCCTTGCGGCAGGTCGCCGGGGACGCCTTGCCCGTCGTCCTCCACGAGGATGGTCAGCGCGGATTCCTCGTAGCGGATGTCCACGACCGCGGTCACCCCCGGGCCGGCGTGCCGCGTCACGTTGGTAAGCGCCTCCTGGATGATGCGGAACGCGGCCAGGTCGATCTCCGGGGGCAGTGGGCGCCGGTCGCCGCGGATCCGCCGTTCCACCGTGATTCCGGCGGCCCGGGCGCCGGCCAGCAGGTCGCCGAGCTGGTCCAGGCCGGCGGTGGGTGCGCGCGGCGCGCCGTCCTCCGCCTGACGCAGGATGCCGAGGACCGACCGCACCTCGTTCAGCGCCTCCCTGCTGGCGGCCTTGATCGCGGTGAGCGCGCCCTGCGCGTGCTCGGGATGCTCCTCCAGGAGGTGCAGGGCGACCCCCGCCTGGACGTTGATCAGCGAGATGTTGTGCGCCAGCACGTCGTGCAGCTCGCGGGCGATGCGCAGCCGTTCCTCGCTGGCCCGACGGCGTTCCTCCTCGGCCAGGACGCGCCGCGCCTCGGCGGCCCGCTCGCTGCGGATGCGCACCAGCTCCGCCCCGGTCAGCACGAGCAGCCACCAGGCGGACACCCCGATCGTGTGGCCCGCCGACCACTCCCGCAGCCGGAACGGCCCGGCGGGCGCGACGGCGGCGACCGCGTTCAGCACCGTGAACCCGGCTGCGGAGACGATCCACGCTGCGGCCCTCCGGCCCGCGGAGACCGCGGCGATGATCGCGGCCACCAGGCTCAGGAACACCGGGCCGAACACGTATCCGCGCAGCACGTACGTGACGGTGATCGCCGTGACGGCGGTCAGGGTGGCGACCGGCCGACGGCGGCGGGCCACCAGCGCCGCGGGTCCGGCCAGGACGAGCGCCCACCCGAGGGCGTCGAGGGGCATCATCTGGTGGCGCATGCGCTGGTCGGCGCCGGCCGAGCCGACGAGCTGGAAGATCGCCAGTGCGAGCGGGACGACGAAGACCGGCAGATCCGCCATGCTCCACCGCGCAGTCGTCCGATCGCCCGCCACATCGGCACACTACGGGCGGAAAGCCGTGCGCGCATCGTTCGGGCGTGGTCAACCGCCGTACCCCCGGGGGAGTACGGTTGGCTGCCCGTGGGGTTACCCGCGTCCGCTGATCGTGACGACTATTTCGGCGGCGCGGCCAACTTTTGGTGGTTCCGGACCATCATGAGTGACGGAGGGCGTCGGCGCACCGGATACCGTTATCCGCCGGGAGCGGCATGAGGTCCGCCTGAAACCTTCGTGAGCCCCGGTGTGCAGGCGCCCCGGGCGATCGGATCGGGAGAGGACACCAGTGGGACTGACGAGCGGGGCCTTCCTCGGTTTGCTGATCGTGGTGGCCGTGGGGCTGCTGGCCGTCATCGTCTGGTGGTGGCCGAAGTTCGCCCGCCAGGGCATCGGCCCGATCCTCGCCCGCGCCGGGCTCTTCCTCACCGCGCAGCTCACGCTGCTGATGGTGCTGCTCGCCGCGGTGAACAACTACTTCCTGTTCTATGTCTCGTGGTCGGACCTGTTCGGCACCAACCACCAGGCGGTGCACGTGCAGCTCAACAACGAGGCCGCGGTCGGCACGCCGCAGGCCGGCGGGCGACCGCTGGCCCGCCAGGCGACCTCGTTCGGCCAGAAGAAGAACGCGAACCCGGCCCGCGACGGCCGGATCGAGCAGGTGCAGATCGAGGGTGATCGCACCGGGCTGACCACGCAGGCGTACGTCTTCCTGCCGCCGCAGTACTTCCAGAAGAAGTACGCCAAGCGCCGCTTCCCGGTGATGTTCGACTTCACCGGCTTCCCGGGCGTGCCCGAGCAGCTGATCACGCGCCTCAAGGTGCCGAGCACGGCGGCGAAGTTGATGAACGCCGGGACGGTGCAGCCGATGGTCATCGTGATGATGCGGCCGACGCCGACCTCCCTGATGCCCCGCGACACCGAGTGCACCGACATCCCGGGCGGCCCGCAGGTGCTGACGTTCTACACCCAAGACGTGCCCGACCGGATCATGTCCACCTACCGGGTCGCGACGAGCTATCACGGCTGGGGCGTCATGGGCGACTCGACCGGCGGGTACTGCGCGGTCAAGCTGGCGATGTTCGACTCCGAGCGGTTCACCGCGGCGGTGTCGATGGCCGGCTACTTCTACGAGCGCAAGGACTGGCAGACCGGTGACCTGTACGACGGCAGCAAGGGCGTCCGGGAGGACAACAACCTGATCACCCGGCTGCAGCACCTGCCGCCGCCGCCGATCTCCGTGCTCGTCACCTCCAGCCCGGACGGGGAGCGCGACTTCGGCGAGGCGCGCAAGTTCCTTCAACTGGCGCGGGCGCCCATGGCCACCGACAAGATTCTCGTCCCGGGCGGCGGTCACAACCCGCACACCTGGAAGCGGGTCACCCCGCTGGCGCTGCAGTGGATGAGCCGGCACCTGACCTCCGAGGGCCTCTGACTCGCCGCCGGTGACCGTGCGGCGCCGGTCGGCGGGCGGCCGACGCGGACGGTGCGGACGGTGCGGACGGCGTGAACGTGTGGACGGTGTGTCACCGCGTGGTCGGCGCGGAGTCGTGACCACTGCGTGGCCGGCGACGGATGCGGCCGCCGCGGGCGGCCCCGCTCGATCCGGAGGGGACTCGGTCTGACGGGCCGGCCGGGCCGTGCGGTCAGCGCGGAGGGCGCGGCTTCCAGCGGATGGGCAGGCGCTTGATGCCGTTCTGGAAGTTCGACCGCAGCCGTACCGCCTCACCGGCCTGCTCGATGTCGTCGAACCGCTCCAGCACGGCGCGGTACATCGCGCGCATCTGCGCGCGGGCGAGGTGCGCGCCGAGGCAGAAGTGCGGCCCGTACCCGAACGCGAGATGGTCGTTCGGCGAGCGCCCGACGTCGAACCGCGTCGGCTCGGGGAACACCTCCTCGTCGCGGTTGGCCGAGGTGAACCACACGACGACCTTCTCGCCCTTGCGCACCGGTACGTTGCCCACGACCGTGTCGCACGTGGCGGTGCGGCGGAAGTGCATGACCGGCGTCCACCAGCGCAGGACCTCCTCCACGGCCGAGTCGATCAGCTCCGGCTCGGCCTGGAGCCGGGCCAGCTCGCCCGGGTTGCGCAGCAGGGCGTACATGCCGCCGGGCAGTCCGTTGCGCACGGTCTCGTTGCCCGCGACGGAGAAGAGCCAGAAGAGGTTCTCGAACTCCTCGACCGAGACCTTGCCGTCCTTGCCGTCGACCTGGTGCATGAGGACGGTCATGATGTCGTCGCCCGGGTGGCGGCGCTTGTACTCGCCGAGTTCGTGCGCGTACGCGTACAGGTCGGGCATTCCGGCGCGGGTGCGCGGGGCGACCCGTTCGCGCGGCCGCAGCGCGATCGCCCGGCGGGCCATGCCGGTGGCTCCGGAGGGGTCGAACTCCGCGCTCATGGCGTACTCGGCGTCCTGGTAGCCGATGACGCGGTTGGACCAGTCGAACAGCAGCCAGCGGTCGGACTCGGGGATGCCGAAGACGTCGGCGAGGGTCATGAGCGGCAGGTCGGCGGCGATCTCCTTGGCGAAGTCGGCCTCGCCCTGCTCGGCGACCGCGTCGACCAGCGCGCGTGCCCGGCGTTCGATGCGCTCGGTCAGCCGCTCGACGGCCCGCGGCGTGAACGCCTTGGTCAGGAGCCGCCGAAACCGGGAGTGCTCGGGCGGGTCCATGTTGAGCATCATGCGGCGGACGTAGCGGAGGTCGCGGGCCTCGCGGATCTGCGTCGCGCCGAGGTGTGAGGAGAACACCCGGGGGTTGCGCAGGACGTAGCGCACGTCGGCGTGGCGCAGCACCGCCCAAAAGCCCGGCCCTCCGGGCTGGTCGTCGATCGGCTTCTCCTCGATCCAGGCCACCGGCGTCGAGGCGCGCAGACGGGCCAGCGCATCGTACGGCACCCCGCGGACGTAGGTGTCGGGGCTGTAGATCGTGTCGGCGTCGGAGATCGGCATGGCGACTCGCCGTTGAGTCATGACTTCCCCTCCCGCGTCTAAGGACCGTATCCCGCACCGGCCGTCCGATCCAAGGGCCGATTCCGGCCGCCGCGCGGGCGACCTGGCCGCGGGAGGTTCCGCTCTCGTTCCGCGCTCCAGTGGGGGGGCCCACGTGGGGAAGGGAAGAGAGGGAC
>JBEHYF010000108.1:0-18688 GCA_048498315.1 Actinomycetota bacterium
GGCGGGTCCTGGGCGTCCTGCCTGGACTTCCCGCGTCGTCGAGGCCTCGACCCGCCCGGGTACGTCAGCCTCGCCGGGCCGCGGGCGCGCCGTCCAGGCGGACGACCGTAAAGGCGGCCCCTGCCGAGTGTGATCGGATCGCCTTGGGGAAATTGACCGGTTGTGACAGCTCTATGGCCGGATGAGCCCTACTGTCGGGACAACGAGCCGGCCTGGACGGACTGGTTCGGTGGCCCCGAGAGCGAGGTGGTGCGGGAGTTCGCGCCGCCGGACGCGGGTGGCGCGGCGCCGTGGATCGGCGGGCCGAACGCGGTCACGCCGATCGAGATCTTCGACGATGACCAGCGGCCGGTGCTCCGGCCGGGGGACGAGACGACGGTCGTGGCCCGCTCGATCCGGGTGCCGCGCCGTGCCTGAGGCCGCCGAGACCCCCACCGCGACACGCCACCGGTCCGAGGTGCCCACCGCGACCTACCGGTTGCAGCTCCGTCCCGGCTTCGGATTCGCCGAGGCCGGGCGGCTGGCCGGCTACCTGGCCGCGCTCGGCGTCTCCCACGTCTGCCTGTCGCCCATCCTGCAGGCCGCGCCCGGCTCGCAGCACGGCTACGACGTGGTCGACCACGCGCGGATCTCCGCGGAACTCGGCGGCGAGGACGCGTTCCGGGCGATGGCGGGCCGGTTCCGCAAGCACGGGCTGAAGATCGTCGTCGACGTCGTGCCCAACCATATGGCAGTGCCGGCACCGGAGAGCCTGAACCGGGCGTTCTGGGACGTACTGCGCAACGGGCCGAATTCGCGGTACGCGCGGTGGTTCGACATCGACTGGTCGGAGGGCGTCGTCGTGCTGCCCGTCCTCGGGTCACCGGACGATGAGGCACGTCCGGACGGTGACGTGCTCCGCTACCACGACCACGTCCTCCCGCGCGAGGGCCGCTACCGGCTGGCCTACTGGCGGGACCCGGACCTGAACCACCGCCGGCTCTTCGACCTCTCCCTCCTCATCGGGCTGCGTGTGGAGGATCCGGTCGTCTTCGACGCGACGCACGGCCTGCTGCTGCGACTGGCCCGCGAGGGCTTGATCCACGGGCTGCGGATCGACCACCCGGACGGCCTGGCCGACCCGCGCGGCTACCTGCGCGCCCTGGCCGACCGGCGGCGTATGTGGGTGGTGGTCGAGAAGATCCTCACCGGCGACGAGCGCCTGCCCGCCGACTGGCCGTGCGCCGGTACCACGGGCTACGACGCCCTCGGCATGGTCGGCGGCCTGTTCGTGGATCCCGCCGGCGAGAAGCCGCTCACCGACGTCTACACGGCCCTGACCGGCGGCCCGGCGGACTTCACCGAGGTCGCGCTCGCGGCCCGCAGGTTCGCCGCCGAGAAGATCCTGGTTCCGGAGATGCGCCGGCTGGCCGCGCTGCTGACCCGCGTCCTGCCGGACGAGGATCCCGCCGCGCTGCGGAACGTGCTGGTCGAGCTGCTGGTGGCCATGCCGGTCTACCGCGCGTACGTGGTACCCGGCGAGAAGCCGTCCGCGCCGGCGCTGGAGGTCGTCGCGCAGGCCGCCGCGCGGGCCCGCGCCGCCCTGCCCGACGACGGCCTGCTCGACAAGGTGGTGCCGCTCGTGCTCGGCCTCGGCGGGAGCGACGAACTCCGCGACGAGTTCGCCGTGCGGTTCGGGCAGACCTGCACGTCGATGACCGCCAAGGGCGTCGAGGACACCGCCTTCTACCGCTGGTCCCGGCTGGCCGCGCTGAACGAGGTCGGCGGCGACCCGGAACGCTTCGCGGTCGCGCCGGAGGAGTTCCACGCCTACTGCGCGTGGGTGGCCGCCGAGCGGCCGGGCATGATGACGACCCTGTCGACGCACGACGCCAAACGGCAGGAGGACGTGCGCGCGCGGCTCGCCGTGCTGTCTGAACTGCCGGACGAGTGGGCGGCGGCGGTCGTCCGCTGGCGCGGGCGGGCCCCGGAGTCCCCGCTCGAACCGGACCTGGACTACCTGATGTGGCAGACGCTGCTCGGGGCCTGGCCGCTGTCCGCCGACCGCCTCAGGGCGTACCTGACCAAGGCCATGCGCGAGGCGAAGACCCGCACCTCCTGGGCCGACCCGGACCCCCGGTACGAGGCGGCGGTGCTCGCGCACGCCGACGCGGTGCTGAGTGACCTCACCCTGGCCGCCGACATCGCGCGCTTCGCCGAGCGCATCGCGCCGTACGCGCGGTCCAATTCCCTCGGCCAGAAGCTCGTTCAGCTTGCCATGCCCGGAGTGCCCGACGTGTACCAGGGCTGCGAGCTGACCGGCCTGTCCCTCGTCGACCCCGACAACCGGCGACCCGTCGACTACACGCGGTGCCGGGAACTGCTTGCCGACCTGGACGCGGGCACCGCACCGGCCGACCTGGACGGCGAGAAGCTCCTGATCACCTCACGGGTACTGCGGCTGCGCGAGCGGCATCCGGACTGGTTCGCCGGCCGGTACGAGCCGGTCGCGGCGACCGGATCGACGGCCGATCACGCCTTGGCCTTCCGGCGCGGCAGCGCGATCTTCGTGGCGACGCGGCTGCCCGTCGGGCTGGAACACCGCGGCGGCTGGGACGACACCCGGCTGGAACTGTCCGGCGGCCCCTGGTGGGACGTCCTGACCACCCAGTCGTACGCCGCCGGCATCGCGCTGGTCGGCCTGCTGTCCCTGCTGCCGGTCGCCCTCCTGGTCGAGGCCCCCTGAGACCATGGCCTCACCCGGCCGCGTTCAGGCCTGGCGCCGTCCTGAGGCGCCTGGTCGGGACCCGGCGCACCGCCGGTGCTGGGCGTTCCGGGCGCGAGGGTGAGGCGGCGCACGTCGGGGACGGCGAGCACGAGCAGGCAGGCACTGGCTCACCTCACTCGGGCTGACCCCCTCCCGCGCACCCGGTCCCGTCCGGTCCCGTCCAGTCTCGTCCGGTCCCGGCGGAGCGGGACCGTGCGCGAGAAGATGACCACGGTGCGTGGCGGGCGTGCCCGGCCAGGCTCAGGGTATTTACTTTGCATTAGCAGGGTTATCGGCATACCTTCGATGGTTCTACGACTGGAAGATTGCAGGTCAAGGCCCTACTACAACCGAGGAAACGTTCTTGAATAGCTCTACGATCGGTTCATGACCTCAGTTCTGCTCGCCGAGGACGACACGTCCATCTCCGAGCCTCTCGCCAGGGCACTGCGGCGGGAGGGATACAACGTCGAAGTCAGTCCCGACGGTCCGCAGGCCCTCGAACGGGCACTCGGGGGCGGGGTGGACCTCATCGTCCTGGACCTCGGGCTGCCCGAACTCGACGGGCTCGAAGTGGCCCGCAGGGTCCGCGCGGAGGGGCACGGCGTGCCGATCCTCATCCTCACGGCCCGCGCCGACGAGGTGGACACCGTCGTCGGCCTCGACGCGGGCGCCGACGACTACGTCACCAAACCGTTCCGTCTCGCCGAGCTCCTGGCCCGGGTGCGCGCCCTGCTGCGCCGGGGCAGCACCGAGACGCCGATCGTCCAGGGCGTCCGGATCGACGCCGAGTCGCGTCGGGCCTGGATGGGCGACCAGGAGCTCCAGCTCACGACGAAGGAGTTCGACCTGCTCCGGGTGCTGGTCCGCGACGCGGGCAAGGTGGTCACCCGGGAACAGATCATGCGCGAAGTGTGGGACACCAACTGGTGGGGCTCGACCAAGACCCTCGACATGCACATCTCGTGGCTTCGGCGCAAGCTGGGAGATGACGCGGGCAGCCCGCGCTACATCACCACCGTGCGAGGAGTCGGCTTCCGCTTCGAGCGCGGGGACTGAACATGTGAACCTGGCGTGATCACCCCCTGGTCGCGTTGGAAGGAAGGAACCCCCAATGAGGCGACGGCTGCTGCTGTCGACGCTGGCCGTCGCGGTCGTCGCCGTGCTTCTGCTCGGCATACCGCTGGCGTACTCGACCCATCGGCTGCTTTACGACGAGGCCGAGCAGCAGGTCGAGCGGGAGGCGGCGACCGTTGTCGCGGGCGTGAACCTGAAAGAGGAGGGGCATCAGGCGATCGTGGGCGACCAGATCGCCCGGGAGTTCCCCAGCAGGTACATCGTGGTCACCCTGCCCGACGACACTGTGATCACCGCCGGCACACGGCCGCCCAAGGACGCGCACGTGATCCGGAAGACCGCCAACGACCGCGGCGTGCACGTCCAGGTGTCCCGCGACGCCGCCGACATCGAGGCGGAGGCGCTGCGCACGTTCCTGCTCATCGGCAGCCTCGTGGTGCTCGGCCTCGGCGTCGCGGTGGGCCTGGCGATGGTGCAGGCGCGCAAGCTCACCCTGCCGCTGATCGACCTGGCCGAGACCGCCGAGCGCCTCGGATCGGGCAACGCCCGGCCGCGCCGGCGCCGCTACGGCGTGCCCGAGGTGGACCGGGTCGCCGAGGTGCTCGACCGCAGCGCCGTGCGCATCGCGGACCTGCTGGCCGCCAGCCGGGAGTTCGCCGCCGACGCCAGCCACCAGCTCCGCACGCCGCTGACCGCGCTGTCGATGCGGCTGGAGGAGATGATCGAGGCCGCGGAGTACCCTGACGTCGTACGCGAGGAGGGCGCGGCGGCCGCTGCGCAGGTCGAGCGGCTCGCCGCCGTCGTCGAGCAGCTCCTCGCCCGCGCCCGGCACGACCCGACCGGCGACGCCGTGCCGGTCGCCGTAGACGACATCGTCGCGCAGCAGCTTGAGGAGTGGGAGCCGGTGTTCCGGCGCGAGGGCCGCAGCCTGAAGGTCACCGGCGTGCAGGGGCTGACCGCCGTGGCCAGCCCCGGCGGGCTGTCCCAGATCGTGGCTACGCTGCTGGACAACTCGCTGGTGCACGGCGACGGCACGGTCACCATCAACACCAAGGAGACCGCGACCTCGATCGTGGTCGAGGTCGGCGACGAGGGCGCCGGGGTGCCGCCCGACCTCGAACGCCGGGTGTTCGACCGCAACGTGAGCGGCCGGCAGGGCACTGGCCTGGGCCTCTACCTCGCCCGCACTCTCGCCACCGCGGACGGCGGCCGGCTGGAGCTCGTGCGGTCGCGGCCCGCCACATTCGCGATCTTCCTGCGGAAGGGGGAGGAGGCGGCGCTGGCCCGCGAGCGCGTGGTCAGCGGCCCCGCCTGACGGTCCTCAGGGACGACCGCCGTGTGCGTTTGTTCGGTAGGACCGCCGTGCGTGGGGGGCTCGGTACGGCCGCGGTGCGCCCGGGACCGCCTCCCGCGGTCGCTCGGACGACCGTGGTGCGGGGGTATCCGGGACGGCCGCGGTGCGCGGGTGTCCGGCACGAGCGCCGGCCGCGTGGCTCAGCGGGGCCGGCGGCTGTGACCGGCCGGCAGCTGCGGGGCCGGCATGCAGGGCGACTCCGCGTCGCCGTCCGGCCCTCGCTCCGGAAGCCCGGTGCGCGGGTCGACCGGCGGTGCCGTCGGCGGCAGGAAGACCCATTTCTTGTAGGCCCAGTAGCGGAACAGCGTCGCGACCCCGATGCCGAGGACCTGCGCGGTGTTGAACGCCAGGCCGGTGCGGATGTTCAGGATGTAGTGGGTGACCCCGATGAACACCCAGGTGATCACCAGGCCGACGCCGTTGAGGATGAAGAACAGGACGTATTCGCGTCCCAGGCCGGAGTTGTCGCGGTGACGGAACGTCCAGTGCCGGTTGGCGGCGTAGGACAGGGTCGTCGCGACGGCCGTGGCGACGCCGAACGAGGTGAGCGGGCCGACGCGCAGCCCGAAGTGCAGCCAGTCGGAGATCCCGACCGTGACGAAGAAGTTCAGGATACCGATCGTGCCGAAGGCGGCGAGCTCGTAGATGAGCGCGGCGAACTTCCGGTACAGACGGACGGCGAGACGCACGAAACCTGGGACCTCTCCTCCCGATCGGCGGCTGCTGCGCACCCTGGGCACGCCGGACCTCGGGATACCCCGTGATAGGGAGGATAGACGGCTTCATGGCAGCATGTGGCTGTGCGCTCCTGATTCTTGGCGGCCTGCTGACCGTGGGCTCCGCCGGCCAGGGGCAGGCGACATGTCTCTCCGACCGAGGTGATCATGGACTACCGGCTCAGCGACGAGCATGAGGCGCTCCGCAAGACCGTCGAGGAATTCGCCCGCGACGTCGTGGCCCCGCAGGCCGCCCGGCTGGACGCCGAAGAGGCCTTCCCGTACGACATCGTGCGGCAGATGGGGGAGATGGGGCTGTTCGGGCTCCCGTTTCCCGAGGAATACGGCGGGATGGGCGGAGACTACTTCGCGCTTTGCCTGGCCTTGGAGGAGCTGGCCCGCGTCGACTCCTCGGTGGCGATCACACTGGAGGCCGCGGTCTCGCTGGGCGCCATGCCGATCTTCCGGTTCGGCACGGAGGAACAGAAGCGCAGGTGGCTGCCGGATCTTCTGGCCGGTCGCGCGCTCGGCGCGTTCGGGCTGACCGAGCCGGGCGGCGGCACCGACGCCGGCGCCACCCGCACCACCGCCCGCATCGCCGGCGGCGACTGGGTGATCAACGGGACGAAGTGCTTCATCACCAACTCCGGCACCGACATCACCCGCCTGATCACGGTCACCGCGGTCACCGGCGAGCAGGAGGGACGGCGCGAGATCTCCTCGATCGTCGTGCCCGTGCCGAACGAGGGCCTGACGGTCGCGCCGAAGTACTCCAAGGTCGGCTGGCACGCCTCCGACACGCGCGAGCTGTCCTTCACCGACTGCCGGGTGCCCGCCGAGAACCTTCTCGGCGAGCGCGGCCGAGGCTACGCCAACTTCCTGGCCATCCTCGACGAGGGCCGCATCGCCATCTCGGCGCTGGCCACCGGCCTGGCCCAGGGCTGCCTGGACGAGTCGGTCAAGTACGCCAAGGAGCGCACCGCGTTCGGTACGCCGATCGGCAAGAACCAGGCCATCGCCTTCAAGATCGCCGATATGGAGGTGCGGACGCACACGGCCCGGCTCGCCTGGTACCGCGCGGCCGAGCGCATGATGCGCGGCGAGCCGTTCAAGAAGGAGGCCGCGATCGCCAAGCTGTACTCCTCGGAGATCGCCGTCACCAACGCGCGCGAGGCCACCCAGATCCACGGCGGGTACGGCTTCATGAACGAGTTCCCAGTGGCCCGGCACTGGCGCGACTCGAAGATCCTGGAGATCGGCGAGGGCACCTCCGAGGTCCAGCGCATGCTCATCGCCCGCGAACTCGGCCTGTGAGCGGGCGCACGCCGTCTGGACTGAGGAGCGCAGGGAGCGAAGCGACCGGAGCGACGAGGGAAGGCGGCGTGCTCAGGGGCCCGCGAGCCGCGCCGCGCAGCGGCGCCGTCGAGTGCGTGAGCGGGCGCACGCCGTCTGGACTGAGGAGCGCAGGGAGCGAGGCGGCCGGAGCGATGAGGGAAGGCGGCGTGCTCAGGGGCCCGCGAGCCGCGCCGCGCAGCGGCGCCGTCGAGTGCGTGAGCGGGCGCACGCCGTGCTCGGCGGGCGTCCGCCGCGCTCGCGGGCGGCCCCGCCGGGCCGGATAGGCTTTCCGGCGTGACGGACAGGCAAGACGTACCGGTCGTCGGCATCGTGGGCGGCGGGCAGCTCGCGCGCATGACTCAGCAGGCCGCGGTCGCGCTCGGCGTGCCGCTGCGGGTGCTGAGCGACAGCGCGCACGCCTCGGCCGCCCGCGTCGTCGGCGACGTGCACGTCGGCGACCACCGCTCGCTGGAGGACCTGCGCGCGTTCGCCAAGGACTGCGACGTGGTGACGTTCGACCACGAGCACGTCCCGGGCGAGCACATTCGCGCGCTGGAGGAGGACGGCACCGCGTGCCGTCCCGGGTCGGCGGCGCTGCTGCACGCCCGGGACAAGCGGGTCATGCGCGAGCGCCTGAGCGCGCTGGGCGTGCCGGTGCCGCGGTACGCGCCGGTCGCCACGCTCGCGGACGTCGAGGCGTTCGGCGCCTGGCCGGTGGTGCTCAAGGCCGTCCGCGGCGGCTACGACGGCAAGGGCGTGTGGGTCTGCGCGTCGCCGGCCGAGGCGAAGGTGGTGGTCGAGCGGGCCGCGCCCGAGGGCGTCGGGCTGCTCGCCGAGGAGCACGTGCCGTTCCGGCGGGAGCTGGCCGCGCTGGTCGCCCGTTCCCCGTACGGGCAGGGCGCCGCGTACCCGATCGTGCAGACGGTCCAGCGCGACGGCATCTGCCATGAGGTCATCGCGCCCGCGCCCGGGCTGGATCCCGAGCCGGCCGAGGCGGCCCAGCGCCTCGCGCTGGGCGTGGCCGACGCCCTCGGTGTGACCGGGCTGCTGGCCGTCGAGCTTTTCGAGACCGAGCACGGCATGCTGGTCAACGAGCTGGCCATGCGGCCGCACAACTCGGGCCACTGGACGATCGAGGGCGCCCGCACGTCCCAGTTCGAGCAGCATCTGCGGGCGGTGCTCGACCTGCCGCTGGGCGACACGTCCCCGACCGCGCCGTACGTCGTGATGGCCAACGTGCTGGGCGGCGACGACCCGCACGTCTACCGCCGCTATGTCCATGTCATGGCCCGCGACCCGGCCGTGAAGGTGCACCTGTACGGCAAGGAGGTGCGGCCCGGCCGGAAGATCGGCCACGTGACCGCGCTCGGCGACGATCTCGACGACGCTCGCGAGCGCGCCCGGCACGCCGCCGGTTACCTGCGCTGGGGTGCGGCCGGCCCGAAGGAGGACGCCCGATGACCGTCGGGGTGGTGATGGGCAGCGACTCGGACTGGCCGGTGATGAAGGCCGCCGCCGAGGCGCTGGAGGAGTTCGACGTCCCGTACGAGGCCGACGTCGTGTCCGCGCACCGCATGCCGCGGGACATGATCGCCTACGGTGCGGAGGCCGACGCCCGCGGCCTGCGGGTGATCATCGCGGGTGCGGGCGGCGCCGCCCACCTGCCGGGGATGCTGGCCTCCGTCACGCCGCTTCCGGTGATCGGAGTGCCGGTGCCGCTGAAGCACCTCGACGGCATGGACTCCTTGCTGTCCATCGCGCAGATGCCGGCCGGCGTGCCGGTCGCGACGGTCGCGATCGGCGGCGCCCGCAACGCCGGGCTGCTGGCCGTACGGATCCTCGCGGCGAGCGATCCGGAGCTGCGCGAGCGCATGCGGGAGTTCCAGCAGGACCTGTACGCCCAGGCCAAGAAGAAGGGCGAGCGCCTCCGCCGCGGCTAGCCCACGCCCGGCGCGGGCGCGCGCCGGGGCGCGTCGCCCAGCCGTACCCGCGGCCGCCACCGGCCCGGGGCGTTCTCCCCGCACGCGACCGGACCGGCCCGGCCGGCCGCCCGGCTTCCCGTCGACCGCGGCCGGATCAGCGCGGAGGGCCCAGGCGGGGCCATTCGATGGCGGGGCAGCGGTCCATGACGACGTCCACGCCCGCGGCACGGAGCCGCTCCGCGGCCGCCTCGTCGACCACGTCGAGCGGGAACCACACGGCCCGGACGTCGCCCTCGGCTCGCGGCCCGTAGGTCGCGAACAGCTTGATCGCCTCGTCGGCGACCTCGCCGGCGTGCTCGGCGCGCCGGTAGACGCCGACGACGTCGACCCGGCCCGCGACCTCGGCGAGCGAGGCGATGCCCGGCTCGCCCAGCACCGCCTCGGCCGCCGGGTGGACCGGCACGATCGTCTTGCCTTTCGCCTGCAGGAACTCGGCGATCTCGTAGGCGGTGCGCCCGGGGTTGTCGCGCAGGCCGACGAACGCCCACCTCCTGGAGCCGGTCAGCACCCGGCGGATCACGGCCTCATCGGCGTAGGAGTCGCTCATGATCCGTACAACGGGCGGACGGCTCAGGGCCTTCCCAGCGCCCGGTAGTGCCAGCCGGCCGCGCGCCACCGCTCGGGGTCGAGCGCGTTGCGGCCGTCGACGATGTTGCGCTCGGCCACGGCCGTGCCGAGGACCTCCGGGTCGAGGTCGCGGAACTCCTTCCACTCGGTGAGCAGCAGCACGACGTGCGCCCCGGCGACGGCGTCCTGCGCGGACGTGCCGTAGTTCAGCTCGGGGTGCGCGCGGCGGGCGTTGTCGAGCGCCTGCGGGTCGTACACGGTGACCTGGGCGCCCTGGGCCCGGATCGAGGTGGCGACGTCGAGCGCCGGCGAGTCGCGGATGTCGTCGGAGTTCGGCTTGAACGCCGCGCCGAGCACGCCGACGGTGCGGCCGATGAACGAGCCGCCGAGCAGCTCGCGGGCCAGGTCGACCATGCGGATGCGGCGCCTGATGTTGATCGCGTCGACCTCGCGGAGGAACGACAGCGCCTGGTCGACGCCGAGCTCGCCGGCGCGGGCCATGAACGCGCGGATGTCCTTGGGCAGGCAGCCGCCGCCGAAGCCGAGCCCGGCACCGAGGAACTTGCCGCCGATGCGGTCGTCGTACGACAGCGCCTCGGAGAGCTTCGTCACATCGGCGTGCGCGGCCTCGCAGACCTCGGCCATCGCGTTGATGAAGGAGATCTTCGTGGCGAGGAAGGCGTTGGCGGAGACCTTGACCAGCTCGGCGGTGGGGAAGTCGGTGACGACCAGCGGGACGCCTTCGGCGATCACCGAGGCGTACACGTCGCGGAGTGCCTTCTCCGCGCGGTCGGAGCGGACGCCGATGACGATGCGGTCGGGGTGCAACGTGTCTTCGACGGCGTAGCCCTCGCGGAGGAACTCCGGGTTCCAGGCCAGCTCGGCCACCTCGCCGGCCGGGGCGAGCCGCGTGATCCGCCGGGCGAGGCGCTCGGCGGTGCCGACCGGGACGGTTGACTTGCCGACGACCAGGCAGGCGCGGGTCAGGCGGGGCGCCAGCGCGGTGACGGCGTCGTCGACGTAGGTCAGGTCGGCGGCGTACTCGCCGGGCTTTTGCGGCGTGCCGACGCAGATGAAGTGGACGTCGCCGAACTCGGCGACCTCGTCGTAGGACGTGGTGAAGCGCAGCCGCCCGTTCGCGAGGTTGCGGCGCAGGATGGGTTCCAGACCAGGCTCGTAGAACGGCAGATCGCCGTCCGACAGCCGGGCGATCTTGTCAGCGTCGACGTCGACGCCGAGTACCTCGAAGCCCAGGTCGGCCATGCAGGCCGCGTGGGTGGCGCCCAGGTAGCCGGTGCCGATCACGGACAGTCGTTGTGCCAATGCCCTGCCTCCCTTCCTGAGACGGTGATGCCCGACCCCGTTGACGTCCCCCACGGGCAGATCGGCATGCTATCGACCATACTGGCGAGTAAGTAGACCGCGTACCATCAGCGCATGACCGTTGACTTTCCTATGTACGAACTCTCCGAGGAGCAGCGGATGCTCCGGGAGACGGTCCGTTCGCTCGCCGATGACAAGATCGCTCCCCGGGCCGCCGAGACCGACGAGACCGGGGAGTTCCCCCGGGCCGTCTACGACGCGCTGGTGCAAGCGGACCTGCACGCGGTGCACATCCCCGAGGCGTACGGGGGCGTGGGCGCCGACGCGCTCGCCACTGTGATCGTCATCGAGGAGGTCGCCCGTGCGTGTGCCGCCTCTTCGTTGATACCCGCCGTGAACAAGCTCGGCACCGTGCCGATCCTCCTCTCCGGCTCCGAGGATCTGAAGAAGCGCTACCTGAGCCCCGTCGCGCGCGGTGACGCCATGTTCTCGTACGCGCTGTCGGAGCCGGAGGCGGGCAGCGACGCCGCCTCGATGCGGACCCGGGCCGTGCGCGACGGCGATCACTGGGTGCTGAACGGCACCAAGCGGTGGATCACCAACGCGGGCGTGTCGGAGTACTACACCGTGATGGCCGTCACAGACCCGGACAAGGGCGCCCGCGGCATCTCGGCGTTCGTCGTGCAGAAGGGCGACCCGGGCGTGAGCTTCGGCGCGCCGGAGAAGAAGCTCGGCATCAAGGGTTCGCCGACCCGCGAGGTCATCATGGAGGACGTCCGCATCCCGGCGGACCGTATGATCGGCGAGGAGGGCACCGGCTTCAAGACGGCGCTGGCCACCCTTGACCACACCCGCGTGACCATCGCCGCGCAGGCGCTCGGCATCGCCCAGGGCGCGCTCGACTACGCCACCGGCTACGTCAAGGAGCGCCGCCAGTTCGGCCGGCCGATCGCCGACTTCCAGGGCGTGCAGTTCATGCTCGCCGACATGGCGATGAAGCTGGAGGCGGCCCGGCAGCTCACCTACGCGGCCGCCGCCCGGTCAGAGAAGGCGATGCGGGGCGAGAAGGCGCCGGACCTGACGTTCATGTCGTCGGCCGCCAAGTGCTTCGCCTCCGACGCCGCCATGGCGATCACGACCGACGCGGTGCAACTGCTCGGCGGGTACGGCTACGTCAAGGACTACCCGGTCGAGCGCATGATGCGGGACGCGAAGATCACCCAGATCTACGAGGGCACGAACCAGATCCAGCGCATGGTCATGGCCCGCCAGCTGCTGAAGTAGGACTCGTCCGGCGGCGCGGCCCGGCGGGGCGGTGCGGCGGGGCGGTGCGGCGGCGCGGTCGGCGCGTGGGCACATCGGGGCGGCGCCGCCGTCGCTCGGCGCGCGGCTCGTGCGGGCCGCAGCCGTCCACGAAGCTCAGGCCGGCCGGCACGAGGTGGTCGCCGGGGTGGCGGCCGCGGTGCGGTCCGGTCCGGGCCTCAACGGCGCATCTGCCGGGTGCCGTCGCCCTCGTCGGGCGGGATGAACGGCGACCGGCGGCCGTAGGGGTCGTCCGGGTCGTAGCGCGGCTTGTCGAACTCCGTCGGCGGCGCCGGGTCGTACAGCGGCGTGCTGCTGTACCTGGAGGTGGTGCCGCGGGACGGCGCGATGAGGTCGTCGTCATCGAGGAGTGCGTGGCGGCCGGCGCGCGGCGAGGGCGGCACGGATCGTGTGGACGACTCGTCGTCCGGCACGCCGTATTCGTCCGCCGCTCCGGCACCGCCGCGGGACCGCCAGCGGGAGGGGAGGAACGAGGCGAACAGCAGCCCGACGCCCACGAACAGGATGAAGCCCTCGTCCTCCAGCCCAGAGAGGGTGACGCGCTGCGCCTTGAACGGCAGGTCGTTGATCAGGTGGGCGGTGGCCTTCTGCGACACGACGAACCCCACGCCGGCCACGGTGAAGACCAGGCCGCCGATCAGCGAGGCCAGTGGCGACACGCGCGACGCGGCGAGGATGGCGAACACGACCGCGGCGCCGGCGAGCATGCCCGTGCCGATCCACTGGTCCTGCCGCTGCCCGTCCGTCATCAGCCCGTGCTGTAGCCGGTACGTGCCGTACACCAGCAGCGCGGCCAGGACCGCCGTGAGGATGATCCCCACGAAGAAGCCCATGGTGTGTCGGGTGCCGTTCGACATCGCTGCTCCTCCCGGGTGGCCATGGGAGCCGCCGGTACGTCAGCAGGCTAGTGGCCGAACCTGTGTGTCAAAAGGTTCATGTGACAGGACATTGCCATATAGGGCTTACGACCGGGCGCGGGCTTCGCCTCACTTGCACAGGTTCTGGGTGGCCGTCCTGGCCGTGACCTGCGCGTTCGAGCCGCCGGCGGAGGCTCCGCCCGGCTGCCGGACGGTGACTCGCCTGGCCCCCGACCAGGACGCTCCGACCACGACCTGAACCCGGTCGCCCAGGCCGGGAACCTCCTTGAGCCGCGCGCCGGGGATCGCCGCCTTCAGCGTCCGGGCCGAGTCGGCGCGCGTCGCGCCGTACTGGATGACGGTCGTGGACACGCCCCGCCGGGTGCCCGGCACCACACTCACCCCGAACCCGGCCCGGTGCAGGTCGCGGGCGGCCTTGGCAGCCAGTCCCGGCGTGCCGACGCCGTTGACCACCCGTACGTCGATCTGCCGCGGCGGAACGATGAGGCCTGCCGAGCGTGTCCGCCCCCCCGCGCTCGGCGAGCCGCCCGGCGTCGGCGTCGGCGGCGACACGATCGGCCGGTCGTCCTGAATCTCCTGGAACAGCCGGTCGGCCCCGGCGCGGTCCCACAGCACCGTCGACTGCGGCGGCCCGCCGTTGATCGGCGTCATGTGGTTCGAGTCGGCCAGCGGCACCGTCGCGAACGCGATGCTGTCGGTGCTCATGCCCCGCATCTGGTTCGCCAGCGCGCTCAGCGTGCTCTTCGACAGGCCCTTGTCGGCCCGGATCGCGCCCAGCGCGGCGCTCAGCACGCCGGGAAAGCGCGCCGGGTCGCTCAGCGCCTTGTGCGCGACCGCGGACATGAACTGCTGCTGGCGGTCGATGCGGCCCAGGTCGCTGCCGCCGGTGAGGGTGTAGCGGGCGCGGGCGTACGCCAGCGCGGTCGGCCCGTCGACGGTCGACTTACCGGCGGGCAGGCGCAGGCCGCTCTTGGGGTCGTTGATCGGCTGGGGGGTGCAGACGGTGACCCCGCCGAGCGCGTCGACGACCTTGATGAAGCCGAGGAAGTTGATCTCGATGTAGTGGTCGATGTGCACGCCGGTGGCCTGCTCGACGGTCTGCACGGTCAGCGACGGCCCACCGTAGGAGTAGGCCCAGTTCAGCTTGCCCTGGCGGTCGCCGATCTGGGTGCCGCGCGGGCCCTCGGTGCCGTTGGAGCGGTGCGCGGGGATGGTGACGAGCGAGTCGCGCGGCAGGCTGACCACGGTGATCTTGTCGTGCCTGGACGAGATGTGCACCAGCATCATCGTGTCGGAGCGCTGGCCGCCGACCTTGCCCAGGTGCAGTTGCCTGATCTGCTGGTCGGTCATCCCCTCGCGGCGGTCGACCCCGGCCAGCAGGATGTTCATCGACCCCTCCGGGCCGGACCCGGGCCGGTGCGTCAGGCCGCCGAACGCGTCGACCCGGCGCACGCTGCTGAGCACATAGTCCTGGAACGCCCAGCCGCCGCCGGAGAACAGCAGCACCGCGGTGGACAGCACGCCGGTCGTCAGCAGGAACCGGCGCTGCCGCCGTGCGCCCTGCCCGGAGACGGGGCGGGACGGTCGTTCGAGCCGGACGTGCGCGGCCTCCGGAGCGCCGAGCGCGACGCCCTCGATCTGTTCGTCATGGTCGCCGCCGGGGGCCTCCGGAGCACCGGGGCGAGGACGGAAGTAGCGCTCTTGCGGGTCGGCCTCCTCGCCGTCTGCCATGACGCTTCGCCTCCCCGGGCGCGAAGTGTTGCCTACATTGCGGCGTTCCTCGCGTTCGTACAGTACCGTGGCGCCGTCATGAATCCCTCGCCCAACACACACGTCGCCGGAAACCGCGTCTGGCCCGCGGTTTCGGTGATCATGCCGGTGCTCAACGAGGAGCGGCATCTCGCGGAGGCCGTCCGGGCCATCCTGACGCAGGACTACCCGGGCGAGCTGGAGCTCGTCATCGCCGTGGGCCCCTCTCGCGACCGCACCCAGGAGATCGCCGAGAAGCTCGCGACCGACGACCCGCGCATCATCGTGGTGCAGAACCCGACCGGCCGCACCCCGAACGGCCTTAACGCCTGCATCAAGGCCTCGCAGTACCCCATCGTCGTCCGCGTCGACGGGCATTCGATGCTGCCGCCCGACTACGTGCGCGCCGCCGTCGAGACGCTGGAGGAGACCGGCGCCGACAACGTCGGCGGCATCATGGCGGCCGAAGGCGTGACGCCGTTCGAGAAGGCCGTGGCCCGCGCGATGACCACGAAGATCGGCATTGGCAACGCCCAGTTCCACGTGGGCGGCGAGCCGGGAGAGGTCGACACCGTCTACCTCGGGTCGTTCCGGCGCAGCGCGCTGGAGCGGGTCGGCGGCTACGACGAGACGTTCGTGCGGGCGCAGGACTGGGAGATGAACCACCGCATCCGCCAGACCGGCGGGAAGATCTGGTTCACCCCCCGCATGCGCGTCACCTACCGGCCGCGGCCGAACATCCGGGCGCTGGCCCGGCAGTTCTTCCAGACCGGCAAGTGGCGGCGGGTCGTGGGCCGCGAGCACCAGGGCACCTTGAACCTGCGCTACCTGGCGCCGCCGATAGCCGTGGTCGCCATCCTGGTCGGCGCGGTCGCCGGCGCGGTGGGGTTCTGGCCCGGCTGGATCATCCCGGGCGGGTACGCCGCCGTGATCCTCGCCGGCTCGGCCGTGACCGGGCGCGGGCTGCCTCCGTCGGCGTGGGTGCGGCTGCCACTGGTGTACGCGGCGATGCACCTGTCGTGGGGTGCCGGCTTCCTGCTCAGCCCGCCGAGCCTGGGGCGTTCCCGGCAGCCGTGATCTGCTCGGCGATGAGCAGGTCGACCGGGTGCGTGATCTTGAGGTTGCGCTCGCTGCCCTCGACGATGCGGATGGGCACGTCCGGCAGGTAGCGGTGCACCACGCCGCAGTCGTCGGTCGCCGGCCGCTCGGCGAAGTCGGGGTCGGCCAGCGCCCGCTCGTAGGCGACGCGGATGGTCGCGAGCCGGAAACCCTGCGGGGTCTGGAACCGCCGCAGCCGGGCCCGCGGCGGCATCTCGACGACATGGTCGTCATCGACCATGACGACCGTGTCGGGGGACGGCACCGCGACCGCCACCGCCTCATCGCGCTCTAGCGCCGCCAGGCAGTCGGCGATGATCCGCGCGTCCACGAACGGGCGGGCGGCGTCGTGGATCAGCACCCGGGTGTCGCCGGGCAGGTCCGCCAGCGTCGCGAGCGCGGCCAGGGTCGACTCGGTGCGGGAGGCGCCGCCCTCGACCACCCGGGTGACCTTCGCGTACGGTTTGGCGATCAGCTTCGCCTCGGCGATGTGGCCCGCGGCCATCACGATCAGAACCTCGTCGACGCCCGGTGCGGCGTCGAATGCGGCGATCGCCCACGCCAGGATCGGCCGGCCGCCCACCGCCACGAGTTGCTTGGGCGCGCCGAGGCCGAGGCGCTGACCCGTGCCGCCCGCGAGGACCACCGCAACGGTTCTCATACGCGCGGACTTTACTGTCCGCGGGCGGCCGCCGCGTGCCCGTGCGCGGTGAATGCCGGTGGCCGGTGGTGGGGGTAACCTATGGGAGCCTTGTGCCGCACCACCCGATGAACGTTTGTTTACGGCGAGGCAAGCGGCAGGCCGACGGTCGCGGTAAGGTCGGCGCTCGTATCTCACGGCGCTCGTCCGCCGGAGAGGACCCCCCACTCGAGACCTGAGGACTGTGATCATGACGTTCGGAGGGCGCCGATGACGTTGGCAGTGGTTCTCGCCACCGAGTCCGTCGCGTCCGAGTCCGCGCCGGCGGCGGGCCTGTCCGTCAGCGGCGGCCCGGTCGTCGGGCGGCTGCTCGCCCAGCTTGAATCCCTTGATGTCGGCGATCGCCGGGTCATCGCCCGCCCCGAGTTCGCCGAGGCGCTGCGTGACGCCGGGTGCGAGGTCGTGGAGTCCAAGAGCCTCGCCGACGACCTGCGCGAGATCGCGCGGGTGGCCCGGTCCGCGCGGGAGCCGATGATGGTCCTGCACGGTGACGTCGTCGCGCACCGTGAGGTGTTCGCCCGGCTTGTGTACAACTCCAAGGCCCCCGCCTCCGCCGTCGTCGCCCGCGTGCGGCGGGGAGAGGAGCCGCCGCCCCGCCCGGTGATGCGGATCCGCAAGGGCCGCATCGCCTCCGCCGGCTCGCCGTACCACCAGGTGACCGATCCCAACGCGGTCTTCCGCGGCGTCGTGCGCGTCTCGGCGGAGGTGACCGGCACGCTTGCCGTCGCCGCCGAGAAGCTGGCCGAGCTGGCCGACCGCCCCGGCGGCCTGACCGAGATCGAGCCGATCCGCCGCCTGTGGAGCATCCCGGAAGACACCGGCGACGCCGAGATCGAGGCCGCCGACGGCATGGAGCGCGGCCCGCTCGGCAGCACGCCCGCCACCGGCGACGACGCGGCGGCCCTGCTCGTCGTCGGCCTGGTGCGTTCCGGCGTGAAGGTCACCGGCCGCGCCGGCAAGGACCTGCTGTGCGAGCGGGTGTTCGACCAGGAGCAGGCCGACGCCGCCCAGCAGGCCATCGACGCCGTCGACGAGGACCGCGTCCGGCTCAACGCCGCGGTGAAGAACAACGACGGCTTCTTCACGACGTACGCGGTCAGCACCTACTCCCGCTACATCGCCCGCTGGTGCGGCCGGCACGGCTTCACGCCCAACATCGTCACCCTGATCTCCATGAGCATCTCGGTGGTGGCGGCCTTCTTCTTCTCCACCGGCCAGCGGTGGGGCATGGTGCTGGGCGCGATCTCGCTGTACTTCGCGTTCGTGTTCGACTGCGTCGACGGCCAGCTCGCCCGCTACACCCGGCAGTTCAGCACGCTCGGCGCGTGGCTCGACGCGACGTTCGACCGTGCCAAGGAGTACACCGTGTTCGCCGGCCTGGCCGTCGGCTCGACCGCGGCCGCGGTCGGAAGCGGCGTGCACGGCGGCGACGTCTGGTTCCTGGCGGTGGCCGCGATCACCGCGCAGACGTGCCGGCACATGGTCGACTTCGCCTACGGCGCCGCGAAACGCCGCAAGCGGCCGGAGCCCATCCCGGTACTGCCGCTCGACGTCCCGGTCGACAGCGCGCTCGACGAGCCGGAGCCCGGCCGGGACGCACAGAAGCGCCGGGGCCTGCGCAGCATGGCCGGTGAGTTGCTGCGCCGCTCCAACAAGGTGCGCGCCATCTACTGGTTCAAGAAGATCATCGTGCTTCCGATCGGTGAGCGGTTCGCCCTCATCGGGCTGACGGCGGCGCTGTTCAACGCCCGCGTGACGTTCATCGCGCTGCTGAGCTGGGGCGCCGTCGCCGCCGCCTACACGATCGGCGGGCGCGCCCTCCGTTCCCTCACCCAGCCGA
>JBEHYF010000109.1:0-18541 GCA_048498315.1 Actinomycetota bacterium
GGTGCGCGCCACGCCGCCGGGCGCGGGTCACGGTTTGGGCTGCCGCGGGCTGGCGGGCCGGGGTCACGGCAGGTCGCGGGCGTGGTTACGGCAGGCCGTCGGGTGGGGATCGAGCAGGCTCGCGGGCGAGGGTTGCGGCAGGTCGGCGAGCGGGGGGTGACGGCGGGCCGCCGGGTATGGGCCGCCGCAGGCCGCTGGGCGGGCTCGCACCAAGCCGACGGGCGCGGGTCACGGCACGCAGCCGGGTGCGTGCCGTGGCATGCCGGCCGGTTCCGGTGCCGGCGGTCCGTACGCGCGGCGTTCAGGGCCGGGGCGGCGGTGTCGCCGCGTGCACCTGGATGAGCCCGTGGGCGCCGTCGGTGCGCCACGCCCGGCCGGACTCGTCGAGCCGACGGACCGTCTCCTCGTCCAGGCCGGTGACCACGTCCGACTTCAGGGTCCGCAGCGCCGCCACCGGCGAGGGGAAATGGGCCGCCACGGCGGCGAAGCCGGTGGTCGCCGGCCAGGCACGGTCGCCGACGAGACGCCGGTAGTTCAGGTCGCCCTTGAGCAGCGTGAGCGAGGCGCCACGGAACCGCCGGGCGAGGTCGGCCGGCATCCGCCGGAACGACCACGGGGCGCAGTAGAAGTCGTGCGTGGCGACCGCGAGCCGGCCGTCCGCGGCGGCCCGCCACAGCCGGTCGGCGATCGCCGCGGCGGCTCCAGGGGTCTCGGCCAGGCGCCGGAGGCACGCGACGTGGTCGGCGATGGTCGCGTCGGAGACATAGTACGGGTGCGGCTTGAGGTGCAGGATCACCGTCCGGGCCAGACCATGCTCCAGAAGATGGTCGATGAGCACCAGGTCCGCGAGCAGTTCCCGCCCGGCGTTGTCGGCGACGACGATGACGCGGGCCTCGGGGCCGAGCAGGCGCCACAGCACCGCGCTCTCGTCGGCGATCAGCCCTTCCATCGCGACATCCGACGCCCCCGGGGCCATGCCGATCCGGAACCCCAGGTCGGCCCGGTTGCCCCACAGAGCGGCCAGCAGCTTCGCCCTGCCGCGCTCTTCGGGCGGCCGGGTCTCCAGCGCGTCCATGGCGCGCAGGTCGGGTTCGAGGCCGGGAGCGCGCAGCTCGGCGGTCTTCATCGGCTCGAACGGGTCGAGCCCGCGCCACGGCCCCGGCTCGAAGTAGCCGACGGCGTCGAGCAGCCGCCGGTAGAAGTACGACTCCGACCACAGGAACGGCGCGTCCAGCCAGGGCCGGCCGAAGTGCGCGGCACCCCACGCGGCCCACGTCGCGCGGTCGTGGGCGTGCGGGCCGAGCGGCCGCATCGGCTCCGCGGAGATCTCCTCCCACAGGGTGTCGAGCGCCTCCCGCTGGGCGGGGCCGTACGGTGCTCCATCGCGGATGCGGGCGATCAGCTTGGGGGTACGGTCGTGCCAGACGCCCCATGCGAAGCCCTCCGGGTCGTTGTTCAGCAGCTCTGGCGGCTCGGCGAACGTCGACGACGTCGGCACGCGCCCTCCTCGTCGGTCGATACGGGATGCCCAGCGCAACCGTACCGGCGGGTGCGGTCCATCGTTCCGCCCGAGCCCCGGCCGGCGCCCGCACTCACGTCAGCCGGTGAGCAGGCCCGGTGCGAGCAGGTCTGATGCGAACAGGCCCGGCCGATGCGGAGACGGCGGCCGGTGAGCGGGTGCGGGTGGTGGCGCGGCCCGCCAGGGGGCACGTCTCCCGACGTTGCCGAATCCCCTGGACCGCCCGCGTCCGTACGCCCCATCCGTGCGCCCGTATCCGCCTCCGTCGGCCGCTTCCGCCGGCCCGCGGCCGTACGCTCCCGTCCGTCCGCCCGAGTCCGCCCGGCGCTTCCGCGGAATAGGACCCGCGCGGCGCTGCGGCGCCGGTGCCGGGGAACGCGGCAGGCGAGGGGACCGGATCGCGAGCGGGTTGGTCGTGCGAGCGCCGGCCGAGGGCGGCGGCGGGCGGCCGGTCGTCGTTCGTCTCGCGGGCGACCCGGCGGCACTGGCCGGCGGATCGTCGGGTAGGTATGGGCGCATGGCCGAATCAGGGGTTGCCGAGGAGACGTCCGGCTCGTCTCGGCGCTCGCCCGGCGGGGAGGCGGGACGCGTCGCGTTGATGCTTGGCGCGCTGGGCGTCGTCTTCGGCGACATCGGGACCAGCCCGCTGTACGCCCTGAAGACCGTCTTCGCGATCGACAACGGTGCCGTGCACCCGACGCGGGGCGACGTCTACGGCGTCATCTCGCTGGTGTTCTGGACGATCACGCTGATCGTCTCGATCAAGTACGTGACGCTGATCCTGCGGGCCGACAACGACGGCGAGGGCGGCGTGATGGCCCTCGCCGCACTGGTGCGCCGGGTGCTGCGCGACGTGCGCGGCCGGGCGGCGGTGGTGATGGCGCTCGGGGTGTTCGGCGCGTCGCTGTTCTACGGCGACAGCGTGATCACGCCGGCGATCTCGGTGTTGTCGGCGGTGGAGGGCCTGAAGGTCAGCTCGCCCGAGGTGGGCCACGTGGTGGTGCCGATCGCCGTGGTCATCCTCACCCTGCTGTTCCTCTTCCAGCGGTGGGGCACCCACCGGGTGGGAAACCTGTTCGGGCCGATCATGCTGGTGTGGTTCTCCTCGCTGGCGCTCGCCGGGATCGGCGAGGTGGTCCAGCGGCCGGGCGTCATCGCGGGCCTGTCGCCGACGTACGCGGGCGCGTTCCTCGTGGCCCACCCGTACGTCGCCTTCGTCGCCCTCGGCGCCGTCGTGCTGGTGATCACCGGTGCGGAGGCGCTCTACGCGGACATGGGCCACTTCGGCCGCGGCCCGATCCGCCGGGTGTGGTTCGCCGTGGTCTTCCCGGCGCTGACGCTGAACTACCTCGGCCAGGGCGCGCTGATCCTGCGGAACCCGGACAACACCGCCAGCCCGTTCTTCCTCCTGCTCCCCGGCTGGGCGCGGCTGCCGATGGTCGTGCTGGCGACCGCCGCCACGGTGATCGCCTCGCAGGCGGTGATCTCCGGCGCGTTCTCCGTGTCCCGCCAGGCGGTCCGGCTGGGCTTCCTGCCGCGCCTGCGCATCCGGCACACCTCGCCGCGCGAGGTCGGCCAGGTGTACGTGCCGGCGATCAACTGGATCCTGTTCGCCGGCGTGCTGATCCTGATGTTCGGCTTCCGCTCGTCCGGGCGTCTGGCGACCGCCTACGGGCTGGCGGTGACCGGCACCTTCCTGATCACCACGTCGCTGTTCCTGGTCATCGCGCATGTGCAGTGGCGCTGGCCGCGGTGGAAGCTGATCCTCACCGGCGTCGTGATCGGCGGCGCGGAGCTCCTGTACTTCTCCGCGAACCTGACGAAGGTCACGCACGGCGGCTGGCTGCCGCTGCTGATCGCCGTGTCGGTGTTCACGGTGATGAAGACGTGGGAGCACGGCCGGGAGATCGTCACCGCCCGCCGGACGGCCAAGGAGGGCCCGCTTCCGGAGTTCATCGAGCGCCTCCGCGGCGCCGACATCGCGCGTGTGCCGGGCACGGCGGTCTTCCCGCACCCGACGAAGGAGACCACACCGCTCGCGCTGCGCGCCAACTTCGAGCACAACCACGTCGTCCACCAGCACGTCGTGATCGTGTCGGTGGTATCGGAGAACATCCCGTACGTCCCGCCCGGCGAACGGCTCGCCATCGACGACCTGGGCTACCGCGACGACGGGATCGTCCACCTCACCGCCCGGTACGGCTTCCAGGACGAGCAGGACGTGCCGGCCGCCCTGCGCATGGCCGCCGCGCACCGCGGCGACGAGCTGCTGGACATCGACGCCGAGCGCGCCTCCTACTTCGTGTCGCGGGTCAGCCTCCGGCTGACCGACACCCCGGGAATGCGCCAGTGGCGCAAGAAGCTGTTCCTCGCCCTCGCGCACAACGCCGCCAGCCCGGCCGAGTACTTCCACCTGCCCGAACCGCGCACCGTCGTCATGGGCTCCCAGGTCGACATCTGACCCCGCCGCGCCCGGATCCGGCGTCCCACGCCGAATCCGAGCCCGCGGTACGGCCGCCGGGCCACCGATCGGCTTCACGGGTGGCGTCGCCGCCCGGTCCACCGTGGCTCAATCTCGGCCCAGCCCGCCTCCCACCAGGCCATCCGCCGCCGTTGCAGCACGTACCGGGCGGCCTGGTCGAGGAGGAGGACGGTCAATGCCAGAACGACGCAGGAGCACGCGGCGGCCGCGACCTCGCGGCCGGGAAGCTGAGCGCGCCGTAGCGGCGGATCGGCAGGGTGACCGGCCGCGTCGATCCAGATCGTCGTGGCCGCGCCCGCCCGACGGCCCCAGGGAACGGAGATGTCGCCGGTCCGCGCCGAGCCGTCCGGTGCCGTCCACCGCGCCTTGGTCATCGTCTCCGGCCGTGCCGCATGCACGTTCGCCGATATCGGCGGCGAGTCTTCGACGAGTGTCGCGGTCACCCGGTACCGCGCCGCCTGCTCCTGAAGCGCATGCAAGCCGGATGTTCTCGCGTGCCGGCTCGCGACGGCGGCCGTCCACGGCGCGGCGAGCAGGAACGCCGCCGCGAGCCCGAGACGGATCGCCGTCTCCACGCGGTCCACCGGACGCCGCAGCGGGTTGCGGTCCAGCCCGAGCCGCCGCACGATCCCACGCGGGCGACGCCCGCGCCGGGCGGCGCCCCCCATCCGCATCACGGACATCTGTCCTTCTCTCCGTTTCTTCGGTGGCGAACGGGCGCGGCGACGCGGCCCCAGGCGTCTCCATGGCACGTGTCGGCCTGTTCATCACGTCGCCGCGCCGGCCTCTCGGGCGCCGTCTTCCGCGCATGGACGGCGCCCGGCGGACCGAGCCTCCCCGCACTCAGGCCGGTCCGCCGGTCCGATCACCCCAGTCCGGTGATGCGGGCGGTGAGCTTCCAGAGGCGCCCGACCGCCCTGCGGTCCCGGACGAGCGGGGCCGGATGGGACTGGGTGAGTCCGTGAAAGTAGGCGCCGTTGTCCATGGGTGACCCGTCGCTCGTCGCGAAGTGGATCAGCGCCACGGCGCCGTCGGTGACCGGGCCGCCGGTCCGTCCGTAGATCCGCATCAGCGGTGTGGTGACGATCCCGGGATGTACCGCAACCGCCGCTGGACCCGCCTGGCCGTGCTCGGCGATGGCACGGGTGAACATGGTCAGGGCGAGCTTCGACTGCGCGTAGGCGGCGACCGGCGCGTAGCGGACGATGTTGTCGAGGTCACCCCAGTGCAGGTGCCCCGACCGGTGGAGGGAGGAGGACACGTTGACGACGCGGCCGCGCCGGCCGGACGTCAGCGGCTCCCACAGCAGCCGGGTGAGCAGGTACGGGGCGAGGTAGTTGACCTGGAAGGTCAGCTCGTGCCCGTCCGGGGTGAGGGTGCGGCGCTCCGGGCCGGCCACCGCGGCGTTGTTGATGAGGACGTCGATCTCACGGTGGGCGCGGGCGACGTGGTCCGCGAGACGGCGCACATCGTCCAGCCGGGAGAAGTCGGCCACGGCCGGCCGCAGTCGCAGCGGGTCGGCGCCGGCCTTCACGAGCTTTTCGAAGGCGAGTTCGCCCTCGTCGGCGGTGCGCGCGTGCACGATCACCCTGTTGCCGGCGGTGGCGAGGCGCCGGGCGGTCTCCAGCCCGATGCCGCTCGTCGCGCCGGTGATGAGGACCGTAAGCCCCCGGCTGGTGCCGGGCGTGCTCAGGCCGATTTCAGACATGATCCATCCAAAGGGAGAGGAATGAAAGGCCCCGCAAACGACGCCGCCGGCGGCGTTTCGGCGGATCCGGTGGATCGGCGAGCGGGTGGCGCCGGGTGCGGGAGGGGCTTCCGCGGCGTGCGGCTACCGGCCGCGTGCCCGGCGATGAGGAGGGCGCCGGTCGCGGAGAACGCCGCATCGGCGGGTGACGAGCGCGGTCCGGGGGAACGCGCATCGGCGGAGCCGCCGGGCCGCGGGATGGGACGCCCAGGGGGCGCATCCGCTGGGGCGCGGGATCCTTCCGTCGGTGGTCACGAAGAAGAGTCAAGCCTGCGGGATCGGCCGCGGCAAGTGCTCTTGACGCACCTTCTACGCCTTTCTGAGCTGTGCCGACGCGAGGCGTCAAGGACGCGTAGAGATCGCGCCTCCGGCCGTCAAGGCCCCGTCGGCACCGCTGCGCGCAGTCCATCTCAGGCCCCGCCTCGCGCCGGAGAGCGCGCGGCCGGGCGGGGCGCCGCCGACCGTTTCTGTGGACGATGTCGGCCGCTTCTGCGGACGACGCCGACCGTGCCCGGGTGACGCCGTGGCAGGCTCACCGCAGCACGACGATCGAGACGACCGCGCCCGCGTACGGGGCCCGTCCAGGAGGCGATGAGCGGCGCCGCACCCCCGCCCACTCGGCCGCGTTGGTGAACACCAGCGCGCCGGCGACCAGCGCGGCGAAGCCGCCGATCAGCAGCAGAGCGTAGGGTATCGTGCCCATTCACCTCTGTGATCCGAATCGTCGTCGGCCGGTCCGTTCCGGCCGTGACCGGAGCGGCTGGTGCGCCGCCCCGCCGGGGCCGGGGCGGGCCGCCGTCACGGGCACGTCCGGCCCGGCCGTCACCTGGCCGGCAGGGAGGCACCGCCGTCAGGACGGCGTGGGGTCGGGGCCGGCGATCGGCGCGAGGCGGAACCGCAGACGGCACACGACCACGTCGGTGTCGCGGCGCAGCGCGTGGGCGAGGACGGCCCCGCGCTGGTTCTGCAGGATCCGCTGCCAGACGTGGACCGGTTCCACCTCGGGGATGAGCACGAACACGTGCGGCTCGCCGCGCGCGCGAACCCCGCGGACGTACTCGACGATCGGCCCGACGAGGCGGCGGTGCTCGTCGTTCACCAGGACGAGGTCGACGCCGGGGGACCAGCGCTCCCAGGCCTCGACGAACCGCTCGGCATCCTCCGGCTCGTCGGGATGGGTGACCCGCACGGCGACGACCCGGTCGCCGAGCGAGAGCGCGGCCGCGACGGCCTCGCGGGTCAGCCGGTTCACGTCGCCGACCGGGACGACCACCACCGAGCGGCGGGGACGCGGCGGCGCGGGCGTGCGGCCCAGCTCCAGGCGGGCGCCGATCCGTCCGTACGCCCGGTGCACCGCGGACATCAGGACGACCAGGAGGGGCACCGTCGCCACGATGAGCCACCCGCCTTCCATGAACTTCGTGACCGAGATCACCACGGCGGCCAGGCCGGTGAGCACGGCTCCCACGCCGTTGAGGAGGGTGCGCGGCCACCAGCCGGGAGGCCGGGTGGTCACCCAGCGTCGCACCATGCCGGCCTGGGACAGCGTGAAGCCGATGAAGACGCCGATCGCGAACAGCGGGACCAGCGTGTTCATGTCGCCGTCCGTGCCGATGAGCAGCAGGCCGGCGGTCAGGGCCAGGAAACCGATGCCGTAGCGATGGACCTGCCGTTCCGCGCGCAGCGCGAACAGGTGCGGCAGGTTGTTGTCCTTGGCCAGGAGCTGCGCCAGCACGGGCAGGCCGCCGAAGGAGGTGTTGGCGGCCAGGGCCAGCAGCACGACAGTGGCGAACTGCACGACGTAGTAGCCGATGCCGTGGCCGAGGGAGCCGGCGGTGACCTGCGAGAGGATCGTGACGCCGTGGACCGGGCGGATGCCGAACCGGCCGATCAGCACCGCGATCCCGATGAGCATGACACCCAGCAGCGCGCCCAGCGCGACCTCCGCCCGCTGCGCCCGCTGGACCCGCGGGCGGCGGAAGGAGGGCACGGCGTTGGCGATCGCCTCGACGCCGGTCAGCGCCGCGCACCCGTTCGCGAACGCGCGCAGCAGCAACAGCACACCGACGGCCCGCAGGTCGTGCGCCTGCGCGGCGGCGTGCTCGACGGAGACCGGACGGTCGCGGAAGAGCCCGACGACGATCACCGCGGCGATCGACAGCACGAAGACCGCCGTCGGCGCGATGAACAGCCGGGCGCTGTGCGCGATCCCGCGCAGGTTCACCGCTGTCACCGCGGCCAGCACCGCCAGGCACAGCCACACCGTGTACGGCAGGAGGGCCGGCATCGCGGACGTGAGCGCCGCGACGCCCGCCGCGATCGACACGGCGACGTTGAGCACGTAGTCGACGACCAGGGACGCGGCCGCGACGAGCGACGCGCGCCGGCCGAGGTGGGTCTTGGCCACTCCGTACGCCCCGCCGCCTTGCGGGAAGGCGGCGATCACCTGGCGGTAGGACAGGGTGAGCACGCCGAGCAGGCCGGCGATGGCCATGGTCACCGGCAGCGTGTAGCTGAGACCGGCCCCGCCCGCGAGGGCGAGGACGATGACGATGGCCTCGGGCCCGTACGCCACGGACGCCATCGCGTCCAGCGACAGGGCGGCGAGGCCGCCGGTGACGGACAGCCGGTGGCGTTCGGCATCCCCGGTCGGCCGGAAGCGCGGCCTTCGCCAGGTGGAGAGAGCGGACATCGGCCGCTACGGCTGGAAGCGGTAGCCCATGCCGGGCTCGGTGAGCAGGTGCCGGGGATGGGAAGGGTCCGCCTCGAGCTTCTGGCGGAGCTGGGCCATGTACTGGCGCAGGTAGTTGGTCTTGCGCGCGTACGACGGGCCCCACACCTGGGTGAGCAGCCAGCGCTGGCTGATCAGCTTGCCCGGGTTGCGCAGCAGGATCTCGATCAGCCGCCACTGGATCGGCGTGAGGTGCACCTCCGGCGTGACGGTCTTGGCGGCCAGGTCGATGAGGTGATCGCCGACCTGGACGGTGGGCGCCAGGTCCGGCGCGCCGCTGCGGCGGCTGACCGCGCGGATCCGGGCGAGCAGCTCGTCCACCCCGAACGGTTTGGTCACGTAGTCGTCGGCGCCGGCGTCGAGCGCGATGATCTTGTCCTCGGCGCCGGCACGTCCCGACAGCACGACGATCGGCACCTCGGTCCAGCCGCGCAGCCCGTGGATCACCTCGATGCCGTCGAGGTCCGGCAGGCCCAGGTCGAGCACGACGACGTCGGGATGCCAGTCGCCGGCCCGCCGCAGCGCCTCGCTGCCGTCGCGCGCGACCGCGACCTCGTACTGGCGGGCCCGCAGGTTGAGCGCCAGCGCCCGGGTGATCTGGGGCTCGTCGTCGACGACGAGGATGCGCGTCATCGGTTCCGCCTCCCTCGCAGCGAGTCGACGCGTGACGTCAGTGCCGGATCGGCGATGTCGGCGGGCAGCACGGGCAGCGTGACGATCATCGTCAGGCCGCCGCCCGGAGTGTCGTCGGGGGTCAGCGTGCCGTCCATGGCCTCCATGAGGCCGCGGGACAACGCCAGCCCGAGTCCGACGCCGGTTCCGTGGCCGCGATCTCCGAGCCGCTGGAACGGCTGGAAGACGCGATCCCGGTCGGCCTGCGGGATGCCGGGCCCGCGGTCGATCACCCGCAGTTCGAGGTGGCCGGCGTGCGCGCTGGCGGTGATGAGCACCGGCTCGCCCGGCGGACTGTGCTGGACGGCGTTGCCGACGACGTTGACCAGCACGCGCTCCAGCAGCACCGGGTCGGCGAGGGCGTCGGGCAGGTCGTCGGGGATCTGGAGCCGGACGTCGCCCGCGCCGAGCTCGTGCACCGCGTACGGGACGATCTCCTGGACGGCCACCGGCTGCACGGTCGCGCCGAGCACGCCGGCCTGCAGGCGGCTCATGTCGAGCAGGTTCGCGACGAGCCGGTCGAGCCGGGCGAGGGATTCGTCGGCGGTGGCCAGCAGCTCGTCGCGCTCGGCCGCGCTCCAGGCGACCTCGCCGGTGCGCAGGCTCTCCACGGCGGCCTTGGCGGAGGCGAGCGGGGAGCGCAGGTCATGGCTGACGGCGGCGAGCAGCGCGGTGCGCATCCGGTCGGCCTCGGCGAGCGGTCGCGCCTGCTCGGCCTCCTCGGCCAGGCGCTGCTGGCGCAGCGCGACGGCGGCCTGGGCGGCGAACGCCTCCAGCACCCGCCGGTCCGCGGCCGACGGCGTGCGGCCGCGCAGGACGAGGGACAGGTCTTCCGCGACGGGGACCTCGGCGTCGCCGTCGTCGGGCGTGCAGCACGGCTCCCCGCCGACCGTCGCGACGATCCGCCAGCACTCCGGATCGGTCTGGCGGTCGGGGGTCAGCGGCGCGTCCGGCCGCCGCTCCAGCAGCGTCACGTTGGTGAGGCCGAACGTCACGCGCAGCCGTTCGAGCAGGTCCACGAGCGCGCCGTGCCGCCGGGCGGTGCCGCCCCAGCCGCGCAGCACGCTGCCGGCCAGGTCGGACAGCAGCTCGGCGTCGGCGCCCGCGCGGGCCGCATCACGGGTGCGCCGGGCGGCCATCTCCACGACGACGCTCACCGCGACCGCGACGATGATGTAGCAGATCAGAGCGAGCACGTTCTCGTGCTGGTTGATCGTGAACCGGTGGATGGGCACGGTGAAGTAGTAGTTGAGCAGCAGCGACCCGGCGACGGCCGCGAACAGGGCGGCGTAGATCCCGCCGGCCAGCGCCACGGCGACGACCGCGACGAGGAACAGCAGGATGTCGCTGGGCAGCGTCAGCTCGCCGCGCAGGCGGGCCAGCAGCACGGTGAGCAGCGGCAGCCCGGCGGCGGCGAAGGCGAACCCGGCGGCCTGGCGGCGGCGCGTGAGGCCGCCGGCCCGCCGGGGCCGGCTCCGGCTCTTGGCCACCTCCTCGTGCGTGACCATGTGCACGTCGATCGCCCCGGACATCGCCGTGGTGGTGACCCCGACACCGCGGGAGAACAGCTGGGCGATCCGCCCGCGCCGCGAGGCGCCCAGCACGAGCTGGGTGGCGTTGACGCCCCGGGCGAAGTCCAGCAGCGCCTGCGGGATGTCGTCGCCGACGACCTGGTGGTAGGTGCCGCCCAGGCTCTCGACGAGCGTGCGCTGCCGGGCCAGGTTCGCGGGGCTGGCGCCGGCCAGCCCGTCACCGGTGGTGACGTGCACGGCGAACAGGTCGGCGCCCTTGGCGCGGTCGGCGATGCGCGCGGCGCGGCGGATCAGCGTGTCGCCCTCCGGCCCGCCGGTCAGCGCGACGACGACGCGCTCACGCGCCTCCCACGTCGCGGCGATGCCGTGGTCGGCGCGGTAGCGGTCGAGCTGGTCGTCGACCTTGTCGGCCAGCCATAGCAGGGCCAGCTCGCGCAGCGCCGTGAGGTTCCCGACGCGGAAGTAGTTCGACAGCGCCGCGTCGATCTTCTCGGGGGCGTAGATGTTGCCGTGCGCCATCCGGCGGCGCAGCGCCTCCGGTGCCATGTCGACCAGCTCCACCTGGTCGGCGCGGCGCACGACCTCGTCCGGGACGGTCTCGCGCTGCGGAATGCCGGTGATCTGCTCGACGACGTCGTTGACGGAGTCCAGGTGCTGGATGTTCACCGTCGTGATCACATCGATGCCGGCCTCGAGGATCTCCTCGATGTCCTGCCAGCGCTTGGTGTTGCGGGAGCCGGGGATGTTCGTGTGGGCCAGCTCGTCGATCAGCGCGACCGCCGGGGCGCGGGCGATGACGGCGTCGGTGTCGAGCTCGGTGAACGACGTTCCCCGATAGGGGATCGTCTGGCGCGGGACCAGCTCCAGCCCGTCCACGAGCGCAATGGTGCGCGGGCGGCCGTAGCACTCGACGAAGCCGACGACGACGTCCGTGCCGCGCTCCTTGCGGCGGTGTCCCTCCGACAGCATCGCGTACGTCTTCCCGACGCCCGGCGCGGCGCCCAGGTAGACGCGCAACCGCCCGCGAGCCATGCCTTCTCACCCCTTCTCCGCCCTCATGGCGTCACCCGTGGAGCGGATACTTCTTGTCGAGTTCGATGTTGAGCTGCAGGACGTTGACGTGGGGGGCGCCCATGAAGCCGAACACCCTGCCATCCTCGTTGTCCTTGATCGCGGCCAGGACCTGCTGCACCGTGATGCCGCGGGCCTTCGCGACGCGCGGCGCCTGCAGGCGCGCGTAGGCGGGGGAGATGTGCGGGTCGAGGCCGCTGCCGCTCGCGGTGACCGCGTCGGCCGGCACCACCGGGTGGGCCGGAGCGGTGCCGCGGATCGGCACGATCTCGCCCTTCTGATAGTCCTCACCGTACTTCGCGCACTCCACGGGGACGCCCCGGTAGGTGGCGATGAACGGCCTGGCCACTACGCCGCACTCCTCGTTGACGCTGACCACGCGGGTCGGCCGGGCGACGTGCCCGGTGCGGTCCCGCGGGCCGAAGACCGACAGCACCGCGCCCACGCCACCGGGGGTGCAGAACGGGCGGGACCCGTCCACGCCTTCCAACGCGCCGACCGCCTTACTGCGGGAGCAGACCTGGGTGAGCAGGCTGGTCTTGGCGTGCGGGTCCTCCTTTCCGGCCTTGACCAGCTTGGGGTCGGGCAGCGTGTCGACGATGTCCTCCGGCCCGAGGTTGCTCGCAGAGCTGGCGGTCGGGTCGTAGCCGTCGCCGGCGGCGGACGGGCGGCCCTGGAAGTACTGCTTGAGCGGGTTGCCGTCCTTGCCGGTGAACAGCTGGCCGATGATGCGGCTGCCGACGACCTTGCCGTCGAGCTCCACCATCGAGCCCTCCGCGCGGCCGTGCAGGCCGGGAACGAAGGCCACGACCCACACCGCGAGCGGATAGAGCACGCCCGTGATCACGGTCAGGACGAGCAGGGCGCGGACAGCGGCGAGGTGCCGGCGGATCCAGGTGGGCAGGCGCATGTCAGGACATCCCCGGAAGGAAATGGATGAGCAGATCGATGATCTTGATGCCGATGAACGGCGCGATGATGCCGCCGACACCGTAGATGTACAGGTTGCGGGAGAGCAGCTTGGAGGCGCTGGACGGGCGGTACTTGACCCCGCGCAGGGCGAGCGGGATCAGCGCCACGATGATGACCGCGTTGAAGATGACCGCGGACAGGATCGCCGACTGCGGGCTGTAGAGCCGCATGATGTTGAGCTTGTCCAGCCCCGGGTAGACCGCCGCGAACATCGCCGGGATGATTGCGAAGTACTTGGCGATGTCGTTGGCGATCGAGAAGGTCGTCAGGGCCCCGCGGGTGATCAGCAACTGCTTGCCGATCTCGACGATCTCGATGAGCTTCGTCGGATTGGAGTCCAGGTCGACCATGTTGCCGGCCTCCTTGGCCGCGGACGTGCCGGTGTTCATGGCCACGCCGACGTCGGCCTGGGCGAGCGCGGGCGCGTCGTTGGTGCCGTCGCCGGTCATCGCGACGAGCCGCCCGCCCTCCTGCTCTCTCTTGATCAGCGCCATCTTGTCCTCGGGTTTGGCCTCGGCGAGGAAGTCGTCCACGCCGGCCTCCTCGGCGATGGCGCGGGCCGTCAGCGGATTGTCACCGGTGATCATGACGGTGCGGATGCCCATCCGGCGCATCTCGTCGAACCGCTCGCGTATCCCGGCCTTGACCACGTCCTTGAGGTGGATGACGCCGAGGACGTGCGCGGCGGTCTTCCCGTCCTCCCGGATGACTTCGCCGATGACGAGCGGGGTGCCGCCGCTGGCCGAGATCCCGTCCACGATGGGCCCGACCTCGTCGGTGGGGTGGCCGCCGTTGTCGCGCACCCATTTCATCACCGCGGTCGCCGCGCCCTTGCGCAGCAGCCGCGTCCGGCCCGGACGCCCGTCGCCGTCCAGGTCGACGCCGGACATGCGGGTCTGGGCGGTGAACTCGACCCAGGTGGCGTGTGACAGCTCGCCGGGGTTGCGCTCGCGCAGGCCGTACGCGGTCTTGGCGAACACCACGATCGAACGGCCCTCGGGGGTCTCATCGGCGAGGCTGGACAGCTGAGCCGCGTCGGCCAGCGCCCGCTCGGTGACTCCGGCGACCGGGGTGAACTCGGCGGCCTGACGGTTGCCGAGCGTGATCGTGCCGGTCTTGTCCAACAGCAGCGTATTGACGTCGCCGGCCGCCTCCACGGCGCGGCCGCTCATGGCGAGCACATTGCGCTGTACGAGCCGATCCATGCCGGCGATGCCGATCGCCGACAGCAGTGCGCCGATCGTGGTGGGGATCAGGCAGACCAGGAGGGAGACCATGACGATCCCGCTGACGCCGTGCGCGCCCAGCGCGGGCGAGCCGGGCACGCCGGGCTGGTTCGCCGTGGAGAAGATCGCCAGCGGCTGCAGCGTCGCGACCGCCATCACGAAGATGATCGTCAGCGAGGCGAGCAGGATGTTCAGCGCGATCTCGTTGGGGGTCTTCTGCCGGTTCGCGCCCTCGACCAGCGCGATCATCTTGTCGATGAAGCTCTCGCCGGGCTTCTGGGTGATCTTCACGACGATCCGGTCGGACAGCACCTTGGTGCCGCCGGTGACCGCGCTGCGGTCGCCGCCGGATTCCCGGATGACCGGGGCCGACTCGCCGGTGATCGCCGACTCGTCGACGCTGGCGATGCCCTCGACGACGTCGCCGTCACCGGGGATGATCTGGCCGGCCTCGACCACGACGTGGTCGCCCTGCCGCAGTTCCGGCGCGGGCACCGACTCCTCGGGCACCTCCCTGCCCGGAGCCCAGCCGATCAGCCGACGGGCCATGGTGTCCGTCTTGGCCCGGCGCAGCGTGTCGGCCTGGGCCTTGCCGCGGCCCTCGGCGACCGCCTCGGCCAGGTTCGCGAAGATCACGGTGAGCCAGAGCCACACGACGATCAGCCAGGCGAACCAGCTCGGCCGCGCGACCGCGAGGATCGTCGACCAGACGGCGCCGATCTCGACGGTGAACATCACCGGGTTGCGCCACATGGTGCGCGGATCGAGCTTCCTGACCGCGTCCGGCAGTGACTTGAGGAGCTGTTTCGGGTCGAGCAGGCCGCCCTGGACACGGCCGCCGGACGGTCCGGGGGCCGGTGTCCGGGTCGTCGGTGCTTCGGTGACACGCGTGGACATCTAGTGGATTCCTTCTGCCAACGGCCCGAGCGCGAGCGCCGGGAGGAAGGTGAGAGCGACGAGGATGACCGTGACACCGGCGACCATGCCGACGAACTGCGGGCGGTGTGTGGGCAGCGTGCCCTCCGACGCCGGCGTACGGCCCTGGCGTGCCAGGGATCCGGCCAGGGCGAGCACGAAGATCATCGGCAGGAAGCGTCCGAAGACCATCGCCAGGCCCAGCGCCGTGTCGTACCAGGCGGTGCTCGCGGTGAGGCCGGCGAACGCCGACCCGTTGTTGTTCGACGCCGAGGTGAAGGCGTACAACACCTCGGACAGGCCGTGCGGGCCGTGGTTGAGCATCCCCGCGCGCTCGCCCGGAAGCGCCATGGCGAACGCGGTGCCGACCAGAACGCACAGGGGAGTGATCAGGAAGTACACCGCCGCGAACTTGATCTCACGGCTGCCGATCTTCTTTCCGAGGTACTCCGGCGTGCGGCCCACCATCAGGCCCGCCACGAACACCGTGATCACGGCGAGGACCAGCATGCCGTACAGGCCCGAGCCGACCCCGCCGGGCGCGACCTCGCCGAGCATCATGTTGAACAGCGTCATCATGCCGCCGAGGCTCGTGTACGAGTCGTGGAACGAGTCCACCGCTCCGGTCGAGGTGAGCGTCGTCGCGTCGGCGAACGTCGCCGAGTTCGCCACGCCGAGCCGGGTCTCCACGCCCTCCATCGACGCGCCGACCGCCGTCGGCACGGTGCCGTGGTGCGTGAGCTGGAATGCGGAGATCAGCGTCATGCTGATGATCGCCAGCGTGGCCATCACCGACACGATCGCGTAGCCCTGCCTGTTGCTGCCGACCATGCGGCCGAACGTCCGCGGCAGGCTGAAGGGGATGACGAGAATGAGGAAGATCTCCAGCCAGTTCGTCCACGCCGTCGGGTTCTCGAACGGGTGGGCGGAGTTGGCGTTGTAGAAGCCGCCGCCGTTGGTGCCCAACTCCTTGATCACTTCCTGGCTGGCCACCGGCCCGCCGGTGATCGCCTGCTTGGCGCCGGCGAGCGTCTGGATCGTGTGCGGGGCGTGGAAGTTCTCCACCGCACCGCCGGCGACCAAGGTGAGCGCCGCGACGAACGCGATGGGCAGCAGGATCCGCAAGGTGCCGCGCACCAGGTCCACCCAGAAGTTGCCGAGGTGCTCGGTCCGCTTGCGGGCGAACCCGCGGACCAGGGCGATCGCCACCGCCATGCCGACGGCCGCGGACACGAAGTTCTGCACCGCCAGCCCGGCCATCTGCACCAGATGGCCCATCGTCGACTCGCCGGAGTAGGACTGCCAGTTCGTGTTGGTGACGAAGCTGATCGCGGTGTTCCACGCCTGGTGCGTCATCACCGGCTTGAAGCCCAGGCTCAGCATCAGATGGTTCTGCAGCCGCTGGAAGCCGTACAGGAACAGCACTGATACCGCCGAGAACGCCAGCACGCTGCGGGCGTACATGCCCCACGTCTGCTCGGCGTCCGGATCGGCCCCGATCAGCCGGTAGATCACGCGCTCGACCAGCGCGTGCCGGGTGCCGGTGTAGACCCGGTACATGTGGTCGCCCAGTGGCCGGTACACGACGGCCAGGGCGAGGGCGAGCGACCCCGTGAACAGGATGCCCGCCGTCGTCGTGCTCATCTAGAAACGCTCCGGGAACAGCAGGGCCGCGACCAGGAAGATCGAAAGGGCGACCGCAAGGATCAGCCCGATGAGGTTCTCTGTGCTCATGGCGCCCTCACCGCTCCTCACTCGCTACGCGGCCGGCCTCGTACCTCGGCCGACCACTCCGCTCGCTACGTCGGGTTCGGTCGCGGCTCACAACCGCTCGACCGCCTTCACGACCAGGCCGAACAGCGCGAAGATCGCGACCGTCAGCACGACGTAGGCCATGTCAGCCATCTGTCTTGTTTCCTCTGTTCGTTTCGAGGGAGGGCTCGCCGGCGCGACGCTGCATCGGGATCACGCGCCCGGCCGCGGCCGCCGAGGCGATCTCGGCGGTGTGGTCGGCCTCGTGGAGGTCGGCCCGCAGTTGGCCGGCCCGCCGACGGCGGCGGGCGGCGGCCACGACCGCGTACCCCGACGCGGCCAGGAGGCCGGCGAGCACGAGCACCGCCGCCCGCACGATGTCGTCACTCCCGGTAATCGCGATGTACCCGAGCCGGTGTACGTCGAAGCCCGTGACGCACATCCACGCGATCCCGCCGAGGGCGGCGCCGGCCAGCGGCCCGGCCTGCCATGCCCAGATCAGCACGGCGACCACGGACGCCGCGAAGGCCGCCTGCCACGGCAGCCGGTCCAGCACGACGCCTAGGGCGAAAACGGTGGCGCTCCCGCCGGCCAGCGCCCAGGGGGACGAGTCGAGCCCGGCCATGGCGTCCCTCCCCGAGTGCCAACGGCAGCCGAATGCTCGCCTGCCGGCCCCCGTTTGTGGGGACACAGATGAGTAAACGCCGGAAAATCGTGGTTTCGGACGCCGTTGACGCGGCCTTAGCGCGGCCTGCGGAGGTATTAACGGAGCCCTAACGGCCCGCGCCCTGCCCCCGCGCGAGACCCGCGGATCACGCCCCGGCAGCCCGGGCACCCCTGCGGCGCCGGCGCCCGGACGGAGAGGGGGCGCGCCGGGGCGGTGTCACGAATCCGTCAGGAGCCCGCCGGGGGGCGACGGTGCCGGCGGTTCGCCCGCCCGGCGGGGTGGAGCCGCCGGTTGGCCCGCCGGCGTGGCGGCCCCCGGCGGGCGGGTGTGGTGGCGTGGCGGTCAGGCGGGCGTGGTGGTACCTGGGCCGGTGTGGTGGTACGTGGCGGTCATGGCAGCCGCGCGTCGTGGTGCGCCGCGGCGATGCGCCGCTCCTCCGCGGTGAGGTCCTCGTCCCGTACCGGAACCACGAATGTCAGATGGTGGCCGACGGGGCAGTACTGCAGCCGGACCAGGCCGAGGCGGATCGCCTTGAACGACGCCCCCGGAATCCAGATCGTCGTGAACAGGTGGCCATCGCGGCAGCGCACGATCACGTCGCCGCCGATCTTGTAGCGCCGGCGCCGGGCGGCAACGGTACCGGCGATCAGCAGCGCGATGACGGCGATGATGGGGATGAGGGGGATGAGTTGCTGCATCAGGTCGTCACCTGCTCGATTCCGTCGTGGTCGATGTCTCATCGGTCTCACTCCTCGGGCCGTTCCGTGGTGGGGCTCCCGCCTCCGGGCGCACAAGCCGGTCGTGCATGGAGGCGAGCGGCACGGCCCGGTCCGCCACGGACACGCGGACCTGGCCGTCGCCCGTGTCGACCAGCAGCGCCGCGGTGGCGCCGGGACCCATGCCCGCGTGCACGGCGATGTCTCCCCGGGGGGCGATCAGCCAGCCCAGGCCCGCCCGGTATCCGGAGGAGGTCCGCGCGGACTGCGGTGTGAGAGCCTCGTGCGCGAGCCGGGCGGGCAGCAGCGATGACCACCCCAGCCCGAGACGCACCAGGTCGGCGGCGGTCGCCCACAGCCCGGCGGCCGCCGGAACGGTGCAGATGCCCGGCGTGGCCGGTACGAAGGCGCCCGCCGCCGTCATGGCGTAACCGGCCATCGCGCCGGTGCCGGGCTCGGGCGCGCTTGCCGGAAGCGACGCGTCGTCCAGCCCGAGCGGCTCCAGCACCAGGCGGGTGACCGCGTCGGCGTACGGAGAT